>JBFWRV010000015.1:0-98506 GCA_050248715.1 Hyphomicrobiaceae bacterium | reverse complement strand
ATCCCTCCCCATCCGCCATTCACGCAATTGTCATTGTCCGAGCCCTCCCAGGCTAACTCACTGGGCGACAAAGCCTGCGGAACGCGGCGCGGCCGCAGGCGCAGCCTGGGGCGCGGCGTCACAGGACTGAAACGAGGGCTCAGCCGTTGTTGGCTGGCCGCCGGGCACCACCCCACACCGTGTCTGGCGGTTCCGTCGCAAGACGGGGGGAGGGCGTTCAATTCCGCAAACGCCCTCCCCAAAAATGTGTGCGCTCTGCCGCGGGCGAGCGCGCAACCCAAGTCGCGCGACCGCCGATACTGCCCGCGCAGCATCAGGGAGCGGCAAGTTGCGTCTGCCATCGTCGAACGCCGTAGACCCCGCGACATCGGGGCGATAATGTAGTGGGGCAACCATATCCCGCGGCCGCCCGGCTGGGCCGCAATGGTTCTGCGTAACGTATTGGCGTGGTGTGGTAAATGCGCTCCCGGCTTCCCGCGGTCAAGGCATCACCCGGCCTTCAGAGGCTTGGTGCATGGCCGTTCGGCGTCGCCGGCTAAGATGTTTTAGGTACGAACATGCGTTTTGGTGGGTCTCTGCGTACGATTTCCCGGCGCCTGGCGCGGATGGGCTTTGCCGCTGCCGTTGTCGCCTCCTCCGCCGCAATCGGCTTCGTCGCCAGCAAGGTCTGGCCGCTGCCCCGGGCCGGGGCGGGCGTGCTGGATTTCAACCTGCTGAGCGCCACCGTTAGCCCGCCGGTTCAGCCGGAGAGGCTCGCGTCGCCCGGAGCGCCGCCCGAGGCTGTCCAAACCGGCGCGACACCGCAGGCCAGCCACAAGGAGGCGGCCGCGACTCTCCCGGCCGGCCCCGCAGCGTCAGTCCACGTGGAGCCCAAGCCTAAGGCACCGCTGGTCGCTGCGGTTTCACCCGAAGCGCCGGCGAGCTTGGCTGCAACCATCGATAACAAGGTCGCCGCGGCGCCTGCCCGCGAAGCCGCGGCAGAGTCGGACGATGACGATACTGTCGCCGACCGGCGCGCCGCGAAATCGGCCGATGGCAAGCGGCAAAGAAAGGGCCGGTGGGCCCAGTCCGCGGCCAGGAACCGGTCCCGGCCTACCGCCGTTGCGCAATCGCAGGCGCCGTCTCCGGGCGGCAATTTCCAGCACGACTATACGCTGCGGGACTTCATGGCTGGCTCGGCCCCGAGGTACTGATCGCACCTCCACCCGGCCGTATGGCTTGCCGGGCCGCGGCGACGACGCCGCGGCACCCGCACCGGCGGTCTGCGTCTACCTACGTGCGCAGCACGCGCCCAGCCACGGCATCGAGCTTGGACAGCAGCGCCGGGCTGCGCGCGTCGGGCGGGGTAATGATGGCGACGTCGAGTGCTCGGTCCGAGCCAACGGGACAGGGCGGGTGCTCGCGGGGAAAATCGCGCGCAAGCCGCTCGATCAGCCTGTGCGCCTTGTCCACGTTCGCGTGCAGCACCTTGATGATGGCGGCCACATCCACCTCGGCATGATCGGCGTGCCAGCAGTCGTAATCCGTCACCATGGCCACGGTGGCGTAGCAGATCTCCGCCTCTCGCGCGAGTTTGGCCTCGGGCATGTTGGTCATGCCGATCACGTCGCAGCCCCAGCTGCGATAGAGGTTGCTTTCCGCGCGCGTTGAGAACTGCGGGCCCTCCATAACGAGATAAGTGCCGCCGCGCGTGCTGGCGATCTTTTCTTTCCGCGCTGCTGCCTCGACCAGATCAGCAAGGGCGGGGCTTACCGGGTCGGCCATCGACACGTGGGCGACGCAGCCGGGACCGAAAAAGCTCTTCTCGCGCGCAAACGTGCGATCGATGAACTGATCGACCAGCACGAAGTGTCCGGGCGGCAGCTCCTCCTTGAGCGACCCGCAAGCCGACACCGACACCAGATCCGTGACGCCGGCGCGCTTGAGGGCGTCGATGTTGGCGCGGTAGTCGATGGCAGACGGCGGCACTTTGTGGCCGCGGCCGTGGCGCGGCAGGAAACGTATCGGCAGCCCCGCGAGCTCGGCGAACAGTATCTGGTCCGATGGCGTTCCCCACGGCGAGTTCACGCTCTCCCAGGCAACCTTCTCGAGCGCCGGGATATCGTAGAGGCCGCTGCCTCCGACAATGCCGAGCACCGACTTCGTCATGGCTTCCCGTCTCCAGCAATGCCGCGTTGCAGGGTTCAAACCGATCGAGCCTAGTCAGGTTGCGGCTTTCGCGCAAAGACCTGTCTTTTCTGCGCGGCAGCCTCGCGGGTGTTGCCGTCCATTCTGACGGGCGGCGATGGCAGGCTGGCCGCCAACCGCGCAGCTGCGCGCCCCGCGAGGGGATTCCGGCGGGCTCGGACTGAAGCGGCTACTCCGTTCGCCTCATCGATGGACGGTTCGATCCCCCTGACACCTGTTCCCGCTGCCGTTGCGCGGCGGCCCATCGTGCTCGTCACCGGCGGCTCGCGCGGTATCGGCCTGGCGCTGGCGCGAGGCTTTGCCGCGCACGGTGGGGACTTGGTGCGGGTCGCGTGCGCGCCGGCGATCTGGAGGACGCAGCCGCTGCCATAAGAGCCAAGCGCCCGATCGAGCGCCGCCTACGGTCCCGGCTTCAGCGATCGGCTGGCTGCCTCCTGCACCGTCTCGAGCACATGCTGGGCCACGCGCGCCGAGAGGTCCACGAACTCCTTCAGCTGCTCGCCGGTCGAGGCGAACAGCAGTTGCATGAAGTCGCTCTGGAGCTGGGCCGCCTCCGGCAGCGACCGGGCCTGCGCGATCGCCTCGGCCGCACTGAAGGCAGCTTCCGTGTTGGCGGTCACGTTCTGGATGATCTTGTCGTTGAGCAGCTTTGCGCTGCCCCACGTGGTCTCTGCCACCTCGGCGAAAACCCTGGCGCTACCCTGAGCGGCCGCCATCGTGCTGCGGTAGAGCTCCCGCGATCGGGCCACGCTGTCCTGGGCCATATGGTGCAAACTGGTCGGCATGCCGGCGGCATCCTCGATATGCGCATCGATCGCGCTTCGAGCCTTGCGTGCAATCAGGCCATGCATGGTGACAGTCCATCAGGGCGCACAAGGCGCGGGTTGGCGTGAGGCGGGAGTGCGAAGTCGGCAGTCTCGCGCATTCCGCCGAGAATTGCCAGTCGCGGGACGCCGACTTCACTAACACCTGGTAGGGACGAGTGCCATGCCACCACGCGACCACCACGTGCGGCCGCGCCGGTGCCCGCATCTGCCCTAGTTCTTGGGTTGCATGGTCTGCGCGGCCTCCGTCATCAGCCGGCCCAACTCCTGGGCCTGCAAGGCGTAGGCCTGCATCTGCGTTTGGGCGTAGCGGCTCTGGATCGCCAGCACGTCCTGGATATCCTTGGCATTGGCGAGCTCGGTCGCCAGGGCAAAGCAGGCCTCGGCGTTCTGCTTGGCGAACCGAACGGCCCGTTCCTGCACGACCTTGAACCCCGACGTCATTTCATTCGACGGTATCGCCGTCATCCACATTCCCGTGGCTTTCATCATGGCGTCCATGAACTGGCCATACGCAGTCCGCGCCTGCTCCACGTTTTTCTCGGCAAGCTCACGCAGCTGCTGGGGTATCTCGAAAGGTGTTTGAGCCATGGCGTCCTCCAGGAATGTTATGGTGTCGCAGTTTCTGCGGCCCCATACAAGCCTCTTCAGCTCCGACCCACGCCACCCTCTCCGACGTGCTCGTGCCCGGGCTCTCGACCCGTCGCCGACCAAACCTGTGCCTCGACCCTGCTGCCTGGCGCGGGACAGTACCCCTCCGGCGCCGGTTCGGCCTTCCGGCGCTTGTCTCCCTCTGCTGACGATCTATCTGTCCTCGGGTGCCCCGGGCTGAACCAGAAGCCCTCGACCAAACAACAGGGCCAGGATGAGGCGGCACGCTCACGGGCGTCGCATCGCGGCGGACGAGCCCCTCACCAAGTGCCTGAATTTGCTGTTTCCGATCAACCGCGGGACCTTTGGCGAGCTCTTGTTACTCGTGCTGGCCGTCATCGCCACCGCCATTATCCTGCCCCTCTCCCCGGTCCTCGGAGTGCGAAAACGCCTGCGCTGAGCGGTTGTACGTCACAAATTCTCCTTGCTTGAGCCGTTGTCTTGCCTCTGCGGGATGGTCGTGCGGGCGATCGGTTCTTCTGGGGGCTTCATGCGCAACACCATTACCGTCATGAACGCCAAGGGCGGCGTGGGGAAGTCGACTCTCGTCCTCGCCCTGGCGGAAACCCTCTCCAACGATCACGGTCGCAAGGTCCTCGTCATCGACTCCGATGCCCAGGCGAGCATCAGCCACATGCTGCTGCCGCAAGAGGCCTTGGAGGCAGCACAGACTTCGGGCCGCACGATCGTCGACTACCTCGTCGGAGCGGTGCTCAAGCCGTCGCCGGTCAAGTGGCAGGACTTCGTGATAACCGGAGCCTCCGATGTCGACGACGCGCGCTCGATCCACCTGCTCCCGAGCGACACCCAGCTGACGCTGTTCGAGCGCGAGGTGTCCAAGGGCGAGCACGAGCGCGATCTGCGCAAGATCATCGGCGCTCTCCTCGTCGACGCGCGCGCGGCCTACGACATCGTTCTGATCGACAGCGCCCCGGGCCTCTCGGTGCTCACGGAGTGCTGGCTGCGCGAGGCGGATTTCTACGTCTCCCCGACCCGCCCCGACTACATCTCCTCGCGGGGTCTCAAGTTCCTGCGTGAGTTCCGCCAGCGCGATCCGCAGATGGGCTTTGCCGAGTCGCTCGGCGTCATCATCAACATGAAGGACCCCCACGCGCCCGAGGATGCGCAGTATGAGCAGTGGCTAAGGCAGGACGCGGAGCTCAAGTGCTTCCGCCAGGCGATCCTGCGCGTCACGCCGCTGCAGGCGGCGACGCGCTTTGCCCCCTCGCCTCGGTCCTACTGGGCGAAATATCCAGGTCAGACCGGCGCCTGCCTGCGCGACCTAGCGGCCGAGCTGATATGGCGGCTTGCGGCCTCACAGCCGGGAGCGACCTATCAGACCTCGCGCGGGCGTGTTGCTCAGCATATGGGGCCGAGCTTCTGAGGGCCGAGCTTCCAAGCGGCCCTCCCGGTCGCAAGCAGGAGCAATCTCGCTGCTGCACTCAATTCGCGCTGCGCGTCGTCTTCCTCAGGAACGCGGGCACGTGATCACCCAGGCCGACAGGCGAAGGCGTGCGATCCTCGCGCTGGCGATCGGGCGTCCGGGCCGGCCGCGGCTCCCAGGGCTGGCGGGTCGGCTTGCCGGATCGCTGCTGGCCGCCGCTGGCATGGCGCTCGGTCGAGCCCTGCCGCTCACGGCGCTGCGGACGGGCGCGGCCATTGTGGCTGCCTTCACGCGGCGCACCCTCCTCGCGCGCCTCGCGCCGAGGTTCGGGCCGCGCGGGACGTGGCGACCTGCGCTCCTCGCGTTGCGGCGGGCGCTCGCTCCCTTCGACAGAGGCCTCGACAGAGACGGAATGGCCGTTCTGATGCTCGTGCGCGCCGCCGGGCTGCCTGCGCTCAGGACGTGGGCGGGCAGCAGACCTGTCCGCCCCTTTGCGCCCACCCCTGCCGGAGTTGCGGCCTTCCTGACGGCCCGATGACGGGCGACCGCCACGGCCCCGCCTGCGCTTGGACCCGCTGGCGATTTCCTCCTCGCTCGGCGCATCGCCGATCCAGGTGACGGAGCCCCCCAGCATCTTCTCGATGTCCTTGAGCTGCTTGAAGTCGTCGGGGGTCACGATCGTCAGCGATCGGCCTTCCTTGCCGGCGCGCCCCGTGCGACCGATGCGGTGCACATAGTCGTCCGACTGCCAGGGGACATCGAAATTGAAGATGTGACTGACGTCGGGGATGTCGAGGCCACGCGCGGCGACGTCGCTCGCCGCCAGGAACGTGATGCGCCCCTCACGGAAGGCATCGAGCGTCGCCATTCGGCTCATCTGATCCATGTCGCCGTGCAGCGCGCCGGCGTTGAAGCCGTGCTTCTGCAGCGACTTGAGCAGGATCGCAACGTCGCGCTTGCGGTTGCAGAAGATGATGGCGTTCTTAACGTGCTCGGAGCGGATAAGCTCGCGCAGCACCTCCCGTTTCTCCCAATCCTCCGTGGAGCCGCAGTAGCGGAAGCGCTGGGTGATGGTGGCCGCGGTGGTGGCGGGCCGCGCCACCTCGATGCGCACGGGATCCTTCAGGAAGCTGTCGACCAGGCGCTGGATCTCCGGTGGCATGGTGGCCGAGAAGAACAGCGTCTGACGCCGCGGAGGAAGCAGCTTGCAGATGCGCTCGATATCGGGGATGAAGCCCATATCGAGCATCCGGTCTGCCTCGTCGATCACCAGAATCTCGACGCCCGTCAGCAGGATCTTGCCCCGGCCGAAGTGATCGAGCAGCCGGCCGGGTGTCGCAATCAGGACATCGACACCGCGATCGAGTTTCCTCAGCTGATCGTCGAAGGAGACGCCGCCGATCAGCAACGCGACCGAGAGCTTGTGGTTGACCCCATACTTCTCGAAGCTTTGCGCCACCTGGGCCGCGAGCTCGCGAGTCGGCGCCAGGATCAGCGAGCGCGGCATGCGGGCCCGTGCGCGCCCTGATTCGAGCCGGGCCAGCATTGGCAGGACGAAGCCCGCTGTCTTGCCGGTGCCCGTCTGGGCGATCCCGAGGAGATCGCGCCCGGTCACGGCGACCGGAATGGCCTGGATCTGGATGGGAGTGGGTTGGGTGTAGCCGGCAGCCTGGACGGCCGCCTGGACTTTCGCGCTGAGCCCGAGCTCAGCGAAGCTTGCGGTTTGCAAAAGAAAGTATCTCCATGCGTCTCTGCATACGCCGACGCTGGCGCGACGCGGTACGGGCGCGACATCGGCAACAGTGGAGCGCAGGGGTTGAGCCACAAAGGGCCTAACGGGAAACCGTCTGTCCGGGGAAATGCTTTATGAAAGCGATCCCCTGCGCCCGTGGCCGGGTCAGTCGCACAATTCGCCTGCGAAAGCAAGGGATTCCGACCCAGTGCACACGCATGTGAGATAAGCGCTCCCTGCGGCGTGGCAAGTATGCCGCGGTAGTTTGCGCGCACACCCCGCCCGCCCAGATCTCACCCTGCCGAGCGAACGGATCCAATAAGGGTCAGGCACCCAACCCACATCCCCTTCATTTCCGCGGCTTTGCGCCGGCAAAGCCGGCCTACGCGCTGGCCGCATCGAGCGCCTTGAGCGCATCGGGCCCTAGCTTCAGCCGCACTGCCCCGATCAACTCCTCCATCTGGGCCATCGACGTCGCGCTGGCGATGGGTGCTGTGATAGCCGGCCGCGTCATGAGCCACGCCAGTGCGACCTGGCCGGGCTTCGCCTTCAGGCCCACGGCAACGTCGTCCAGGGCCTTCAGGATGCGCCTGCCCCTGTCATTGAGGTAGGCCTTCATGCGGGCGCCGCGGGGGCTCTTGCCGAAATCTGCCTCCGAGCGGTACTTGCCGGTGAGGAAACCCGCCGCCAGGGCGTAGTATGGGATCACTCCCACATTCTCCTTGACGCACAGGGGCTGCAGCTCCTTCTCGAAGCCTTCGCGGTCGGACAGGTTGTAGAGCGGCTGCAGCGTCTCGTAGCGCGGCAGCCTGGCCGCGGCGCTGGCCTTCAAGGCCTGGGCCAGCCGCGGCGCCTCGTAGTTGGAGGCGCCGATGGCGCGCACCTTGCCCTGATCGATCAGCTTCTGGTAGGCGCCGAGCGTCTCGTCAAGCGGCGCCGACTGATCGTCGGTGTGCGACTGATAAAGGTCGACGTAGTCCGTCTGCAGGCGCTTCAGGGAGTCCTCGACCCGGGCAAGGATATAGTCCTTGCGCAGACCCTGGCCGATGCCCGGCATCTCCATGCCGACCTTGGTGGCGATGATGAGCTTGTCGCGGCCGCCCCGCGCTTTCAGCCATTTGCCGAGGATCGTCTCGGATTCACCGCCCTTGTGTCCCGGCACCCACTTCGAATAGACGTCGGCCGTATCGATGGCATCGAAGCCGGCGCCGACGAAGGCATCGAGCAGCTTGAACGACATTGCCTCGTCGGCCGTCCAGCCGAATACGTTACCCCCGAACATCAGCGGTGCTATGGAGATGCCGGAATTGCCGAGCTTGCGCTTTTCCATGTCCGTGTCCCGTTGCTTCCTCAGGCCAGCTTCCAGTCGAGCGTGATTTCTGCGTTGAGAACCTTCGATATCGGGCAGCCGGCCTTGGCGCCCTCGGCAGCCTTCTGGAACTGCTCTTGCGAGATGTTGGGCACAGTCGCCTCGAGCTTCAGCGCCGATTTCGAGATCTTGAAGCCCGCACCCTCCGGCTCGAGCGTCACGGCGGCGCTCGTGGCAAGCCGCGTCGGCGTGAAGCCCGCGGCGCTCAATGCGAACGCCAGTGCCATCGTGAAGCAGCCCGCGTGAGAGGCGGCGAGCAGCTCCTCGGGGTTGGTGCCCTTGGTATCGCCGAAGCGCGTGTTGAAGCCGTAGGGCGTGGTGGCGAGGACACCGCTTTGCGAGGTCAGGCTGCCCTTGCCCTCCTTGCCCGTGCCCTGCCATTCGGCGCTCGCTCTTCGCGTTATACCTGCCATATCGTGCACTCCATCAAACGATCGAGGCGTGGCACAGGCCACGCCAGCTCATCTGCTCCAAGCTTAGCGCATCTTTGCCCCCTCGCGCCAACGCGCGCGCGGGGGGGGCTCCTGCCGGCCCTAGACGTCGATCTTGAAACCGAGGTCCACTTCGGAGGCGGGCAAGCCGCCTTTCACGCCCCAGTTGCCGGGCTCAGGTTCGATCAGGACGATCCGCGTCGCGTTGCGCGGAACGCCCGCGACCTCCTCCAGGTTGTCGGCGATCGCCCTGTACAGGGCGCGCTTGGCGTCCGCCGAGCGCGCAGCGATGCCGATGATCTCGACGCGCGTGTAGCGCTCCGACCGGCCCCCCGGCACGATGCGCCGGTTCGCGTCGTAAAGGCCCAATACGATGTCGCGATCCCCGTCCGGGATCTGGAAGGCAGAGACGAGCGCCGCCTGCACCGCTTCGATCAACTGCATTGCACGGCCAGCTGCCCAATTCCCCGGGGCGATCCGCACGCAGGGCATCCTTCAGTCTCCTGGTTGCTCGCCATCAGAGCCGGCTCGTGCCCGGCGGAAGCCCGAGGGCGACGCGCCCACTGATGACGTAGTTGTTTGGGCTCATGGACACGTGCTTCACGGCCGCGTGGACATCGCGCACGCATCGTTCGAGCCGGTTGGTCTCGAAAATTGCTACTGCCCCCGCCGCAGCAGCCAACCGGCCCACAATCTCGACGGCGGTCTCGGCCGCGTGCGTGCAAGCTGCCCGGAGCGCGGCACGCGCCCGCAACAGCCGCTCTCCGCCCGTGTCGGTTGCCGCCGTCAACTCCCCCATCGCCTCTCGCAAAAGGGCACGGGCCGCCGCCAGATGAACGCTCACACGGCCGAACTCGGACTGAATGACCTCGCGCTCGCGCAGCGGCAGGCTGGTGCCCACGCGTACCTTGCCTTCCGCCAACTCCGCGAACGCGCTGATTGCGGCACGGGCGATGCCGAGCGGCACGACGGACACCGTCCAGGAGAACGTGGACACCGCCGGCAGGCGATAGACCAGGCCGGGCTGTGTCGGCCGGTGATCTGGGAAAGCGTGGGCGTGAACCGCTGGGACGACGAGATCGCCCACCTCGAAGTCGCAACTGCCCGTGCCGAGCAGACCCGAGACGTGCCAATTGTCGATGATGGTGACCTTTTCCCGCGGGAAATAGCAGCACAGCGTCTGCACGTCCTTGCCCCCGGCGATGCCGGGGACCTGGCACAGGCCCATGAAGTGTGTGGCGTGATGCGCCCCGCTGTCGAACGGCCACCGCCCGCTCACCCGGTAGCCGCCGTCCACCGGCACCGCCGTTCCGACCGCACCCGTCGCGCTCACCACGAACGCATGCGGGTTCACAAACAGCGCGCGGGCGGAGGCCTCGGGAAGATAGCCGGCAACCCGGCTCATGCCGCCGCCATTGCCGACGATCCAGCCGACCGAGCCGTCGAGTTCGGCTGCGGCCTCGACCACCTCCATGAATTCGAGCGGCGACAGCTCCGGTCCTCCGAGAGCCTTCGGCAGCCACAGGCGGAACAGCCCGGCATCGGCGCAGGCCGCAAACACCGCCTCAGGGAGGCGGCGCTCGCGCTCGATCGCGTTCCGGTGCTCCGCGACCAGCGGGGCCAGGCGGCGAACCTTCGCGAGCATCTCATCAAGAGAGGCCGAAATGGCGTTGTTCATGGCGCCTGTCCATCCAAGGGCGGCGACGACCGATCGCCACTTTCCCGGAAGTCGCCGGCCAGGAGCAAGGTCGAAGAATTCAGCTGCGGGTGAAGCAAATTCATCTACGATCCTTGCCATGGAGCGCCTGCGGCCACTCACCGAGCTACGCGCCTTCGAGGCGGCCGCCCGCCACTTGAGTTTCAAAGCCGCGGCCGCTGAGCTGAGCGTCACGCCGACGGCGATCAGCCACCAGATCAGGCTGCTCGAGGAGCATTGCGGGCAGCGCCTGTTTCGCCGCCGGCCGCGCCCCCTGACCTTGACCAGGGCGGGAGAGCAGCTGTTTCCGGTTCTGCGCGACGGCCTGGAGGCGTTTGCCGAGGCGCTGGCAAGCGTGCGCGCGGGCGCGGCGAGCGGCAGGCTGCGCGTCACCGCCACCAACGCCTTCGCCGCGCGCTGGCTCGTGCCGCGCCTGCCGCGCTGGCGCCAGCTCCACCCGCGGCTCACGATCCAGCTCGTCGGCACCGATGCCGTCCTCGACCTGCAGGCCGGCGAGGCCGACGTTGCCATTCGCTACGCACGCACGCCGCCCTCGGATGGACACGCCGTCGAGCTGGTGCGCGACACCTTCCACGTCGTCGGCAGCCCTTCTCTGGTCGGCAAGGTGCACACAAGGATGCGTCCCGCGGATTTGGCCCGCTATCCCCTCATCGAGGCGGAATGGCCGCCGACCGATCGGGAGGCACCGAACTGGCACCGCTGGGAGGTTGCGGCACGCGCCCGCCACAAGGCGGCCGTGCCGCGGCTTGCGAGCCTGGCGGCGCTGAGCTTCCGGGAGGAGCTGCACGCCATCGAGGCGGTGATCGCCGGGCAGGGTCTCGGCATCTGCAGCGACGTTCTGATCAGGCCTGAGCTTGCCGCGGGAACGCTGCTGCGCCTTTCCGACATCACGCTCCCCGGCTACGGCTTCTACATCGTCCACCGCCCCGGCCACCCCAAGGAGGCCTCGATCCGCGCGTTCGCCAGGTGGGCGCAAGCTGCTCTGTAAGCGACGGCGTCAGCCGGTAAGCGCGAAGCCCTCGTAGCCCCTGACCGCAACCTCGTCGCAGATCTCGCGATAGCGCCCCATGCCGCCGGCATACGGCATGAACACGCGCGGCTTTCCCGGCACGTTGGCGCCGAGATACCAGGAGTGATGCGCCTGCGGCAGCAGCGTTGCATTGGCAGCGGCGTTCACCTCCGCAACCCAGCGGTCCATCGCCTCCGGCTGCGCCTCGACACGCTCGAGGCCGTTCGCGCGCATGTGGGCGATGCAATCGGTGATCCACTCGACGTGCTGCTCGATCGCCACCGGCATGTTGCAGAGCACGGACGGGCTGCCGGGGCCTGTCACGGTGAACAGGTTTGGAAAGCCCGCGACCTGCAGGCCCAGGTAGTTGCGCGGGCCGGCCGACCAGGCGTCCACCAGCGCGAGCCCATCACGCCCGCGAATGTCGATGCGCAGCAGCGGGCCCGTCATGGCATCGAAGCCGGTAGCGAACACGATGATGTCGAGCGGATATTCCGCATCGCGCGTGCGCACGCCGGCCGGCGTGATGGCCTCGATGGGCGCGGCCCGCACATCCACTAGCGCGACGTTGTCGCGATTGAAGGTCTCGAAGTAGTCGGTGTCGATGGGCGGGCGCTTGGCGGCATAGGGGTGGTCGATATCGGCGAGCTTCTCGGCAGTGGCAGGGTCCTTCACGATCTGGCGGATCTTGCTGCGAATGAAGTCGGCGGCCGTGTCGTTGGCGCCCTTGTCCTGCAGGAGATCCTGAAAGGTGGCCCGGAACTGCAGCCCGCCCGTCTCCCACGCCGCCTCATAGATCGCCTGGCGCTCCTGCGGGCTCACATCGAAGACCTTGCGGTCCTCGATCAGGAATGCGTGACCGTTGGTGGCGGCGCGCATGATGCGCCGGATCTCGGCGCGGTTGTCGCGGACGTATTTCTGGAAGGCCGGGGTCAGCGGAGCGTTGCGCGCGGGCACGCTGTAGTTGGCCGTGCGCTGGAAGACGGTGAGATGCCCCGCGGTCTCGGCGATGACCGGCGCAGCCTGGATGCCGGTCGAGCCGGTGCCGATGAGGCCGACGCGCTTGCCGGTGAAGTCTACCCCTTCGTGCGGCCACTGACCCGTGTGCACCCAGCGGCCGGCGAACGTCTCAAGGCTGGGGATGCGCGGCACGTTGGCGGCAGAGAGGCAGCCGACGGCGGCGATCAGGAATTTCGCCGTGAACGCCTCTCCCGTCTGCGTGCTCACATGCCAGCGGTTGGCCTTCTCGTCGTAGCGTGCCGCCGTCACGCGCGTGTCGAAGCGGATGTCGCGCTTGAGATCGAGCCGGTCGGCGACGTAGTTGAGGTAGCGCCGGACCTCCGCGTGCCCGGGATAGCGCTCCGTCCACTGCCAGCCCTCCTGCAGCTGCTCGGAGAATGTGAAGCAGTAGGAATGGCTTTCCGAATCGCACCGGGCGCCGGGATAGCGGTTCCAGTACCAGGTGCCGCCGACGCCATCGCCGGTCTCGAGCACCACCGCCGAGAGGCCCAGCCGGTCGCGCAGGCAATGCAGCTGGTAGAGGCCCGAGAAGCCCGCGCCGATGATCAGGGCATCATATGCCGCGACCTTCGCGCCCGCTGAGCCTTTCCTGGCGCCATTGGCAGTCCCCATCGAGTCCTCCACCTGCAGTCGGACGGGCCGCACCCGCAGCCCATTCCTCATTGTAAGTTCAATGCGAAGGCGAGGAAGTGCAGTTTGTGCAGGCGTGGGCTGCCGTTGCGCCGGGACCGGTGCGAGGGCCGGTCTCTGCCTGCGCCTATCTCCTGCGCGATGGGGGCTGGGCGGTCTCGGCCGACCAGCGCGAGCCCGCATCCGAGCCCGAGCCGCTGCCGGGAGCGCGGGGCCCCTCGCTCCTGGCGCTCGGCCTTTCGCGCGGCACGATGCGCAGATCCTCAGGAGTCATCTGAAAGATCTCGCGCGTGAAGCCCGGGGTCAGCAGCGAGAGGGGGTTCACGATCACTTCGGGCCGGGCCATCGGCCCCTTGATGGCGAAGGTGATGCCGAACATGCCCTCGCCCCTTGGACCCGTGAGGACCTGCCCCAGCAGCGGGATCTCCGCCGGCGCCCGCATCAGGCCGGATATCGGGACATACGTGCCCCCGATGTGGACCCTCTGGGCCCTGAAGTCGACCTTGCCGGTCATCGACGCGCTGACGAGCTGGCCATTGAGGACGGCATCGTGCATCACGAACTGGCCGTGCCCGACTTCGAACGGCACGCGCATGACCTCGAAATCGAACTGCTCGCGCACGACAGTGCGGCGCTGGTTGGATGGTGTGCCGTCGGCGTTCTGCAGCACCTCGCTGATGATGGGGTCGCCGAGCACGGTGAAATTGCGAGCCACCAGCAGGCCCGTGCGCTCGACAGGACCCTGGCCGTCGAGATTGACTTCAAGCTGCATGGTGCCGCCGACGGCATTGGGATAGAATCCGACCAGCTTGAAGGCGAGACCGGCATCGGTCGCTTCGGCGCGAAGGCGCCGGGCATGACCCGCATCGCTGCGCACCTCGGCCACGAACGGCTTGCCGCCCTCCAGCACACCGCGGGCATCGAGCGACGTCATCCTGTTCCCGCGTTTCTGCAACCGCACCTTGGCACTGCGCAGGGTCGTGTCGGAGAAGCCGACGACCGTGTCGATGTCGGCCTGCAGGTCGAGACCGGAGCGTGCCTTAGCGCTCGCGGCCGTCGCGCCAAGGTGAGAAACATCGAAGAAGGAGCGGAAGAGGTCGCGCCCGTCGTAGGTCGGCCCCTTTGCGGTGACGTCCCAGACGCCATCCGGGCGCATCTTGCCATGCGCCTGCAGGCTGGTGACGACGTTGAGCGAGAAATTGGGGAAACGGAATTCCTTGAGGCGGTTATCGGCGCCGATGCCCATCCAGCCCTCGATCGCGACATCGTCGCCGACGAGTCGGACATTGCGCAGCTCCAAGGGGTAAGGGCTGCCGCCACGCAGGAGGTCGAACTCGAACAGGCTGGCCCTGCCCCTGGGCTTGCGCCAGGCCACGCTGTCGAGAACGATCTCGCTGTTGAGCAGATCCGCGCGCAGGTGCACGCGCCGCTCTCCCTCCGCATCCCTGCCGACCGTCACCTCGACGGCGACATCGCCCTGTACGATCTCGTTGACGTCGAGCCCCAGCTGGTTGCGGGCGTTGCCGTCGAGGTTCGCCGTGATGCGCAACGGCGGCTGCTTGTCGGCGGGAGCGCCGAAGATGTGGTGCCAGCCTGCCTTGGCGACCACACCGTTCACCACCATCTCGCCCCTCGCCTCCGCAGCCGTGGCGGTCATGTCGATGGCGATGTTGGCGCCGCTCACCTCATAGGGTCCGAGCATCTGGCCAAGCCGGCCCTCGGTGACGCGGGCCTTGCCTTCAACCGTCACGTCGCGCGGGCCCAGCGGCTGGCCGAGAGGCATGGAGACCGTCAGTTGGCTGTCGACCTTGCCGTCCACGCCGGCGATCGTCAGGCCGTTGTTCTGCAGGATTTGCAGCGGCTCGGCATCGAGCATCTCGAGCGCGGCCGACAGCGGGCCATGCATCCGGAAGGCGGCGCGCCCGGTGCGCGGCAGCGGCTCCTCCATGTCGACGGTGAACGTACCCTTGACGCCGATACGGCGTCCGTCCGCGAGGGCGAATGCTCCGTCCGGCACGCTGAGCTCGAAGGTGTTCTCGTCGACCCGCACCGCGGCGCGCGGTGCCTCCAGGGTAGGCCAGGCGCGAATGAGGTCGAAGCCGAGGTTGACACCTTCGAGCGCCAGCAAGCCGCTGGTGTGGTGGGCCGCGGGATCATTCGGGCCACGCTTCGGCCCAGAGTCCGTGGCCAGCCGGAACGCCCCGCCCTGGACCCAGCCCCGCGCCACGTGTCCTACCACCCAGTCGCGCGTGCGCGGCGCAAGCGGAGCGGGCCAGAGCGTCTTGAGGGTGCTGATGGACATCGCTCCGATCTTGCCCTCGAGCCTGGCCTTCATCGCGCCGACCATGTCGGTCACGTCCCCCTCGGCAGTGACCTCGCCCCCTCCGGCACGCAGCAGAACCTGGTTGAGGACGATGCGACCGCGCTCGGGTGCGAAACTGCCGCTCACCTCCCAGTCGTCGATGGCAAGCCGCGGCAGCAATGGCGGTTCCGCGCCGATCCAGCCGCCAGCCGACTTGAGGGCAAAGGACCATCCGGAGTCGGTCGCACCCTGTCCCGTGCGCACGATATTGCCGGTGAACTGCACCCGGCTGTCGCCCCACACGAGCACCGATGGTGCGATCTCGAAGCGCCGCGCCGCGCGCTCGTAGGACAAGGCGAGATGCCCGCCGTCGACCTGCAGCGGGGTGGCGCCGAGCCACGGCAGCAGCACCCGCCCTGGAGCCATGTCGATGCCGATCGTCCCGCCCAGGATCTCCCCCGTGCTGGAGAGCTCGACCTTCGCATCGCCCCACAGCTGCACATCGAGGCTCTCGAGCCCTGCCAGCTGCGGCAGCGTGCGTGCCAGGCCGCGCGGGATGAGGCCCTGGACGGACACCGCCAGTTGCAGGGTGCGGGCATTCTCCTGCTCCTGGGTGCGGAAATTCAACGTCCAGGGACCGGTGAGCGAGTCGATCTTGGCGCGCCCGGCGATCGAGCTGCGGCTGCGGCGATGGTCGAGGTCGATATCGAGTTCCGGTACGCGCCAAATGCTCTTGCGGCTGCCGTTGTCGATCACGACCGTGGCCGACTTCAGCCCCACCTCGCGCAGATAGGCGCCAGCATGCTGGCGCCGGCGCGCGCGCGCCGAGCTCTCGGAGAGCACCTTGACGAGATCGATGCGGCCCAGCGCTTCCTCGCCTGCGCCGGCGGGAGCCTGCGGCGCCCCCGGCCCGGAGCGAGCCGCCGGCGCCTTGGCAATCTCGTGCGTCTCGGCGGGGACGGCAAACTTCAGAGAGAGCTTACCGTCCTCGCTGTAGAACAGCGACAGTCGCGGCGAGACCAGGGCGACGTTCTCGGGTGCGATGCGTCCCGCCAGCAATGCCCTGTGGCTCAGGGAGACTGTGGCGGACGGCGCCAGCGCCAAGGGTACGTCGCCGGCGTCCGCGACCTGCACGTTGAGCAGTTCGAACTGCAGCTTGCCGCCTTCGCTCAGACGCAGCGCGACATCCTGGATGCGAACGCGCAACCCCGACAATTCGTCCGCGATCGCCTTCTCGATCGGGTCCTTGAGAAAGTCGAGCGCCACAGGGCCATGCAGCAGTTTCACATAGAGCAGTCCGACGGCCACAGCGACGGCAAACGCCGGGATGCCCACCAGCTTGGCGGCCAGTCCAAGGGCCGAGCGCAGCCGACGTCTGGCACCTCGCGGGTCCGCGGCTGGGCGTGACATCGCCTTGCCCGCGGCCGGCTTGGAGAAGGGGGGTGCGGTCGGCGGGCCGGTGGGGCGGGACATGGTTTGCGTCACGGGCCGCGAGGTAATCTCGCCGGCGGGGCGGGACATAACCTGACCCGTCGGGCGCGACATGGGCTTGCCCGTTCGTGGAGTGCTCCGCCGGTCCCCTTGCCCCCCGGAGTCGGTCACACCGTATCCTCGTTCACGTGGCGGTCTTCAACCCCCGCCAAGCCATCATGCGCAATCCAGCCGACGGCCGGGTCCAGCAGCCCCCTGTGCAAACCGGCCTCCCCGATCGCCCACAGCTACCATTGCAGGTCTTTGCGACGGCGGGCGAGAATCAGCGCCAGCCGAATCAACGCGCGCCGGTCCCGCCCGCGCAAGCAGGAGGCGCAAAAAGCGTCGAAAGGAAGGCGTGCAGCCAGCCGCAACGGGCATGCGGCCGCACGTGTGCCCGAGCGATCAGGTCGGCTGTGGCTCCAGGCCGCCGGTGTCCGGCTCGGCGCGGGGTGGTCGCGTCTTGCCCGTGGCGGGAACTGCCGGGCCAGCCGGCCCCTTGGTCTCCTCGTCGTCGGAGACCCGCACGATCCGCTCGCCACGGATCAGGGCCTGCACTTCCTCGCCGCTGATGGTTTCGTACTCCATCAGGCCCTGTGTGATCGCCTCGAGCTTGTCGCGGTTGGCAAACAGCACTTCGCGCGCCTTCTTCTCGCCGTCCGTGACGATGCGCCGGATCTCCTCGTCGATCAGCTTTGCCGTGTCCTCCGACATGTTCTGGCGCTGCGTGATCGCGTGGCCGAGGAAGACCTCCTGCTGGTTCTCGTTGTAGCGCAGGGGTCCGAGCTTCTCGCTCATGCCCCACTCCGTCACCATGCGGCGCGCAAGCTCGGTTGCCTGCATGATGTCGCTGGAGGCGCCCGTATTGAGGTGGTCCTCGCCGTAGATCAGCTGCTCGGCGACCCGCCCGCCGAACATCGTCGCGATACGCGCCGTGCACCACTGCATGGAGTAGCTGAGCTTGTCGCGCTCCGGCAGGCTCATGGTGACGCCGAGCGCGCGGCCACGCGGGATGATCGTGACCTTGTGCAAGGGATCGTTGCCCGGCACCATGAGGTTGACCAGAGCGTGGCCCGCCTCGTGGTAGGCGGTCGCAAGCTTCTCCTCCTCGGTCATGGCCATGGAGCGCCGCTCCGCGCCCATCATCACCTTGTCCTTGGAGTCCTCGAACTCCTGCTGGGTGACGAGCCGCTTGTTGCGCCGGGCGGCAAGCAGCGCCGCCTCGTTGACGAGGTTTGCCAAATCGGCTCCCGAGAAGCCCGGCGTGCCCCGCGCAATCACCTTGGCGTCGACGTCAGGCGCCAGGGGAACCTTGCGCATGTGCACGCGCAGGATCTTCTCGCGGCCGGCCACATCGGGGTTCGGGACGACGATCTGGCGATCGAAGCGTCCCGGACGCAGCAGCGCGGGATCGAGCACGTCCGGCCGGTTGGTGGCCGCGATGAGAATGATGCCCTCGTTGGCCTCGAAGCCATCCATCTCCACGAGCAGCTGGTTCAACGTCTGCTCGCGCTCATCGTTCCCGCCTCCCAGACCCGCACCGCGATGGCGGCCGACAGCATCGATCTCGTCGATGAAAATGATGCAGGGCGCATTCTTCTTGGCCTGGTCGAACATGTCGCGAACACGCGAGGCGCCGACGCCCACGAACATCTCGACGAAGTCCGAGCCCGAAATCGTGAAGAACGGCACGTTCGCCTCGCCGGCGATGGCCCGCGCCAGCAAGGTCTTGCCGGTACCGGGCGGGCCGACCAGCAGCGCACCGCGCGGAATGCGGCCGCCGAGGCGCTGGAACTTCTGCGGATCGCGCAGGAACTCCACGATCTCCTGCAGGTCGGACTTGGCCTCGTCGACGCCGGCGACATCCTCGAATGTGACCCGGCCGTGCCGCTCGGTCAGCAGCTTGGCCTTTGACTTGCCGAAACCCATGGCGCGCCCGCCGCCCGACTGCATCTGGCGCATGAAGAAGATCCAGACGCCGATCAGGAGAAGCATCGGGAACCAGTTGACCAGCACGCCCAGGATGGAAGGTACGTCCTCCTCCGGCGGCCGAGCGGTGATCTTGACGCCCTTCTTGTTCAGGCGCTCCACAAGGCCGGGATCCTCCGGCGCAACGGTGGTGAAGGTGCTGCTCTTGTCGCGGTAGCTGCCGCTGATCCGGTGCTTGGCAATCGTCACATCCGAAATGTTGCCGGCGTCCACGCCGGCAAGAAAATCAGAGTAACTGATCTCGTTGCCACGGCGCCCGGTGCTGGGATTCTGGAACAAATTGAACAGCGCCATGAGCAACAGGCCGATGACGACCCAGATTGCCAGGTTCCGAAAGTTGGAATTCATCGGGATTCCTTCGTGCCCCGGGGCTATAGAGTGCCGTCCAACCCTGGGTTGCTGCCTCGATCCGCCGCCGCTCGGCGCTCCAAGGTCTCGTTTAACATAGGTGCGTATAGAAAATTTGCCAAGCATGACTGCCGCCATCGCGCCGCGGTGGCTAACGCGCCGACGGGTCGCAACCCTCACTTTGAGAGGGTGATCTGGAGGCCGTCAGACCTCATCCGCGGCCGCTTCTGGACCATCGGAGGCCCAGTCACCCGCCCTTGACAGGTTGTATCTCAACCCGACGAAGGCCGCAGAGATCAGGCGCTCGAGCCCCGCTTCACCCCAGAAATCTATGCACGGAACGGCGACCAGTCTGCCCTGCCGCCGGAACGCAGGGACGAATTGCAGGGGCCGCGACCGAATGACCGATCCCCCCAGACGCTCGATCTCGCCGATACCGGCTACCCCGAGCGCGCCAACCTCCAGGCTGCCTTCCAGGCCAGAGGCGATCTCGACGGCAAAACGGCCGTCCCACAACACCGAGGCCCCGCCTGCAAGGAGCGGGGCCGGCAGAGGCGCTCTCCCCGGCTCGCGCTCGATCTGAACGAAGCCCCCCTCCACCACGACGTGCGCCCGCGCGAGGGTCCTGTGGCCCTGCCAAACGCTGCCGCGCTCCTGTACTCCCGCCACCAGCAGCTCGAGCTTGGCCAGCGAGACCGGCTCTGCGGCGCCGCCCGCCGCCGCGATGCAGCGGTTGATCACCCGCAGGGCGATCTCATCCGGCAACCGTTTCAGCGCCAGGCGATCGATGCGGAAGAAGCCGCAAGGATCGGTCCGCACTAGGTTCCGATCTTCGGCACAGACTGCATCCGTCATGGCATCGATAGCCGTCCGCACCCGGTGCAGGCGTCCAGCGCTCGATGCCAGCATCGCGCTGGTCAAGCCGACGGCCTCGAGCGCAGCCTGCGCCGCCCTCAGCCGCGGCCGCTCGTAGGCCTGTGACAGGTTGCTCGGGTCCTCGCTCCAGCCAAGGCCACGCTCGCGCAACGTGGCCACGAGACGGGCCTTGGGCATTCCGAGCAACGGGCGAAGAACGCGCAGGGCAGCACCGCCGGGACCGGGTGGCAGATCAACCGAGGGGGCAATGCCGGCCAGCCCGTCAAGACCGCTGCCGCGAGCGAGGCGCATCAACAGCGTCTCGGCCTGGTCGTCGCGGGTGTGGGCCGTGAGCAGCGTGCCGATACCGTGGGCCGCGAGATGGTCCCGCATGAGCCGATAGCGCGCTTTGCGCGCTGCGGCCTGAACCCCCGTCCTGGGTTTCTCGCCTTTCCAGATCAACGTGGCGTGCCGAAAGCCGAGGCGGGAGGCCTGCGCAGCGACCTGCTGCGCCTCCGCGCTCGATTCTGCCCGGAGACCATGATCCACGGTCAACACGAGGTGCCGGCCAGCCGGTACTTCCTCCCGATGCAGCCAATCGGCGAACAGGAGCATGAGCGCGGTGCTGTCGCTACCCCCAGAGACCGCGAGAGCGATCGGGTCGCCGGATGGCTCCTTGTGGAGGGGAGCGAACAGGTTGTGGAGGGGAGCGAACAGGCGGGCGACCTCGTCGGATCCGATCGGGCTGGGGATGTCGTCGGCGGTCATCGCCATTGCTCGGGCTGCGGGAGGGTCACTCTATCCCAAAGCCGCGACGGACGACTGCCGCCGGACCTGGCTCATTCGCCGGCGGCCGTAACGAGATGCCCCGCCTTTATCCTACAGAATGGGTTGTTAACCGTGCCAATTTGTAGCACAACTCCGTTCGACGAGGTGTGAGAACGACCATCGTCACGTGAATCTTCGAGGCTGCAATAGAGATGGTCGCGGGCCTGAGCCAAAGCGAGGAACTGGAACTGGCGCTGGCCCAGAACCGTCGTTACCGCGCCGCGATCGACATCGCGGTGCGCGGCCTGTCGGCCGCCCGCGACAACGGGTTCGGCGAGGCCTCGATGGTCATCGGCAGGATCAACGATGCGCTGGGCCGCAGCGCCAGGCCTGCGCGCCCTTTCCCGCTGTGGCCGCAGTTCGCGGGATGGGCCAGGGCCCTGCTTCACGGGCGCACCCGTTCGCGGTGAGTTCGGTCGCCTCAGGGCCACGCGGCTCAGGGCCACGCCGGGTTGCTTTACGCGGGGGCGTCCGCGAGGCGGCGCATGCTCTGGTAGATGATGCGGTAGTCGTCCCGGAACATCCAGAGTATGAGCGCCAGCGCCCCCGCGCCCAACATGACGAGGACGATGGCCGATCGGATGTCGCCCCGGGCCGCCGCGAGCGACACCGCGTTGATGCCGGGTTTGTCGCGGTCGTAGATCACACCGATCGGGTCTCCTCGCCGCATGCGATAGGTCTCGGAGCGGTAGAACCGCGCGCCGGATAGATACCGTCGCCCGTCGGCCGCAACGAAGGAGGAGGTGACGACGACCCGCACGACCTTCCCTCCGGTCTCGGCCATGTCGACAATCCGACCCGTCGTCGTCACGCCGCGGTCGGAAAGCGCGCGATAGACAGCGTAGGACTGCCCTGTCTGCGAGAGGCCATCGGCACGCCCAGTGCAAACAGGGGCGGAAGGAGAAACATGCAGATCAACTTCCGCAGGGAGCTCGCGTAACAATCCAGTGTCGAGAAGACGGTTTTCACGGCGGCAACCCCCGAGCTGAGGAGTGCCCTGTCTACCCGCGCTGCGGCCCGTGCGCTGTCCCGTGCGAAACCCGGCGCGGGTCACGCTGCCACGTTGCCATGGTCTGTCGCCGTGGCCGACCAAGGCTGCCAGCCCGCGCGCCCCTCAGCAACCCGCACGCTGGCGCTCCGTCTGCGCCGTGGTCTTCACATGCGCGGGCGCGCTCGGAAACTTGGTGGCGAGTTCCTGATAGGAGGAGCAGGCCGCATCCTTCTGCCCAAGCCGCTGCAGCGACATCGCGAGCTTCAGCAGATTCTCCGGGGCCTTCGCGCTCCGTGCGTAAGTCTGGTAGCCCTTCAGGAAAGCGCCGGCCGCGGCGCGATATTGGCCGCGCACATAGAGCGACTCGCCCAGCCAGTATTGCGCGTTGCCCGCCAGCGGGTCGTTGGGATGGCGGCGCAGGAAATCATCGAAGGCGGCCTCGGCCGCCCCGTAATCGCGCTGCAGCAGATAGCCATATGCCGTCTCGTAAAGCTGCTTGGGGTTGGCGTCCGGCGCACCCGCCGGCGCGGCCGAAGCGACCTGCGATCCAGGAGTGCCGCCGCCCTGCCGACCCGAGGGCTGATCGAGAATGCGACCGATCTCGTCCTTCGGCTCGTCGTCGGGAGAGATCGTCACCGACCCGAATCCGGTCCGCTCGGCCGGCGGGGGTGGAGCGCCGATCTGAGGCCGGCCCGGCCGGGGCCCCGGACCCGGATCGCCCGAGATCGAGGTCGACGGCGGCGCTGACAACGTCCCGTTGCGGGCTCCCAGCGACCGCACCTGCTCCTGCACCTGCTCGAGCTGGGCGGCCAATGCCCGTATTTGCGTCTCGATGCTGTCGAGCCGGCCGGCGTCCGCAGCACTGATCGCGCCGCTCGGCCCACCGGGCATACGGCCACCGGCTACAGGCGCCGTGGTTCCGCGCGCCAATGATTCCAACGTGCCGATCACCACTTGCATATCGACGAGCTGCTCCTCGAGCTGCTCGATGCGCTGCCGCAGGCCGGCATCGCCCGTCGGCGCGGCCTCCCGAGGTGGCTGCTGGCCTGCTCCCTTGGCCGCCGGAGGCGGTGCGCCCTGCCGGCCTTGCTGCGCCATGACGGACAGGGCCATGTACATCGGCAACAGACAGGCTGCGAGGACGGCAACAACGCCGAGGCGCAGCCAACTGCTTTTGGCGATCGGACTCATGCGCGTCGTCTCGGTGCTCCCTGTTGCGACGCTGGCGAGGCAGGGCCGGCCCGCCGCGCCCGTCCCGCGAGCCTCTTCAGCACAACGGGCGCATACCGGCAAGGCGCCTCTCAGTTGAGCTGCCGCGCGGGGCGCCGGACTTTGGCATTGTGCGGCTCCGTGGCCGGCGCGCGATAAACCACCTCGGTCGTCGGGACGATGACGGTGACGGCGCGCCTGTTCTGCGCGGCGCAGGCGGCAAGGTGGCAGTCCGCAACCAGCCTCTGGCGGCCGTAGGCGGCTGTGCGAATGCGGTCTGGGGCGATTCCCAGTTGCACGAGGCGGTGCCGCACGCTCTCCGCGCGGCGCTCGGATATCTCGATATTGTGGCTCGCGACGTCCGAATCGTCGGCGTGTCCTTCGATGATGATGGCGAGATCCGGATGCCGTGCGAGCCATGCCGCCTGCGCCTCCAACGCCACGCGACCGCGCGAGCCCAGCTCTGCGCTGGCATCGCTGAAGAATACACGGTCGCCGACCTGGCTCTGAAACTCGATCACCTTGCTTCCCATCGCACGGAGTTGCATGCGGTCATCAGCGACCGCCGGCAGAGAATGCAAGCAAGCCACGCCTGCGATACCCAGCCCTCCGAACAGCCGGCCCAGCCGTTTCCCCCCGACCATATGAGCGCTCCCCCGCTCGCGAATGCCTTGTCGAGGGCAAGACTGCGCCCCCATTGGGGCTAAACTTTGGTTGGCCGCAGGAAGCTTGCGCCGGCTTGTGTCCAGCCCAGCGCCCGCGGGCAACCGCGGTTCGTTCAGGATCTGGCGTCGTGGCGGCTGTTCAGTACAGTCTGCGCGCGGCGGTTCTGCGACCAGCAGGAGATGTCGTTGCACACGGCCACCGGCCGTTCCTTGCCGTAGGAGACGGTACGGATTCGCGAGCCGTTGATGCCGTTCTGGGCGAGGAAGTTGCGGACGGTCTGGGCGCGCTTGGCGCCGAGTGCGATGTTGTATTCGCGCGTGCCGCGTTCGTCGGCATGACCCTCGATGGTGATGGTGTACTGCGAGTACTGTTGCAGCCACCGGGCCTGATTACCGAGCGTCTGGCGCGCCTCCGGCGACAACTCCGTGCTGTCGGTGGTGAAATAGACGATGTCGCCGACGTTAACGGCGAAGTCCCGTGTCGAGCCCGGAGTCGCAGGGCTCTGTCGGCCGCTCTGGCCAAGCTCGTTCTCCGGCTTGGGCGTATTGGAGCAGGCTGCAGCCGCGAGCGCCAGCATGAGAGCCGCGCCGGTGCGAATGACTACCTTGCCCCGCCTCGACAACTCCATCCTTGTCCCCTTCCCGATGGTTCGGGCGACCGGTCACAGATTCTCAGTCCGGCCCCGTTTCTTAGACGAAGCTTCGTTCAAAAATGTGTCCGCGCCCCTCTGGGGAGAAACCCGAACCGGCCGGAGAATGGCAATATCCGAGCGGGTGTTTTCCCCGCAATGCACACATTCCCCGCAGCCCCGCCAAGGCGGGTAGATAAGCCGGCACAAAACGAATCAGGGCTGCATCCCAGGATGCAGCCCTAATAACCGAAGTCTGCCTTCCGAAGTAGGTCCGCCTGTTAGCGAACCTGCTCCACGCTGGCGCCGAGCTTCATCGGAGCGTGCCTGACTTCCTTCCGGCATGCACCAAGCGCGACGGCAGCAATCACTGCTGCGAGAACGATAGCGCTTTTCATTTCTCGTCTCCTTTGGACTCTAGATGAGAGCCGATGCAGAGCCGATTCTTTCAACGCGCTACCATTCAGCAACCGGCAGGTCCCGCGCTCTATTAACGCGCTACCTTCTCGGCGACCGGCAGATCGGCGCCCGCGCCGAGCTTCAGAGGCCGATACTCTTCGCGACGGCATGCGCCGAGCGCAACAGCGGCGATCACCGCCGCGAGTACAACCATGCTCTTCACATTCATTGTCTTCTCTCCTACCGTTCGGCAATCGCACGTACTTGGCTACCGGGGCGGGCTGCGCAGATCAAGAAAACAACGCTTTGTGCCAGGGTTTTCCAGCCTTGTTGATGCGAAAATGCCACTTCATCTGTGCACGCCGGCAAGTGCATAGACGCGCGCATTTATTGCGCTGGCGAGCACGCCGCGATCCATCGATGCAACTTTGCCTCGGTTGTCTTCGACGGATGTTAAAGGCCGGTAAAATCGGACTCAATTGCGCAGCGGCGACCAGGCCGGATCGGAGCCGAAGGCTGGCGTGGGGACCTGGCGCTCATTGTAGCCGGTCAAATCGATCGAGAAGAGTCGGGGCCCGGCGTTGGCTCCGCGCCCTTCGCGGAAGAACATGAGCACGCGTCCGTTGGGGGCCCAGGTGGGCCCCTCGTTGTGATAGCCCTCGGTGAGGATTCGCTCGCCGCTGCCGTCAGGGCGCATGACCCCGATCAGGAAGCTGCCGCTCATCTGCTTGGTGAAGGCGATCAGGTCGCCGCGTGGCGACCACACGGGCGTCGAGTAGCGCCCCTCGCCGATGCTGATGCGCCTTTGTCCCGAGCCGTCAGCCCCCATGACGTAGAGCTGCTGAGACCCGTCGCGGTCCGACTCGAACACGATCTGGCGCCCATCCGGGCTGTAGCAGGGGCCGGTATCGATGGCGCTGGTCTGGGTCAGGCGCCGCGTGTTGCGGCTGCGCAAGTCCATTTCCACGATGGTGCTGGCGCCGCCCTCGCCGATGCTCATGATGACCCGGCGACCATCCGGAGAGAATCGCGGGGCAAACGACATGCCCGGGAAGTTGCCGAGAAGGTCCCGCTGCCCAGTCTCCAAATTCATGAGAAACACGCGGGGCTGCTCGCCGGTGTATTGCAGGTAGGCGATCTCCTGGGAGGTGGGGCTGAAGCGCGGGGTCAGCACGAGCTCTCGGCCCTGGCTGAGCAGGCGCACGTTGGCACCGTCCTGGTCCATGAGCGCGAGGCGCTTGCTGCGGCGGTCCTTGGGCCCGGTCTCGTCGATGAATACCACCTGCGTGTCGAAATAGCCTCGCTCACCCGTAAGCCGTTGATAAACCTGGTCGGCAATCAGGTGCGGGAGTCGCCGCCACTCCTGCTGGGAGACGGCAAAGCGTTGCGAGGCGAGCTCCCGACCCGTGAACACGTCCCAGAGACGGAACTCGCCGATCACCCGGCCGTCTCCAGACCGCGAGGCCCGGCCAAGCACCAGCGCCTGCGCGTTGATCACGCGCCAGTCCTGGAAGCGCGGGGGCGCGTTGACATCGCGCGTGCGATCGATGAACGAGGCGCGGTCCAGGGGCGCGAAGAGACCGGAACGCTCAAGATCGGCGGCCACGACATCGGAGACTTCCAGCCCGAATTGCGGGTCCTCGCTGAGGAACTCCGTCACGGCGATGGGAATGGGCTTGAGCGTGCCCTGGGTGATGTCCACCTCGAGCGGCCCGCCGCCCTGGCCCGGGCGCACCCCTCCTCCGGGGGACTGCCGCTGCTGAGCCTGGGCACCCAGGGCAAAAACCCCGGCGAGCAGCAGGACTGCTGCGAACCAGAGAGTCGTCGATCGCAATATGATTCCCGTCGGCGGCACGAGCCGCGGGATCACATGCACAGGCGTGGCGACAGGACGGGTGGAGAACATCTTGGCGGCGATCCGCGGATTGTGGAGGGGTCGACTACCGCTTGAAACGCTAGAACATGTCAGTCGGACGGAAAGTCAAGATCATGTCCTTCCAATACTCGTACTTCGCCGGTGGAAGGCTGAACGGCTCGCACTGCTGCACCGCCCTGACTGCGCTATCCGATGCGGCTACGAAGTAGGCGCTGTTTTGCATGTTTGTAACCTGCGGCGGCGCGGCAAGCCGGCCGTCAGGGTGAAATCGCAGGCGCATCTTCACCTCGGTCCTTACTGCTTCCTCACCGCCGCCCAGGATTGTCCACTTCGGCTGCACACAGTTGCGGATGATCTGCCCGAGCAACGCCATCTCACTCGCTGAGAGCTGCTGATCCCGCCCCTCGGGCGCACCGAGCGCCGGCCCCTTGTTCTTGGTCGGCGCGTCGGGGGGCGGCGCGCTCGCGGGCGCCCCCTTGTCGGGCGTCTTGTTCAACAGCGCGGCAATCTTTTCGGCGTCGAACTGCTTCTTCTTCGCCTCGGCTTGCTGCCGCCTCTTTTCCTCTTCCTTCTTTTTCTTGGCCTCGGCCGCCTTGCGCCTCTTCTCCTCCTCCTGCTTCTTCTTGAGCTCGGCCTGCTTTCGCTCTTCTTCGAGGCGCTTCTTCTCTTCAGCCTTCTTCTGTTCTTCTTCAGCCCGCTTCTGTTCCTCGAGCTTTTTCTGCTCTTCGGCCTGGCGCTCCTGCTCTTTGAGCAGTTCCTCGAGCTTCTTCTGTTCCTCAGGGGCAGGCACTGGCGGTATCGCGGGCGGCGGCGGAGCCGCCTCGGGCGGGGGAGGGGGCGGCGGGGAAGCAGCCGCAGTTTCCTTTTTCGGCTCCTCCTTGGGCTCCTCTTGCGGAGGTGGGGGCGGAGGCGGTGCGGCCGCGGCCGGCGTGGGCTTGGGCGCCTCCTTCTTCGCGGGGTCCTCTCTTGGGGATTCCTTCGCCTCCGCCTCGAGTTGCTTGGCCGAGCGGGAGCCCCGGCGCAATCTCGTGAGGTCGCTCTGCGTGATGAGATCGACGGCGATGGGCTCAGGCTCGGGCACGCGCAGCTCGCGCTGCGACTGGATGGTGAGGAGTGCCCATGCCAGAATCGCGGCGTGCAGAACGACGGAGGTGGCTAGACCGCCCCGCACCGCTGCTCCCTTTGTCCCTGACCCGTTATGTCCCCTCCGACTCCGTGACGAGCGACACCTTCGTGAAACCGGCCGATTTGACCCGGCCCATCACGCGCATCACCGTGCCGTAGTCGATTCCCTTGTCGCCACGGATGAAGATTTGCTCATCGTAGCCGTTCTTGGCGATGGCCTTGAGCTTGGGCGCGATCTCGTCGAGCTTGATCTCCGTCTCCTGGATGAAGACCTTGCCGGACCTGTCGACGCTCAGGGTCACGGGCTCCTTGTTGCTCTGCAGTTGCTGGCCTTTGGCCTCGGGCAGCTCGAGCGGCACGCCGGAGGTGAGCATCGGCGCCGTCACCATGAAGATGATCAGCAGCACCAGCATCACGTCAACGAAGGGCGTGACGTTAATCTCGTGCATCGGCGCGTGCTTGCGCGCGCGGCCACGCCGGCCCCCGCCGGGCCGCTGCGGGGTTGGAACGCTTGCAGCCATGCGTCAGGTCCTCACGTCGATCTGGCGCGACACGATGGCCGAGAACTCGTCGGCGAACGCCTCGAGCCGCTGAGAGAGGCGGGAGCTGTCGGCCGCGAACTTATTGTAGAAAATAACGGCTGGAATCGCCGCGAGCAGCCCCAGCGCGGTTGCGAACAGCGCCTCGGCTATGCCTGGAGCCACAACCGCCAGGTTGGTGTTCTTCGACATGGCGATGGCCTGGAAGCTCGACATGATGCCCCAGACGGTCCCGAACAGGCCGATGAACGGAGCGGTCGAGCCGACGGTTGCCAGAAACAGCAGCCGGCGATCCAGTTGCTCCATCTCGCGGCTGATGGTGACGTCCATCACCTTCTCGACGCGGAGTTGTATGCCGCCCATGGCGCGGATGTTGCCTTCCACGGATCGCTTCCATTCGCGCATCGCCGCCACGAACAGCGCCGCCATGGACAGCGTGCGCCCGCGCGAGAGGCCCGCATAGAGCTCCTCAAGGGACTGGCCGGACCAGAACTGCTGCTCGAAGCGGTCGGCCTCGCGCCGGGCGCGGCGGAAGGCGAAGAGCTTCTCGACGATGATCGCCCAGGCCCAGATCGAGGCGAGCAGCAGCCCGATCATCACCACCTTGACGACCGGGTGCGCCTGCATGAACAGCTCAAGGAAGGAGAAGCTGGCGGCGGAGAGCTTGACTTCGGGCATGGGAATAGGTCCCAGGGTTCAGTTGCGCGCGGCCCAGAATAGGGCGTGTTGCTCAGGCGCCGGGCAATACAGGACGCCGGGTGCCGCTGCTCGCGAACCACCCGCGCGGGCACACCCCGCAGCCTGATGCCCTGCGTACTCGTTTGTGACCCTCCGGACCAGGGCCATACTGTCACGCAATGCGGCGGGATTTGGGCTCGTGTTGCACTATCGCCCTGTCGGCTTGCCCGCAATCGCGGTCTTGCCTGGCGCCGGAGCGCAGCAGTAACTACCCGCAGAACACCCCGGCCAGTCGCTCGGCACTATGCCCAGCATCCCGTGAATCGAGGACCGCATGTCGAGCGCAGGAATTCATGACCAGCTTGCCCGCGCCGTAGACCGCAACTGGGAGGCGCAGCTCGAGTGGTTGCGCGCGCTGGTCACATTCCCCAGCCTGCGAGGCGAGGAGGCGCCGTGCCAGGACTGGCTGGCGCGCGAGTTCGCCAGCCGAGGCTGGGTGGTGGATCGCTATACGCTGGCAGACGTGAACCTGCAGCATCTGCCGGGCTACTCGCCGGTCATGGACACCGACTACACGAAGGCCGTGCAGGTCGTGGGAAGCCTGCGTGCCTCCGAGCCCAAGGGCCGCAGCCTGATCCTGCAAGGGCATGTCGACGTCGTCCCCGCCGGCCCGCTGGACATGTGGTCGTCGCCCCCCTTCGCCGGCACCGTCACCGGCGGCCAGATGATCGGTCGCGGTGCCAATGACATGAAATCGGGCGTGTGCGCGATGGTGTTTGCACTCGATGCGCTGCGCAGTGCCGGGTGCCTCCCCGGCTCCGACGTCTACGTGCAGACGGTGACCGAAGAGGAGAGCACCGGCAATGGCGCTCTCTCTACGCTCGCGCGCGGCTATCGCGCCGATGCTTGCCTGATCCCCGAACCGACCAGTGCGCACATCCTCCGCGGCACCGTCGGCGTCATGTGGTTCCGCCTGCACATCCGCGGGCGGCCCGTGCACGTCAGCCAGAGCGAGAGCGGCACGAACGCAATCCTGTCCGCGTTCGGACTGATCGAGGCGCTGCGCGGCCACACGCGTGAGCTCAACCAGCGCGTGAAGAGCAACCCGTGGTTCAGCCGCATCCCCAACCCGATCAAGTTCAATCCTGGCAAGATCGCCGGCGGCGACTGGGCAAGCTCCACGCCCGCCTGGTGCCAGGTCGACTGCCGCATCGCCGTGCTGCCGGGGATGTCGCTCGCAGCCTTCCGCGAGGAGTTGACCGGCGTCATCATGGCGGCGGCGCGCCAGGACCCCTACCTCGCCGACAACCCGCCCCAGGTGATCTGGAACGGCTTCCAGGCCGACGACTACGTGCTGGAGCCGGGCACGGAATTCGAGACGGCCGTGCGGGCCGCGCACAAGCGCGTGCATGGCGACGAGCCGCGCGAGGTGATCCTGCCCGCGGTCACCGACTGCCGCTTCTACGGCCGCTACTACGGCATTCCCAGCCTCTCCTACGGAGCGACAGGCAGCGGCAGCCACGGGTTCGACGAGGCCGTGGATCTCGAGAGCATCAAGCGCCTGACACTGACGATCGCGAGCTTCGTGGCCGATTGGTGCGGGACGCGTCCCGCGTAGCTGCAGCGTCATTCCCGTCAGGCGGCGCCCGGAGCCGGGATCCGCCCGCACACGCGAACCTGAGTTCGACGATTCCCGCGGACTCGCTTCGCGCGCGGCGATGACGAGACACGGTCGTCGGCCGCGCCTACCAGCGACGCCAGTTCCAGGGAAACAGCGGGAAGCGGCTGCAATCGGCCACGCACGGGACGTAGGGCACGGCATATGCGGGCGGCATGTAGACGAACGGCCCGGGCGGCGGGTCGCCATAGACGGGACGGGTCGGCGGATAGCTCCAGCCGTTGGCAGTCCACGTCGGCGCCCCACGATACTCGTAGGCGTAGAGCGGCGGCGGCGGCGGCGCGATGACGGCAGCCGGGGGCAGACCGCATCTGTTCGGCGAGAAGGCCGGATCACACAAATCGCCGCCGGCAGCCGCAGGCCCCGCCGAGATGACAAGCAGAAGCGTCGCTGCAGGAGTGGCGGCGCGGCACAGCCGCGAAAGCGCGGACAGCCGCCACGTCATCCGGCGCACACCTCCTGCATCAGGACGCTGCTTCTATCCACCAGCTGCTGCAGGGCCGGATCGAGGGTGGGAGCCTCCGCCTTGAGGAGGGCGACAAGGGCGCGCTCGTTGGCCGAGAGAGTGCCATCCCGCCCGATGCGCTCGACGAGCCAGGCTATATCGGCCAGCGCAATCGCTTCGCGCGTGATGATCTCGACCTTCTGCTGCGTCAGCTGGGAAATAGCGCGCTCTTCCACGGTTTGCTCGCGGTATCCGCCGAACAGGCTGTTCAGGTTGCCGGTCATATTGCCCAGGATCGCGTCGAGCGAGAGATCGCCGCGCCGTTCGAGCCACGCCTCGCGCGAGAGAGCGACCTCCCGCGGCGGCGGCGCGTATCCCGAAGCCGTCATCATGCAGTTGACGATCGCCTTGACGTAGAAGTCGGTCCAGGAGGGATGATTGTCGCCGGCCATGGTGAGGGCATCGATCTCGAACAAGACCTCGGCCTCTGTCCTGGTGACCCCGATGCTTCCATCGCTGCCCGCCGCGAACAGGATGCGGCGCAGGAGTGCCGCATCGGCCTCGGTGACGACGCGGGGCTCGACCTTCTTGCCCGAGCGCAGCGGGCCGGAGCCGGTGAGCACGGCCTCCTTCACCTGATCGAGGGCAAAGCGAACGAGGTTTTGCGGCGACCAGCGCGCCTTGTCGAGAATGTTGACGAGCAGGTCCAGACCGGTCTTGCTGTCGACCTTGCCGTCGCGGCTGATGCGCTGCATCAGCCATTCCGCATTGCTGACGGTCAGGTAGCCTTGCGGCTCGGCCTGCTCCACCAGATAGTCGGTGATGGTCTCCACGAAACAGTCGGCCCAGGCCGGGTCCTGCACCGGGCAGACGTCGTTCAGCGTGAAGATCATGTCGGCTTCTTCAGCCGAAATGCTGCCGTCGTCGTAATAGTTGCGGCGCAGCTTCAGGACGTCGGCGTCCTTGATGCTGCCACGCGCCTTGATTTCCGCGATCGAAACCGCGTTCAGCACTGCCATAGCCAACCCCCGGCCACACCGCGACGAAAGTTAAGGGGTCTATGGTTACTATCCCGCTAATGACTGCTCGCTTTTGTGACGAGGAGGCGTCCGTGTTGTCGGCGCGCCGGTCGCTGCAGGTGGCGACAATGTGAACCTGCGCCGTCCAACGCGCTTCGAATGTCAGCGCCGCGTCAGGATCGTCCCGAGGACGATGAGAGCGGCGCCGGCTAAGGTGGCAAGACCCGGTATCTCCGCAAAGAACAGGAAACCGAATAGCACACCCCACACCAGCGTGACATAGGTCACGGGGGCCAGCCGGGCCGCCTCAATGCGGGCGAAGGCGTGCGCCAGCATGGTGTGTGCCACCACGCCGAGGGTGCCGAGCAGGGCGAACTGGGCGAGATCGGCGAGGGAGGGGGCGCTCCATACCCACAGCGCCGGCACGGCCAGGATCAAAGCCGGGCCCAGGTTCTGGAACAGGATGATCTGTGCCAGCGGATCGCGCGTGGCACGGTGGCGCAGCATGATGAGATTGAGCGAGTAGCCGACGGCCGAGATCAGCACGGCGACCGCCCCGACCATGACCGTCTCGTCGAGCCCCGCCCCGCCGATCTTGCCGCCGACGATCAGGAGCATGCCGAGGAAGCCCGTGCCCAAGGCGAGGCCGATGCGCCAGTCGAGCCTCTCGCCCAGCAGCATGGCTCCCAGCAGGGCCGTCAGCGCCGGCGAGATGAAGCTCATGGCGATGGCATCGGCGAGCGGCAGATGGCCGAGCGCGAAGAAGAAGGACGTGGCCGTAATGACGATCAGGAAGGCGCGCAGTCCGTTGTAGGCCGCGGCCTCCCGCGTCGGCCAGCCCGGCTGCTTCCACGCGGCGTAGACGACGGCGCCGATCATGCCGAAGGCATAGCGCAGGAAAGCGATCTCGAGCACGTTGTAGCGGGGCGAGAGCTCCTTGATCAGCGCGTCCATCAACGTCAGCAGGCCCTCCGCGGCGACCGCGAGCAGCATGAAACGGACGAGACCGGGAGAAGCCTGGGGGGCGGGCATGGGCCGCGCAAAATAGAGCGGGCGCCGATCCCCGCAAAGCACCCGTCTCGCAACAGCGAGGCACGCTCGTGGATGCCATCGGCGTGGATGCAGGCTCGCCCGCGTGCTACAGCCCGTTGGCGGGAAGCACAAAGTCCAGTGCCAGCCGAGGAGCATCATGCGTCGCGTCGTCGTTGCCGTTCTGGATGGCCTGCGCCGGGACCTAATCACCGAAGCCCACATGCCTGCACTGACGCGGTTCGCCCGCCGGTCGCAGGTTTTCGCCGCGCACCGCTCCATGTTCCCGTCGGCCACCCGCGTCGTCTCGGCGTCATTCGCAACCGGCTGCATCCCGGCGCGTCACGAGTTGCTGGGCAACACCCTGGCGCTGCTGGAAGCAGGCCGGCTCGTCTATCACGATGCCGGCCACCCGAATTTCCTGCAGCACAAGCGCCGCGCCACGGGCCGGTCGCTTGCGGTACCGACGCTGGCCGAGCGGCTGTCCCCACACGGCGGCATGATCCTGTTCTCCAACGTCTCTCCCGGGGCAGCCTTCGCGCACGATCCCGACGGCTACGGCCACATCTATCACCGCGCCGGCTCGTTCGGGCCGGGGCGCAAGCCTCTCGACGGCGCGCAGGCCCTCAAGGTCGCGCAGGACGCGGCAGGCGAGCGCGCGATGGTCGATCGCTTCATCGATGAGGTGCTGGTCGCGCGCAGGCCGCCGCTCGCCATGGTGTGGATGGGCGAGCCCGATGCGACGCAGCACCTGAAGCCCCTCGGCTCGCCGGAGCACCTGGCCGTGCTGCGCCAGGCCGATGCCAACGCCGGGCGCGTGATCGAGGCCGTCGACCGGCTGCGCGACAAGGGCGACGACGTCCTCCTCGTCCTCTGCTCCGACCACGGCCATCAGACGGTCTCGCGCGTCATCGATGTGGAGGTCGAGCTGATGGCCGCCGGCCTCAAGGCGAGCCGCGACTCCGGCGACGTCGTGACGCCGACCAGCGGCACCTCCACGCTCGTCTATGTCCACCCGGACCATGAAGCCAGGACGGCAGAGATCGGCGCATTTCTGTCGGAGCGCGACTGGGTCGATCGTGTGATCCCGACGGCGGAGCTGCCCAGCGTCGGTCAGGCCTCCCACCACGGCCTGGCGTTTGCGGTCTCGCTGAAGTCCGACGAGGAGCCCAACGCCTTCGGCATCCCCGGACGCAGCTTCGAGTCGCAGCCCGTGGCCGGCAAGGCGACCCACCTCGACTGCGGCCAGCACGGCGGCCTGGCCCGCTACGAGCAGATGCCCTTCCTGATGATCGAGGGGGTCGGCTTTGCGGCCGGCACCACAGCCGACACGCCGACCTCGCCCATCGACATCGCACCCACCGTCCTGGCGCATCTGCAGGTGCCGGCGGAGGGCATGGACGGGCGAGCGCTGCAGTCGCTTCCCTAGCTCCCCTTCGCCCGCTCGCGGAGCACGAATTTCTGGATCTTGCCGGTGCTCGTCTTCGGCACCTCGCCGAAGATCACGTGACGCGGGCACTTGTAGCGGGCGAGGTGCTCGCGGCAGAAAGCAGTGATGTCCGCCGCCGTCGGCGCGGGGGCGCCCGGCTTGAGCTCGATGAATGCAACCGGTGTCTCGCCCCATTTCTCGTCGGGCCGGCCCACGACGGCGCAGGCGGCGACTGCGGGATGCTTGTAGAGCACGTCCTCCACCTCGATGGATGAGATGTTCTCGCCGCCTGAAATGATGATGTCCTTGGAGCGGTCCTTGAGCTGAATGTAGCCGTCCGGGTGCATCACACCGAGGTCGCCCGAATGGAACCAGCCGCCCGCGAACGCCTCCTCGGTCGCGGCGGAGTTCTTCAGATATCCCTTCATGACGATGTTGCCGCGGAACATGACCTCGCCGAGCGTCGCTCCGTCCGCCGGCACGGGCACCATGGTGGCGGGGTCCAGCACGGAAAGGTCCTCCAGCGCGGGATAGCGCACGCCCTGGCGTGCCTTCAGCGCCGCCCGCCGGGCAGGGTCGAGCGCATCCCAGTCCTCGCGCCACTCGTTGACGACGGCGGGCCCGTAGACTTCCGTCAGGCCGTAGACGTGGGTGACGTTGAACCCTGCGCCGGCCATGGCGGCCAGCACCACCTCCGGCGGCGGTGCGGCGGCGGTCACGAACTGCACCGTGTGCGGCAGCCGCCGCTTCTCCTCCGCGCTTGCGTTCAGCAGCGTCGACATCACGATCGGCGCCCCGCACAGATGCGTCACCTTGTGGTCGGCAATCGCGTCGAACACGGCCTTGGCGCGCACCCATCGCAGGCACACGTGCGTGCCCGCAACCGCCGAGATCGTCCAGGGGAAGCACCAGCCGTTGCAATGGAACATCGGCAGCGTCCAGAGATAGACCGGATGCTTGCCGAGCCCCGCCGAAAGAACGTTGGCGTAGCACATGAGGTAGGCGCCGCGATGGTGATACACGACGCCCTTGGGATTGCCGGTCGTCCCCGAGGTGTAGTTGAGCGCAATCGCATCCCATTCGTCGCCGGGCGTTCGCCAGGCAAACGTCGGATCGCCGCCGGCCACGAACGCCTCGTAGTCGGTGGCGGCGAGCGCCGGCGCCGGCTGCGGAAACTCGCTGTCCTGGTAGTCGATGACGAGCGGTCTCACCTGCGCCTGCGCCAGCGCATCGCGCATGACGGGCGCGAACTCGCGGTCGCAGATGACCACCTTGGCATCGGCGTGGTCGAGCTGGAAGGCGATGATGGCCGCGTCGAGCCGCGTGTTGATGGCGTGCAGCACCGCCCCCGTCATCGGCACCCCGTAGTGGGCCTCCAGCATCGGGGGCGTATTGGCGAGCATCACCGAGACGGTGTCGCCCACCCCGACGCCGCGGGCAGCGAGGGCGGACGCAAGCTGCCGGGCACGCGCATAGAATTGCGCATATGTCAAGCGCATGCCCCCGTGAACGACGGCCGGGCGCTCCGGGTAGATCGCCGCTGTGCGCGCGAGGAACGACAGTGGACTGAGCGGTTGAAAATTGGCCGGGCGCCGGTCGAGGGCTTGTGCGTAGGGGCTTTTTGACATCGCGAGGGTCGCCTGGGCTGGGGATGATCGGAGGCGGGTCCAACACATACGCTAGCGGACGCCCCCTGCCCGCAGCAACCGTGCGCGCCGGGCTGTGCCGGCCACCTCGGAACACGGATAGTCCGTTCCATCGACGTTACAGGTATGCAACAATCAATGAAAATCATTCGGTCTCGCTCGGCCTTGTGGAAAAAGACCACGATTGGCCCGGCTAGATCGAGACAAGCCAGCGAGGCGGTCGGACAACGGCCCAAAGCAAGCAAGGTGCGGGCAGGTATCGCGTTTGAGGGAGGCGAGCGATGCGCTTTTGGGCATCGGCAGCCGATCAAAAAACCTTGCCCAAGTCCCTGAGAGAGCGACTGGCGCTGCTGGACCGCGAGGGCCCGTGGCAGCACCGGCACCAATCGGTGACGCGGCTGGTGGAAGCCGGCGTGCGCAGACTGCGCCTCGGCACGTCCTTCGCGCTCGGCCTCGGCATCAGTTGCATCGCCGGCGGAGTGGCCTTGCTGGGCCTCCTGCTGCTCCAATCCAAGCCGACAGAGCCGATGCGGCCCGACACCATCGCCCCACGGCTCGCAGGTCCGCCCCAGCTGGCGTTGCCACCAGCACGCGTTCGCAGCACGCGGCCCGAAGACGGCCGGCTGCCCGAATTCGAGCTGACGATCCACCGCGGGGAGCGTGGCGAGGCGCTGTTTCCCGTGCGGCTGGTCGGGGTCGACGATGCCGACAATATCAGCATCGTCCTGCGGGGCCTGCCGGCAACCGCCACGCTGTCCCGCGGCAGGCAGCAGGACCGGCGCACCTGGGTGCTTCGGCTCGCGGACCTCGACGGCCTCCAGATAACCCTGGGCAAGAACACACCCGACATCTTCGATGTGACGGTCGAGGCCACGGCGAAGTCCGGGGCACAGCTGGCAAAGACGATCGCCCATGTCCGGTTCGCGGACGCGAAGGCTCAGCCGCCCTTTCGCGCCTCCGTCGTCGAAACACCGTTCCGCACCGAGGTCGTGCCGTCCACCCGGGTCTCCGTCGAGCCACGCGCGGTCCCCTCTCCGGCCCCGCGGCGGCCGTTTGCGGCGGAAGGGTTCAGCGCGCTCGGGGGCCCGATGAACGGCCAGCCGCGGCCCGCGCCCAAGCGCGTCTTGTGGTGGAAGGTGCCGCCACCGGTCTGGGCGCCGTTCGATGCCCAGCAGCAGTAGCGGGGCGGCGGCGCGCTTGCCTCAGGGCGCCAGCCTCCAGGCGGGCGGCGGACCATCCGCGGGATCGTGGGCCGCGGCGATCAGGTCGCGCATGCCGTCGCGGCCGTAGATGTCGGGGCGGAACTGGATGTCGCCGTTCGGCTCGGCCCAGGCCGTGATGTAGGCAAAATACACGGGCACCGGCCGCGTAAGGGTGAGGTCGAAGGCGTTGCCGGCGGAGAGAATCTCGTGCGCCCGGCCCGGCTGCTCCCAGCCCGGCTCCTGCCGCGCCACCCACTCGGCGAGCGAGAACACGTCCTGGACGCGCACGCAGCCGGCGCTGAAGGAGCGACCGCGCTGGCCGAACAGCTGCTTCATCGGCGTATCGTGCATGTAGACGCCGTGCTCGTTCGGCATGTCGAGACGAACGAGCCCGAGCGCATTCTGCGGACCGGGGTCCTGGCGGAAGCGGATCTTGCTCGCGTCGGCGTGACGCCAGTCGATGTTGGTCGGATCGATCTCCGGTCCGTTGTAGTTGCCGCTCAGGACCCGGATCTGCTCCTTCTCCAGGTAGTCCGGCTCCTTGGCGAGGCGGGGGATCAGGTCGAGGGTGGCCACGCTCTCGGGCACGCGCCAGTAGGGAAAGAAGTTGAGCGCCTTGATGGTGGCCCGCACGTTCGGGGTCTGCCGCTCGGCCTTACCGGCGATCACGCGGTGCCGAAGCTCGACCTGATAGTGCTCCACGGCCTCGAGCTGGAAGGCTGGAACATTGACGAGGATGTAGCGATCCTCGGTCCGCTGCGTACCGAGGTCGCGCAGCCGCTGGAGGTTGAGGCGAAGCTGCGACAGCCGCGCCTGCGCCGGCACGTTGAGGGCATCGAGCGTCGGCTTGTCGACGCGGCCCGACACACGCAGGCCGTGGTTGACCTGGAAGCGCCGCACTGCGGCCTCGAGGTCGGCACCGTAGCTGTAGCCGCCGCCGTAGGGATCCGCCGCCCGGCGAGACAACTCGCCGCCGATCATGAGCCGGCGACGCAGAAGCGGAATACGGTCGTCATTGTCCTCGGGGCGGATCATGCGCGAACCCGGAAGCTGCGGCCAGCCGCCACGCGCGACGATCTCCTGGTAGCGGTGGATGGCGTCCTGGAGCGCTTCCACCATCACGTCGCTGCGCAAGGGCGTCGCGTCGGGGCGCAGGTCGTCGACCACCTCGCCGCGCCGGCGCGGCTCCTCCTCCGAGGTGCGGCGCGGTGAGCCGTAAGAGCGACCGAAGCCGGGCAGGGACTCCCACCAGGAACCATCGCCTCCTTGCGCCAGAGCCGTGCCGCCGGCGGAAGCCATGAGTGCGCAGGCTAAGAGCAGCGTCCGAAACCGCGTCCTGCCCAGGCTCTGCCTCATCTGAACTCGCCCTCTTCAAAGTCTGCAGCTTGCCGTATACGCAGCCAGCGCTGCGCAGCGGGTGCTCCGGAACAAAGAATTCTGAACCCTCTAACCCCGTCGGGTGCGGCCCGGTGGTGCGCGCCTCGCCATCGTGCGCCGAATCGGGAAAACCCGCGCCTGACCACGGTTCCTATAGCTCGCGCCAGGGATATGGCCAAACAAAGACCGATCACACCGGGTCACCAGGAATTGAGCCGCCAGATCAGAGGCTAGACCGCCCCCCTCCATGCCGGTGCGGGCACGCCCCGGCGCCGCTCCAGCTCGGGCGGTGCGGTCACGGCCCGGTGGCGCGAACTTGCATCGCCGGCGGTGCCGCTGGGCGCCTGGGGACAGGCTTTGGCTCGGACAGAAGGCGCGGACGGCCGCCCAGAGCCGAGCGTATCCGCGCCCATGGGAAATTGGCGCCCGGGTCTACCTTCGTCTTGTAGGTCCCGCCTCCGCAGCGGAACGTGCGCTCGTCGACGTCGGCATGTCCCTTGATGTTCTCGAGCGGCACGGCGTGGCGGGTGCGGATCGACCTCAGCAAGGCGATCAGCGCATCGATCTGGCGCGCGGCGTAGGGCTCCTGGCCATCGCCGTCGTGCACGAGCTCGATGCCGATCGAGGTATCGTTGTTATCGAGCGCGTGATTGGCGATTCGGTTCTCCGGAGTGCTTGCGAGCACAATGCCGTCGCGGTCCACCACGTAGTGAATGCCGAGGAAGGGATGCCGGTCGAAGAAGGTTTTCCATCGCTCGGCGTCACCAGGCGCGCCGGAGAACACCACCTCGCCGCGCGAGCAGGACGGCCCGCTGATCGCGTGCACAATGATGGTATCCACCGTATCGCGCCGCGCGCCGTTGGTGGCGGCCCCGGCGGGCCCTGTCACGATCAGAGCGGCCATCCCCGCCAGAATGCAGTTGCGTTTCACTGGTCCTGTCCGATCGGCGGGCCTCCCGCCACGTGCGGTCTTGGCAAGGGATGGTGACCTCAAATGGCTGAGATTGTGTTGCTTTCGCGGTCGAGAGGGAAAGCCGCGGAGGGACAGAGAGCCCGGAATTTCGCCCCAAGACCCGTCGCGGGACGTGCCAGACCCGATACGCAGGTCTATGCTTCGTCAGCCGACGGCGCAGGGCCTGCCCCCTGCTCGAGACAAAAACTGCCCGGCGGCCATGGTCTTGGGAGGAAGGTGCATGCCGGAGTACAGCGTCGGCACCCTTGCCGAATTCGCCGAGGGCGACCGCAGGGTCGTCAAGTGCGGTGAGGCTGAAATCGGCGTGTTCCGCGTCGACGGCGAGTTTTACGCCTGGCACAACGTGTGCGCACACCTGGGCGGACCTGTCTGCCAGGGGCGCATCATGCGCAAGGTAATCGAGCCCACGGACGCCGAGCAGCGCACGCGCACGCTCGAGTACGACGAGAGCCAGCGCCACATCGTATGCCCCTGGCACGGCTACGAGTTCTCCCTGAAGACGGGGCGCCATCCCGGCCACGCGCACCTGCGGCTGAGGAAGGCAACAGTCAAACTGCGCGACGGAGAGGTCTATGTCGTTCTCTGACCGCCCGGCGGCACGCGACCTCGCCAACGACGCCTACGCCTGGATCGACCGCATCGCACCCGATCTGCTTAGCGCCTCGCGCGAGCTCGTCGCGGCCGGGGAAGCGGGACGCGTTTCGGACGAGGCGGTGGCCCAGATTATGACGGCCGCGATCAGGCTCTACGTCGCCAAGTCCGACGGGGAGGAACGCACCTTCCGCCCGATCGCCGGTCGGCGCGATGAGGAGCTGACGCCGACCGAGCTTCTGTCTGCCGTCTCCGAGCTCTTGCGCGCGCTCCGCCTCGGACCGATGGAGCTCGCGCTGTGGTATCGCCGCCGGCCCGACGAGGATGCCGGCCCGCCAAACGCGTAGGAGGCCCGCCCAGCCGACCAGGGAAGAGGGCCGCCGACAATGGAGGAAGCCATGGACGCCCCCGCGAGCTTGAAGTCCGAGCCGCTTTCGCCGCAAACGATCGACGTCAATGCCGATACCCGCGACATCCTCGCCCACGCCCGGCGCTACGCCAAGCGGCGCGGGCTGGAGGACTGGTTCATCGCCGACATCGATGCCCATCACGTCGAGACCGTCTCCTGGAAGGAGATCGTTTCCTACATCGAGGACCCTGTCGTCCGCGACAACGCCATTCGCTTCCAGAGCGACAGGATGGGCGCGCCGCCTTACGGGCTCAACGGCGACCTCGGCTTGCGCTACCAGTCCGTAGGCGGACGCATCCCGCACCAGGACGATCGCCGCGAGAAGGTCGAGGAGACGGATGTGCACCGCGACGTGGTCCTCACGCGCCGGGCCATGGACTCGCTCGGGATCGACAACATGGTGGTGTTCCCGACGCCGATGCTGTTCCTCGGCATGCATCCGCAGCCGGAGATGGAGATCTGGCTCGGCAATGCCTACAACCGCTGGCTGATCGATCGCATCCTGTCTGCGGACGATCGCATCAAGTCGCTGATCTACCTGCCCTTCAATACGCCCGAGGAGGCCTGCCGCACTGTCGAGGAGCTGGGGCACAAGAAGGGCGTCATCGGCTACTGCGTCACGAGCACGCGCAGCAAGCCGGTGCATCACAACGACTACATGCGCCTCTACCGGATGATCGAGGAGCAGGGCAAGCCGCTCGCCTTCCACGCCGGCTACCACTGGCAGGACCCCTCGCTCGCCACCATCAACCGCTTCGTCGGCATGCACGCGCTGGGGTTCGTATGGTGCAACATGGTGCACATGACGAACTGGATCCTGAACGGCATTCCCGAGCGCTTCCCGAAGCTCAAATCCGTGTGGGTCGAGAGCGGGCTCGCCTGGGTGCCGTTCCTGATGCAGCGGCTCGACGACCAGTTCCTTATGCGCCAATCCGAGGCGCCCATGCTCAAGCGCTGCCCGAGCGAATACATGCGCGAGCACTGCTACTACACCACCCAGCCGCTGGAGGTGACGCATCCCAAGGCGCTCGCGACAACCCTCGAGATGATCAACGCGGAGACGCAGCTGCTTTTCGCGTCGGACTGGCCGCACTACGATTTCGACCTGCCGCAGATGATCTGCGAGCTCGGGTGCCTGTCGGAGCAGGCCAAACGCAACATCATGGGCCTCAACGCCGCGCGCATCTTCAATCTCGACCCGACCCCGCGCAAGAAGTTGTAGGCCCTGGGCCAGGAGGCGAGGTTGCCTTCGTCCCGCCCTGCAAGCTCCGACGGGTTGGGCAGGTCTGCCGCAACAGCAGTTGTCAGCGCGGCTGCTGGCGCGCGACAGTGTGCCGGGGCGGATTGCATGGCTGCGTGCGCCCCGCCCCGAACCGCCAGCCAGAAGACAGAGAGAGCCCATGCCCTTCCTGACCACCGACGATAGCGTCAAGCTCTTCTATGAGGAGAACGGCAGCGGCACGCCCGTCGTCTTCGTGCACGAGTTCGCCGGCGATTGCCGCAGCTGGGAGCCGCAGATGCGCGCGTTTGCCCGCCGCTATCGCTGCATCGCCTTCAACGCGCGGGGCTGGATGCCCTCGGAGGTGCCGCCCGACGTCGCCTCCTACTCGCAAGCCCGCGCCCGCGACGACATCCGCTCGGTGCTCGATCAGCTCGGGATCGCCAAGGCGCACATCTGCGGCCTGTCGATGGGCGGCTTCGCCACGCTGCACTTCGGGCTCGCCTATCCCGAACGCGCGCTTTCGCTGGTCGTCGGCGGCGTCGGCTACGGCGCGGAGAAGGGCGAGCGCGAGAAGTTCCGCAACGAGGCGGTCGTGATCGCGGGGAGGCTCGAGAGCCAAGGCATGGCCAAGTTCGCCGACGCTTACGCCTACGGGCCGACGCGCGTGCAGTTCGAGAACAAGGACCCGCGCGGCTTTGCCGAGTTCAAGCAGCAGCTGGCCGAGCATTCGGCCAAGGGCGCGGCCAACACCCAGCTCGGCGTGCAGAAGGAACGCCCCTCCATCTTCGACCTGGAGCCGCAGCTCAAGAAGCTGACGGTTCCGACCCTGATCCTCAGCGGCGACGAGGACTGGCCGTGCCTGCTGCCCGGGGTCTACATGAAGCGGATGATCCCTTCGGCCGCCTTGCAGCTCATTCCCAACAGCGGCCACACCATCAATATCGAGGAGCCCGATGCCTTCAATGCGGCCGTTGCTGCATTCTGGACCCAGGTCGATGCGGGACGCTGGCCGATGCGCGATCCGCGCGCGGTGAGCGACAGCATAACGGGCATGACGAAGTAGCCACCGCCCTTCTCCCGCACATGGAGTATCGCTCCCGACGCCAGAAGCCGCCGGCAATCACTTCCGGAGAGCACCGTTGTCGAAGCTTCCCGAATACGAAATCTACGCCATCCGCTACGCCAAGCAGGACAAGCGCTCGGAGGGGCACACGTTCCTCGGCGGCGACCACCACAAGATGATCCAAGGCCTCGATTTCTTCACCTATGCCCTGAAGGGTGGAGGCCGGACCTGGGTGGTCGATACCGGCATGACCCAGCGCGAGGCCAAACGCATGGGCCGCGCCTACGACTTCATCTGCCGGCCGAGCGAGGCGCTGGCCAAGATCGGCATCGACGCGGCGAGCGAGCCCGATGTGATCCTGACGCACGCGCATTTCGACCACGTCGGCACGATTAGCGACTATCCCAAGGCCCGCTTCCACATCCAGGACGAGGAGATGATCCACGTCACGGGCCGCGACATGACGCACCCGCCGTTCCGCGCCGCCTACCACCCCGACGACATCAAGCCGCTGATCGATCTCCTCTATGCGGGGCGCATGGTCTTCCACAAGGGCGACGTCACCATCGCGCCGGGCATCGAGTTCATCCTTCTGGGCGGCCACGCGCGCGGGCAGGCGATCCTGCGCGTGCATACCGCCCGCGGGTGGGTGATCCTGGCGTCGGATGCCGTGCACGTGTTCGAGGAGGTCGACGAGGAGCGCCCCTTCGCCATCTTCTACGATCTTCCCGGCATGCTCGAGGGCTATCGCCGCATCAACCGGCTGGCGGGCTCGCGCGATCTCGTCATCCCCGGCCATGATGCGCGGGTGACGAAAGCCTATCCCTCCGTTCCCGGCCTCGAAGGCACGGTGATGCGCCTCGACAAACCGCCGAAGTGGTAGGGTCGGCGCCAACAAGGCGGGAGGCGGCCGGCAGAAGTCGCTACTCGCACGCGCCGGGAGGAAGCGGATGCGCGACATCATACTGATCGGCTTTCTGCAGGCGCAGAACTGCTCGAACTTCGCGGGCTCCTGGCGCCATCCCGACTCGCGCAACGACTTCGCCTCGCCCGACTACTACGCCCACATCGCCCGCGTGCTGGAGGCCGGGAAGTTCCAGCTCGCCTTTTTCGATGATCGCCTGGGCATGCCGGAGTTCCACGGCGGCCGTTTCGCCGAGGCCGTCGCCCACGGCATCCGCTGCGTGAAGATGGATCCGATCGCCTGCCTGATGCCGATGGCGATGAGCACCACGCAGCTGGGCGTCGGCTCCACCTACTCGACGACCTACTATCACCCTTTCCACGTCGCCCGCCTGTTCCAGACGCTGGACCTGATGACCAACGGCCGCGCGGCCTGGAACGTCGTCACCTCCATGAACGACGTCGAGGCGCGCAATATGGGCCTCGACGAGGTCATCGAGCACGATGCGCGCTACGACCGTGCCGACGAGTTCCTGGAAGTCGTGCACGGCCACTGGGACACCTGGGCCGACGACGCCCTCATCGTCGACAAGGCGGCGGGGCGCTTTGCCGATCCCGGCAAGGTCCGGCGCATCGATCACAAGGGCGAGCATTTCAAGTCGCGCGGCCCCTTCACCGTACCGCGCTCGCCCCAGGGCCATCCCGTGGTGATCCAGGCCGGACAGAGCGGGCGCGGCCGGCGGTTCGCCGCGCGCTGGGGCGAGCTCATCTTCACCAGCAACCCCGGTCTGGAGGCGTCGAGGAAGAACTACGCCGAGCTCAAGGCCGACGCGGCCGCGCTCGGCCGCAACCCCGAGCATGTCAGGATCGCAACGCTCTGCCATCCCGTCGTGGCCGCGACCAAGGCTGAGGCGGAAGACAAGTTTGCACTCATCGAGACGCTGCCGCTGGAGGTCGACTCGCTGATGCTCCTGTCGGAGAACAGCAACTTCGACTTCGGCTCCAAGCCGCTCGACGAGCCCTTCACCGATGCCGAGCTTGCCCGCTTCACCGGCACCCAGTCGCACCGCGACCGCGTTCTTGCCGCGCTCGGCGGGCGCAAGCCGACGCCGCGCGACTTCATCACGATCACCCGGCGCGGCAAGCTGCCGCCGCCGTGGGTCGGCGGCCCAAAGGAGGTCGCCGACATCTTCGAGGAATGGTTTTCGGCACCGGCCTGCGACGGCTTCGTGGTCGGCGCGGCCTGTGTGCCCGGCAGCTACGAGGATTTCGTGAATCTGGTGGTGCCCGAGTTGCAGCGGCGCGGGCTGTTTCAGAGGGACTACAAGGGAGCCACCCTCAGGGAAAACCTCGGCCTGCCCCGCCCCGTGGTGTGAGGCGGACAACAGAGCCGGCGATCGGGGATCGGAAGCGTAGATGCCGATCAGCACAGCCCGCACCGTACTTCGCCCTTGGCGCGCCGCAGATGGGCCGGCCTTCGCGGCGATGCATGCGGACGCCGAGGTGATGCGGGACGTCGATGGCCCTCTCACCCGATCGCAGAGCGACCAGAAGATGCATCGCTACGTTGCCGCGCTCGAGGAGCATGGCTTCTGCCGCTGGGCGGTCGACGATCTCGACGGCATTTTCATCGGCTATGCCGGGGTCATGCCTATCCCCGCGCCTTTCCCGCTGGCCCCAGGTTTCCAGATCGGCTGGCGGTTCGTGCGGAGCGCATGGGGAAAGGGGCTGGCGTCGGAAGCCGCAGCGGCGGCGCTGAAGGATGTCTTCGACCGCACAGACCTGGCGGAGGTCACGAGCTACACGGCCCCCGACAACATCCGCTCGCAGGGCGTCATGCGGCGGCTCGAGCTGAGACGCGACCCCGCTCGCGATTTCACCGTGAAGGTCGACGATGGGCAATGGACCGGATTGGTCTGGGTCGCCGATCGCAAGTGCCGCCACCTGGCGACTCCAAAGTAAGGATCATCACGATGCAGGAGTTGGCAGCGGGCTACGGCCTCATCGAAGGTCCCGTGTGGGACTCGGCCGAAGGCCTCTACTTCAGCGACGTGCTGGGCGGCGGCGTCTACCGGCTCGACCGTGCCGACAACATCTCCCTCGCCGTGCCGAAGCGGCGCGGCGTCGGCGGCATGGCCTTGCACGCCGAGGGCGGCCTCGTCGCCGGGGGCCGCGACATCGTGCATGTAAGCCTCGCCGACCACAGCATGCAGGTGCTCTTCGATCAGAAGGGCGCCGACGGCGCCGTGGGCTTCAACGATCTGACGACGGACGCCAAGGGGCGCATCTACGTCGGCTCGATCGCTTTCGCCATCTTCAGGGGCGAGGAGCCCAAGCCCGGCAATCTCTACCTCATCGACCTCAACGGCCGGGTTCGCCGGATCTCCGACGGCATTTTGCTGACGAACGGCCTCGGCTTCTCGCCGGACGGCCGGCTGCTCTATCACTCCGATGCCCGGCGCGAGCTTGTGCGTGTCTACGATGTGCTGGACGACGGCTCGGTCGGCCCGTGGCGCGCCTTCGCCGCCCTCGGCCCCGGCAGCGTTCCCGATGGGCTCAAGGTCGCTGCCGATGGCTCCGTCTGGGTCGCCGACGCACACGGCGGCCGCGTCGCGGTATTCGGTCCCGACGGGCGCCATCGTCGCGACATCCCCGTGCCGCGCCCCATGGTGACGAGCCTGTGTTTCGGCGGCGACGACCTGCGCGACCTCTATATCGTCACCGGTTCGCGCGGCGGCCCGAGCGAGAGCTGCGGCACTGTCTATCGCCTGCGCAGCGACGTCGCCGGCCTGCCGCTGCCGCCCGCGCGGGTGCACCTTCGCAGATAGGAGTGTGCTGCCATCCCGGCCGTAGCGCATCATGCTGGAAGCATGCCTTCGGCATGGCGCGAAGAGCCGGGACCCAGGGTTGCATTGGCGTCGGATTCCGCTGGGTTCCGGATATTTCGCTGGCGCGAAATTCCGGAATGACAATAGGGGGAGCCTAGTCGTCACCCCGTCTCGATCGGCAGCGACTTGTCCTTGGCCCACTCCCCCATCGAGCCGTCGTAGAGGGTGAGATTGTCGTAGCCGAGCTGGTGCAGCAGGAAGAGATCGATGGTGGCGGAAATTCCCCCGCCGCAGTAGCAGACGACGTTGCGATCCTTGGCGACCCCCTGCGCCTCGAACTTGGCCGCCGCATCGGCGAGCGTCGTGAAGCCCTTGGTCTTGGCGTCGACCAGGGTGGCTGCGGGAACGTTGACGCTGCCCGGCACGCGTCCCGGCCGACCATAGCGACTGGGCTCGAGGCCCTTGTGGAACTGGGGACCCAGCGCGTTGACGATCACCGTGCCCTTGTCGCCAAGCGCACCCGCAACGGCGTGCATGTCCGCGAAGAACCCCGGACGCGGCATCGCCTGGAATTTCGCCGCAGGGTAGCCCTTCGCCTTGCCAGTCTCGATGGGCAACCCCTCCGCCTTCCACTTGTCGAAGCCGCCATCGAGCACCGCGGCCCCGTCGAAGCCCAGCGACTTCAGCATCCACCAGAAGCGCGTCGCCCACATCATCGTGCCGATGCTGTAGAGCACCACGCGCTTGTCGCGGTCGAGACCGTGGGCGCCGAAGGCAGCTTCGAGTTGCGCCGAGGCGGGCATCATGAAGCGCAGCCGCGTGCCCTGGTCGGAGAACTCGCCCTGGAGGTCGAGAAAGTCGGCGCCGGGGATATGCCCCTCCTCGAAGGAGCGCGTACCCGGCACGGCAACGTAGGGGTCCTCGCTGCCGGCCGGCGTCGGCTCGAGGTACGTTGTGCAGTCGTAAATCCTGAGGTCCGGCTGACCCAGCGCACGCGCCAGCTCGCCCGTGCTGATCAGCGCCTTCGGCTCTCGCATATCCACCTCCCTGCTGCTTTCGCTCCAACCTTGCTTCTGCGGTCCATCGCGCCGCGCCCGGCCCACTCTACAGCAGTTGCCGACGCGCACGCCTTCACGGGCTCGCCAGCTCGGCGAGCGTGACAACGTCGGCGATGTCCTCCAGGCCATCGACGCACTCGATCAGCCGTTCGACGCTTTGGCTGTCGAGCGGGCGGGTTGCCGCCGCGCAGTTGCGACGGAACTTTCTCAGATGCTCCTCCCGGCTCAGCGGCTTGGCTGGGTTGCCCAGCACCACACCCAGCCTGGTGGCACGGCGCGTGCCGTCGCCAAGACGGATCTCGACCTCGACCGGTGTGAGAGCGTTGGGGTCGCCGGCATCCACCGCCTCCACGCTGACGCGCTCTGCCAGCCTCCGGCTCGCGGCGTCGCGGTACGCCTCCGGGGTGAAATGCCAAGCCTCAATGCCCCCGTCCAGCAGCGCACGGGCGGCCAGGTAGCGTGCGCACAGGCGGGCGTAGTTGAGGCCCATGTCCCCCGACGGCGGCCGGCCGACGAGATGCTCAACGAGCGGCGGCACGCGTGCCGTCACGCTTTCGATCGCGTCGGCACGGAAGTCGGCCTGCCCGCGCAGGGCGAGGCAAGCCTCGATGATGCCGTGCGTGGCCCGGCCTGACGGGAAGGGCTTATGGGCCAGCTCGGCGACGAGCCACCGTTTGCCGAGGTCGCGAGCCACACGCGCCGGCTCGCCGGCAGCCTCGATCAGCCTGAAGTAGCCGAACCGACCCTCCAGGATGTGCTTCGGTCCGCGGAAGCCGCGTGCTGCCAGATCGCAAGCCACGACGGCATTGCGGGCATTGAAGCCCATCTGCAGGGCGAGCAGGCCCGACCCCTCGGTATGCGCCTGCATGGTGCCGCAGCATTGGCCGTACACGAGAGAGAAGGCCTCGAGCATGGCCGCCTGATCGAATCCCATGAGCTTGCCTAGAGCCGCCGTGCCGCCAAAGGCGCCTGCCGTCGCTGGACGGAAGAACTGGAGTGCCGACGTGGCCGCAATTCCCAAGCCCGCCGCCACGTCGACGCCGAGTGTCACGGCGGTGATGAGGTGTCGACCGCTGACGCCCTTGCCGCGCTCCGCACCTGCCATCGCCGCCGGCAGGACGATGCTCATGGCGTGCACGACCGCTTCCTCGTGCACGCAATCGAATTCCGAGTTGTGCGCCTGACAGGCGTTGCACATCGTGGCTGCAGGCGCCGACAGCAGCCTGCCGTTGCCCCAGACGCGGGCTTCCTCGCGCTCTCCCCACAGCGTCTGCGCTTCCGCCAGCTCGCGGGCCATGGGACCCGAGCTTCCCGCGATCCCTACGCCCAGCGTGTCGAGTATGAACGTCTTCGCGGCAGCAACGGCGATGCCCGGCAGGTCCTCGAACCGTGTCCCCACGACGTGCCGGGCGAAGCTGTCGATGGCATCCATGGTGCGCTCGTGTCACCCGCCGCTGTCAGGCGGTGTTGGCTGCGGCTTCCGCAGCGAGCCAGTGCGTGAGAATTGCTGCGCCCTGCAGGAAGTCGTCGATCTCCATGGCCTCGCGCGGGTTGTGGCTGCCGTTGGCATTGCGCACGAACAGCATCGCCGACGCCACCCCGGCCACCGCGAACGTCGCCGTATCGTGCGAGGCGGGGCTCGCGAGCGGCATCGTCGAAACGCCCAACCTCTCCGCTGAGTGCATCAGCTTGGCAAACACCTCGGGGTGGGAGGGCGCGACATCGGCGGCGGCCCGCGCTCCGAGGTCGAACCGCACCCCGCGCTTGCCCTCGATGTCCTTGACCAGCTGAAGGACGGCGGCCTCCAGGTCGGCCAGATGCGCCTTGTCGTAAGCGCGCACATCAAGACTCAGCGCCAGCTCCCCTGCCACCTTGGTCATGGCGTGCTCCTTCACGTCCGTGTGGAAGCGGCCAATGGTGAAGGCCATGGGCCGCCCCGACGCATCGTTGCGCTTCCAGATCTCGTCGAGGCCGATGGCGAAGTCGCTCCCCGCCAGCACCGCGTCGTGCCGGAACCGCCGCGGCAGGCCGACATGCGCGTATTCCCCGATGATCCGCACCTGGGGATAGCGGAAGTTGCCGGGAACGCCCGTGCCGACGGCAACCGCGACACCCGCCTCCACCAGCTGCGGCGCCTGCTCGATGTGCAGCTCGACCCACGCCCGGATCGATCCGGCATCGAGGCTCGCCTTGCCCGCCCGCACCGCCGCGACATCGGCGCCGCAGTCCGCCATGTGCTCGGCGAGCGTGCGGCCGGTATCGACGCGCCTGGCCTCGAGGCCGCCCTTGGGCAGGGTGCCGAAGGCGGAGCGGCTGCCGATGTAGGACACCTGGAACCAGACGCTCTCCTCGGCCCGTACGGCCATGGTCGTGATGTCGCAGCGCGGCTTGATGCCGAGCCGCTGCAGAGCCTTGATCGCCACCAGGCCGGCCAGCACGCCGGCAGCCCCGTCGAAGTTGCCGCCATTGGCGACGGAGTCGAGGTGCGAGCCCGTCATGAGGCAGCGCGCGTCGCGATCGCTGCCCGGCAAGGTCATGAAGAGGTTGGCGGCATGGTCGCGCCGCACCTCGAGGCCCATGATCTCGGCATGGCCGGCGACCAGCTTGTGTGCGAACTCCTCGCCCGGCCCGTAGGTGTCCCGGCTCACCCCGTCGCCGTCGCGGCTACCGGCACGAAGGGTATCGAACAGCGCCGCCACGTCGTCCTTCTGGGCCATGACGGCGGCGAGAATTTCGGCTGGTGGGGGCAGCAAGATTGTGTCTCCTGGAACTGCCTCTTCCCACCTTGGTGGGGAGAGCGAACACGTTATACGTCAGCGGCCCCAGACGTCCTTGAGCAACTGCAGCCAGTTGCCGCCCATCACCTTCTCGATCCGCGTCTGCGGCCACCCGTGCCGCTGCATCGCAGCCGTCAGGTTCGGGAAATCGCCGATCTTGCGCATGCCCTCCGGATTGAGGACCTCGCCGAAATCGACGAGCTTGCGTCCCGAGCCCTTGTCGTGGGTGATCCAGTCGAAGAAGGCGCGACCGTACTCCTGCGCGAAGTCGGTCCCGATGCCGACGACATCCTCGCCGCAAAGATTGATGACGTACTCGATGGCCTCCACGTAGTCATCGACGGTGGCAGCCGGACCACGCTTGAGGAAGGCGGGGAACATGGTGACGCCCACGAACCCGCCGCGGTCCGCAATGAAGCGCAGCTGCTCATCGCTCTTGTTGCGCGGGTGCGCCTTGAGCCCAGCAGGCAGGCAATGCGAATAGGCCACCCGCTGCTTGGACGCCCATATCGCGTCCTCGCTGGTCTTGGCGCCGACATGGGAGAGGTCGCACAGAATACCCAGCCGGTTCATCTCAGCCAGCACATCCCGGCCGAAGTCCGACAGGCCGCTGTCGCGGGTTTCATAGCAGCCCGAGCCGACAAGATTCTGCGTATTGTAGGTCAACTGGATGATGCGCAGGCCGAGCTCATGGAACAGGGCGAGATACTCGATCCGATCCTCGATGCCTGAGCTGTTCTGCCAGCCCAGGATGATGCCGGCCTTGCTCTCTCGCTTGGCGCGATGAATGTCCTCGGTGGTATAGATCTGCGTGATGAGGTCGGCGTTCTCCCTGAGCCAGGTCTTCCACCTCGCCGTGTTGCGCATCGTCTCGGTGAAATTCTCCCAAACGCAGCTCGTGCAGTTGGAGGCCGTCACGCCGCCGCGCCGCATGTCCTCGAACACGCCGCGGCTGAAATTCGAGACGTTGAGCCCATCGATCACGATGAGCCTGTCATGGAGCGTGGACACCTGATCCTCCCACGAGCGCGCTTGCGCCTAGTCTTGCCGAAATGCGGCGGCAGCGGAAGTCCCTGCGCCGATAGCGGCACTGCTGGCGCCACGCTTGCGCCGCCGCTCAACGGTTGCCGGCGCCGGCGCGGAGCAGCTTGTAGGTGATGGAATCCGTCAGCGCCTCGAAGCTGGCATCGACGATGTTGGGCGAAACGCCCACGGTGAACCAGCGCTCGCCCGTGCTCCTGTCGTGGCTCTCCACCAGCACGCGGGTGATGGCCTCCGTGCCGCCAGTCAGGATGCGCACCTTGTAGTCCACGAGCTCCACGTCCTTGATGTGGCGCTGGTAGCGGCCGAGGTCTTTGCGCAGCGCCTGGTCGAGCGCATTGACGGGGCCGTTGCCCTCCGCCACCGACCAGAGTGGCTCCTCCTCGTCGTCGACGAAAACCTTCACGGAGGCTTCCGACACGGTGACCAGCTCGCCCTTGGCGTTATGGCGCTTCTCCACCATCACGCGGAAGCTGTCGACCTTGAAGTATTCGGGCACCTGGCCCAGCAGCCGCCGCGCCAGCAGCTCGAAGGAGGCGTCCGCCCCCTCGTAGGCGTAGCCCACGGCCTCGCGCTCCTTCACCTCCTCCAGCAGGCGGCCGACGCGTGCGTCCTCCTTGCCGAGCGGGATGCCCAGCCGCTCCAGCTCATGCAGCAGGTTCGACTTGCCGGCCTGGTCGGAGACCAGCACCCGGCGCCGGTTGCCGACGATCTCGGGATCCACATGCTCGTAGGTGGCGGGCTCCTTCAGGATGGCGGACGCATGGATGCCGGCCTTGGTGGCGAAGGCGGCCTCCCCGACATAGGGCGCCTGCCGGTTGGGCGCGCGGTTCAGGATCTCGTCGAGCAGGCGGCTGGCATGCGTGAGCCGCCGCAGGCGCTCCGGCGTCACCTGCGTCTCGAAACGCTCGGCATACTCGGGCTTCAGCAGCAGCGTCGGAACGATCGAGACGAGGTTGGCGTTGCCGCAGCGCTCGCCCAAACCGTTGAGCGCGCCCTGGATCTGGCGCACGCCGGCGCGCACCGCCGCCAGAGTGTTGGCCACTGCATTCTCGGTATCGTTGTGGGTGTGGATGCCCAGATGCGTGCCAGGCACGTGCCCGGCCACATCGGCGACGATCTCGCCGATCTCGTGCGGCAGGGTACCGCCGTTGGTGTCGCACAGCACAACCCAGCGCGCTCCGGACTCGTAAGCCGTGGTCGCGACTGCGAGCGCGTAGTCGCGGTTGCCCTTGTAGCCGTCGAAAAAGTGCTCGCAGTCGATCATGGCCGCGCGGCCGGACTTCGCCACCGCCTGCACCGACTCCGCGATGCCCACCAGGTTCTCCTCGTTGCTGATGCCAAGCGCGACGCGGACGTGATAGTCCCAGGCCTTGGCGACGAGGCAGATGGCGCGGGCCTGGGCCTGGAGCGTGGCCTGGAAGCCCGGGTCGTTCGACACCGAGCGCCCCGCGCGCTTGGTCATGCCGAAGGCCGTGAAAGTGGCGTTCTTCAAGCCGGGGTCGGCACTGAACAGCTCGGTATCCGTGACGTTGGCACCGGGATAGCCGCCCTCGATGTAGTCGAGACCCAGCTCGTCCAGCGTTGCCAGGATCAGCCGCTTGTCCGCGAGCGAGAAGTCGACACCCGTCGTCTGCGCCCCGTCGCGCAGGGTGGTGTCGAACAGGTAGAGGCGTTCCTTAGCCATGGGCGGCGTCCTGGTGAGCAACCGGCGTGCGAAGCTTCGACACGCGGCGTTTCCTGCCGGCAGCCGCGATCACGAGCGGCTCGATGGCGGCGAGAAGGCGCTCCATGTCTGCGACGACGGCCTGCGCCTGCGCCGGCTCGGCGGACGCATCGGCGTAGTCGGCAACCCAGCGGGCGTGCCGCTGCCGGTTGAGGAACCCGCGGCCGAGCGCACGGTCGAACCCGCGTTCCGCCACGAGATGCCTGTCGAAACGGCGCACGATGGTGCTGTGCTTCTTGGAATGGGCGAGCGCGCTTCTGACCGTCGACAAGGCCGCGCGCGCCGCACCGAACATCGCGTAGTAGGCGCGATTGACGGCCCCGTCGGGATCGCCCGCCTCCAGCAGCAGGCGTGCCGATCGGGCCGCCCCGCGGGACTTGGTCCACAGTGCGCTCATTCCAGGGCCCCCGCCGTCCGCGGCCAGCGCTCCGTGTCGTGGTCAGGATGCTGGTAGGAAACGATCGAGGCGTAGAAGCCGGCGACTTTGGCCGCCTCGGTCTCCGACCGCGTCGGCAGACCCCGCAGGTCGCCGACCCAAGGCAAGCGGCTCTCCGGCGCAAACTGGATGACGGGAGCGATCTCGCCGGCACGGTCGAACGCCGCGATCGCGACCTCGATACCGCCCTCGTACTCGTAGGTCAGCGGCGTGCCGCAGTCGGCGCAGAAGCCGCGCCTGACCTTGTTGGAGCTCGCGAAATGCTTGGGGCTTCCGCGTGTCCAGGTCAGCCCGCGCGCCGTGACCAGCAGCCCACCGATGCTGCCGAACGCCTTCTGGCACATGCGGCAATGGCAGAGGGAGGGCCGACCCAGGCGTTCAACGGAGAAACGGACGGCCCCGCATTGGCATCCGCCGCTATGGCTGCTCATGATGGTGTCTCATTGCTCTCCTGCGCCGGCGACGCCAGGATAGTTGCCGCTTGCGTGCCCGAGGATAACTGGCGCGCCGAGCCCATCATCGCTGCACTTCCGTCGCGCCGGAGGCGCGCACCTCCCACGTGGTGACGATCTCGCCCGTGGCGGCGTCCTTGACATCCTTGAGCTGAATGCCCATCGCCGTGAGCTCGTCGCGAATGCGGTCGGCTTCCTTGAAGTCCCGCGACTTGCGGGCGGCATGGCGCGCAGCGAGGAGCTCTTCGACCTTCTTCTCGTCGATGGCGAGCGCCGCGGGCCGCCACGCCCGCCATTGCGCGGCGGCCTGCCCGAGCAGGCCCATCAGGCGCGCCGAAGCCTTCAGGCAGGCCGCCGCGGGCTTGGAGCCCTTGGCGGCCTCGGAGCGCAGGGCATGCAGGGCCGCCATCGCCTGCGGCGTGTTGAGGTCGTCGTGAAGCGCTTCGAGCACGTCGGCGCAGAGGGGCGCGCCGTCGGCCGCATCCGCGGTCAGCTCGTACCAATGATCCAGTGTGCGGCGCGCATCGGCGATCAGCTTCTCCGACCACGGCAAGGGCTGACGATACTGGGTCGACAGCAGCGCGAAACGCAGCGCCTCTCCAGGCCAGAGCTGTCTCAGCGCGTGGATGGTCGTGAAGTTTCCGAGCGACTTGCTCATCTTCTCCCCCTCGGGAGCCGTGAGAAAGCCGTTGTGCAACCAGTAGTTCGCCATCACGGCCGTACCGTGCGCGCAGCGGCTTTGGGCGATCTCGTTCTCGTGGTGCGGAAACACGAGGTCGATGCCGCCTCCGTGGATGTCGAAGACCTGGCCCAGATGCTTCTCCGCCATGGCCGAGCACTCGATGTGCCAGCCGGGCCGGCCCGGCGCGTCGATGCCGCCGGGCGAGGGCCACGCCGGCTCGCCGGGCTTCGAGGGCTTCCACAGCACGAAGTCCATGGCATCCCGCTTGTAGGGCGCAACGTCCACCCGCGCCCCGGCCTCCATCTCGTCGAGCGATCGGTTCGACAACTTGCCGTAGTCGCGCATCGACGGCACGTGGAAGAGCACATGGCTCTCCGCCACATATGCGTGTCCCCTGGAGACCAGCGCCTCGATCAGCGCCTTCATCTCCTCGATATGCCGGGTCGCGCGGGGCTCCACCGTGGGTGGCAGGCAGCCAAGCGCCGCCACGTCCTCCTGGTACTGCCGCGCCGTCGTCTCGGTCAGCTCGCCGATCGCGATGCCGAGTTCCGCTGCCCGCGCATTGATCTTGTCGTCGACGTCGGTGATGTTGCGCGCATAAATAACATTGTCCGGCCCGTAGGTATGGCGCAGGACGCGGAACAGCAGGTCGAACACGACGGCCATGCGGCCATTGCCGATGTGCACATAGTCGTAGACCGTCGGGCCGCACGCGTAGAGGCGCACGTTGCCGGGATCGATCGGCTGGAACGACTCCTTGCGCCGCGCCAGCGTGTTGTAGAGCTTGAGCGTCATGGGTCCCTCGCCGCTGGGCGGGGCGTTTCTCTGTCACGGGACGGGCAAAGAAGCGGCCGCGCGCCAGCCTTGGCTAGCTCGTTGCAATAATGCCGCACTGAATATTTACGGCCGGTGTGCGCGTGGCCTTCATGCCGGGCCTTATCCGCGCTTTCCTGCGGTCCGTCAAGGCGCCAAGGGGCGTGGACAACCCTGTGGCCGCAATTGCGCTGCATTGACCGGCTACCGCAACACCCAGATAATCACGCGGAAAGTTCCCGGGGGAATCAGCGCTGCCAGAGCGTCCCGGGGCTCGGAAATCGCCAATGGCCAAGGGCACGACCAGACGGTTTGCGGGACGCGGCGCCCTTGGCGCGTTATGCGCGGCGGCCCTCGTTGGACTGCTCTCCGGCGATGTCCGCGCACAGGGCTGGGGCTGGTGGCCATGGTCGCAGCCCGAGCCCAGGCAGGCCCCTCGCGAGCCCTACCGTCCCCCGGTCGACCAGATGCCCCCGGGGCAGATGCCGCCCGGTCAATATCCGCAGGGCCAACCCCCGCCTGGCGCGGGTCCAGGCGGCTACGGGCAGGGCTATGGCCAGCAGCGCAGCAGCATCTGCTTGCAGCTCGAGCGCCGCCTCGTGACCGAAACCCAGGGCAGCGGCCAGGGCCGCGATCTGCTGCCGCGCATCGAGAACGACATGCGCCAGCTCGAGCGCAACCTCCAGATCGGCAAGCAGCAGCTCGAGCGCGCCGACTGCTGGGACCAGTTCCTGTTCTCGCGCACGCTGCGGCGGACCCCGCGCTGCGTCCAATTCGCCGGCGAGGTCGACGCCAATCGCCAGCGCCTCGCCGATCTCGAGGCCCAGCGCCGCCAGATCATGGGCACCCGCGACCGCTCCTTCCAAGACGACATCATCCGCGAGCTCGCACGCAACGGCTGCGGCCAGCAGTACAATCAGGAGGCCCGCCGTCGCGACGCCGCGCGCAGTCCGTTCGGCCTCTGGGACGAGGATGACGACGGTTCCCCGCGCGGGCGGCCGAACCAGTTCGGCAACCTGCCGTTCGCAACCTACCGGACGCTGTGTGTGCGTTTGTGCGACGGCTATTACTTCCCGGTCAGCTTCTCGACGCTGCCCAACCATTTCCAGCGGGATAGCGAGCAGTGCCAATCGCAGTGCGCAGCCCCCGCCGAGCTCTACTACCACCAGAACCCCGGCGGCGCGGTGGAGCAGATGGTTTCGGCTACGTCGCAGCAGCCCTATACCAGCCTGAAGTCGGCCTGGCGCTACCGCAAGGAGTTCGTGCAGGGCTGCTCGTGCAAGGCGGCCGAGTACCAACCGGCGGAGCCGGGCGACAGGAAGGCTGACGCACCACCCGCCCCGGCTGGCGGGGCGGCATCGGGCGGGCGCCAACTCGCCAAGCAGTAGCGTCCGCGACTTGGGGGCAGGGGACCCGGTCACGGACGGTCGACGTACCGGCAGAATTCCCCCCGTGATGCGAACGAGTAGTGCGTATGTCGCCTGTTTCCGGGGCACGCCCCGCCAGTTTTCTTGATTCCAAGCTGACCTTGCAACCGATCGGCGTGGATGACTTCGCCGCCCTGCGTCACCTGCATGCCTCCGCCCTCAAGGCCCACACGCTGGATGTGCTGACCGACGACGAGATCGCCGCATTCGTCAGGCTCGTCTATTCCTCCGCCTACTCCGACATGCTGATGCAGGAGGAGGTTATGGGCGGCTGGATCGAGGACGAGTTGGTTGGGACCGTGAGCTGGCATCCCGCCGGCAACGACGGCTTGACCGCGAGCATCGGCGGCATCTTCGTGCGCCACCCACGCCTGGGCATCGGCCGCCGGCTCCTGGCTGCCGCAGAGTCTTGTGCCCAGCAGCGCGGCTTCGAGCGGCTCTCGTGCTGCGCCACGGCCAATGCCGTGCCCTTCTTCCTGCGTCTTGGCTATGAGATGGCGTCCGCGGGGGTCCGCACCCTGCCCCTCAACTGCGTGCTGCCGGTAGCCTTCCTGCGCAAGCCGCTGGCGCGACTACGCCATACGCTCAATTGACCGTCTCGGCGACCAGGTAGTCCACCACGCCCGCCAGCGCCTCAGCGCGTGATTTTCCCCCGTCAAAGGCCTGCTTGAAGCAGGAGACCTGCCTGTCGGCGCTGGTGCCGCGGGTCACGATCTCGCGCGCATGCTCGATCTCGGCAAGACATCCGAGCGCGGCCGCATCCTCGCGCAGCAGCGCCAACAGCTCCTCCACGAGATCGCCGAAGGCCACCAATTCGCCCTTGCCGAAATCGAACAGCGTACCCTGCACACCGTAGCGCTGCGCCCGCCAGCGGTTCTCAGAGAGCAGGAACAGCGGATAGGTGCGCCAAGTCTGGTTGGCGCGGCGGATGCGGTAGAGCATGCGCAGGATGCTGACGTACATGGCCGCAACGCAGACCGCATCCTCGAGCCGGGTGCATACGTCAGTGATCCGCATCTCCAGCGTCGGAAAGCGAGCGGAGGGCCGCAAATCCCACCAGATCTTGCTTGCGTCCTCGATGATGCCGTTGCGGACCAGCAGATCGACGGTGTGGCGGTATTCCTCCCAGCTTTCGAAACGCCCCGGCAGGCCCGTGCGCGGAAGCTCCTGGTAGGCCGCCAACCGGTAGCACTTGAGGCCGGTGTCCTCGCCCTCCGCGAAGGGCGAGGACGTCGACAGCACGAGCAGGTGGGGCAGGAAATAGCGGGCCTGGTTCATCAGGTCGATGCGCAGCTCGTCGTCCTCGATGCCGACGTGCACGTGCATGCCGCAGATGACGAGCCGGCGGCCGACGCCGGCGAGGTCGCGGGCGATCGCCTGGTAGCGGTCCCGCTCCGTTGGTTCCTGCGCGCTCCAGCGCGCGAAAGGATGGGTGGAGGCCGCAATCGGGGCGAGGCCGTGCTCGCCTGCAAGCCGCGCCACCGTCCGGCGCAGCTCGCCGAGCTCCCGGCCGGCGCTCCCGGGCGAACCGTGGACGCCGGTGCCGACCTCGATCTGCGACTTCAGGAACTCGCGCGCCACCTGCCCCTGCAAGGCCTGCTGCGCCGCCTCGAACAGGGCCGGTGGCATTTCCCGCACGAGATCCCGGCTCGCCTGCTCGACGAGCAGGTACTCCTCCTCGATGCCGATGCTGAACGACGGGTCCTTGAGCGGCATCCGAGCGGGGGCCGTGGCGGTTGTTGGCAGGCGCGACTCGGATGGTCGCACCTTATCCCGCCGCCCGCAAACAGGGCCGCCCGCCCGCCCCGGGGCCGTGCCAGCGGCCTCACTCCGCCGGCTGCACCCGCTCCGCCTCAGGCCCGGCCGACCGCTCGCCCAGCAGACCGGCGAGCCAGCGGCAGGCGACATAGAATGCCGGGGTGAACAGCAGGCCGAACAGCGTCACGCCGATCATGCCGGAGAAGACCGCCGTTCCCAGCGTCTGGCGCAGCTCCGCACCCGCGCCGATGGCCCATACCAGCGGCACCACGCCCAGGATGAATGCGAGCGACGTCATGACGATCGGGCGCAGCCTCAGCCGCGCCGCCTCGGTCGCCGCTGCCCGGCGGTCGCGGCCGTGGTCCTCGAGCTGCCGGGCGAACTCGACGATCAGGATCGCGTTCTTGGCGGCGAGGCCGATGAGCACGATGAACCCGACCTGGGTGAGGATATTGTTGTCCTGCCCGCGCAAGATCACTCCCGTGATCGCCGCCACCAGGCACATCGGCACGATCAGGATCACCGCCAGCGGCAAGGTCAGGCTCTCGTACTGCGCCGCCAGCACCAGGAACACGAAGACCACCGCCAACAGGAAGGCGAAGATGGCCGTGCTGCCGGCGCGGATCTGCTGGAAGGCGAGGGTCGTCCACTCGTAGCCTATGCCCTCCGGAAGGGTCTCGGCGGCCACTCGCTCCAACGCGCTGATGACCTGGCCCTGCGAGTAGCCGGGCACCGCGGAGGCGTCGAGCTCGGCGGCCGGGTACAGGTTGTGGCGAGGGACGCGGTACGGGCCTGAGGTGTCGCGCACGGTTGTGAACGATCCAAGGGGCACCGTGTCGCCGCGGCTGTTGCGCACCCGGATCTTCAGGACGTCGCCGGCATCGAGCCTGTGGGGCGCGTCCGCCTGCGCCGTAACGCGGAACGTGCGCCCAAGAAGGTTGAAGTCGTTGACATAGGTCGAGCCCAGGTAGGTTTGCAGGGCCGAGAATACGTCCGGTACGTTGACGCCCAGCATCTGCGCCTTTGTGCGGTCGATGTCGAGATAGAGCTGTGGCGTGGAGGTCTCGAACAGCGAGAACACCTGCATCAACCCCGGCGTTTGCGAGGCGCGTCCGATCATGGCCATGACGGCGCCTTGCAGCGCCTGGGGGCCGCGTCCCGCGCGATCCTGGATCATCATGCGCACGCCGCCGGCGTTGCCGACGCCGCGCACGGGCGGTGGCTGCACGACCAGCACCAAGCCCTCCTGGATGGAGGCGAGGCGCTGAAACAACGCGCCCTGGATCGCGGTCGCCGACTGGGCCGGATCGCGCGCCCGCTTCTCGAAGGGCTCCAGAACGATGAACACCGCGCCCGAGTTCGGCGCATTGGTGAACGTCGCGCCCGAGAACCCGACGATATTCACCGCATGTGCGACGCCCGGCACCTGCAGGGCCACCTCGACCACCTTGCGATTGACCTCGTCGGTGCGCGCCAGCGCCGCGCCCGCCGGCAGCTGCGTCACGCCGATCAGATAGCCGGCATCCTGGTTGGGGATGAAGCCCGCCGGGGTCTTGCGGAACTCGTTGAGCCCATAGGCCAGCACGCCCACGTAAGCGACCAGCATGATGGCCGCGAAGCGCACCAGCCGTGCCGCCAGCCAACCGTAGCCGGACGCGACTGCGTCGAAGGCGCGATTGAAGAGACCGAAAAAAGCGCGGAACGGCCGTGCCCACCACGGGGTACTGACCTGCTCCGCATGCGGCTTCAACAGCAGCGCGCACATGGCCGGTGACAGCGTCAGCGACACGAGCAGCGATATCACCGTCGCGCCGGCAATCGTCAGCGCGAACTGCTGGTAGAACTGGCCGGAGATGCCGGTGATGAAGGCCGACGGTACGAACACCGCGGTCAAGACGAGGGCGATGGCGATCAGCGCCGAGCCGACCTCGTCCATGCTCTTTCTGGCGGCATCGCGCGGCGCGAGCCCGGCGGCGATGTTGCGCTCTACGTTCTCGACGACGACGATGGCGTCATCGACGACGATGCCGATCGCCAGCACCAACCCGAACAGAGAGAGGTTGTTGAGCGAGAAGCCGAAGGCCGCCATCACGAAGAACGTGCCGATCAGCGACACAGGGATCGCAACCAGCGGAATGACGGCGGCGCGCCATGTCTGCAGAAAGAGCACCACCACGAGCACGACCAGGATCACCGCTTCGCCGATCGTTGTGGTGACGGCATCCACGGACTGCTGGATGAACTCCGTCGGGTTGTAGATGATGGTATGCTTAAGGCCCTGGGGAAAGCTCGCGGAGAGCTTTTCCATGGTCGCCTGCACGGCCTTTGCCGCTGCGAGCGCGTTTGACCCCGGCCGCTGAAAGATGCCGATGCCGATGGCGGGATCGCGGTCGAGATAGGAGTTGGTGGTGTAATCCAGCGCCGCCAGATCGACCTTGGCCACATCCTTGACGCGCACCACGGCCGTCTCGGTCTGCTTGACGACGACGTTGCCGAACTCGTTGGGGTCGGCGAGCCGCCCCAGCGTTTGCACGGCAATCTGGAACGCGCCGGGCTGATCGACAGGGGGCTGGTTGAGCACGCCCGAGGCCACCTGCACGTTCTGCCCCTGCAGCGCCGTGACCACGTCGCCTGCGGTCAGCCCCATCGACTGCAGGCGATCCGGGTCAAGCCACACGCGCATGGAATAGTCGCGACTGCCGAACACGGTGATGGAGCCCACGCCGTCGATGCGGCTCAGCACGTCCGTGATCTGCACGTTGACGTAGTTGGAGATGAAGAGCGTGTCGCGCGACTTGTCCGGAGAGTAGAGGTGCACGACCAGCATCAGGTCGGGGGAGGCCTTGGCCACCGTGACGCCGATGTTGCGCACGTCGGCCGGCAGGCGGGGCTGGGCGATTGCCACGCGGTTCTGCACCTGCACCTGCGCGATGTCGAGGTTGGTGCCGAGGTCGAAGGTCACCGAGATCGTGAAACGCCCGTCGCCGGTCGAGTTCGACGAGACGTAGAGCATGTTCTCGACGCCGTTGATCTGCTGCTCGAGCGGCGACACCACGGTCGCCGCCACCACTTCCGCGCTGGCCCCGGGATACTGCCCGGTGACGTTGATCACGGGCGGCGCGATCTCCGGGTACTGGGCGACCGGCAGCCGGCCGAACGAGACCAGCCCGAGGATCACGATGACGACCGACACGACGCCCGCAAATATCGGCCGGTCGATGAAGAAATGGGATATGCGCATGGGCGGCTCGTGGTGAGATGACGGCGGCAATCCGCTGCCTCAGTTGGAGCGTGCGCCCCCGGTATCCGCCGCGGCGGCTGTGGACATCTGCGGCGTAACCTTCATGCCGGGACGCGTGCGCATGAGCCCGTTGACGATCACGCGGTCCTCGGCGCCGATGCCCGACGCGATCACTCTCAGCCCGTCGACCATCGGGCCGAGCGTGACGTACTTGGTGCGCGTGACGTCCTCCTCGTCCACCACCAGCACGTATTTGCGCACCTGCTCGGTGCCGACGGCAACGTCGGGCAGCAGCAGAGCCTCCTCGGCCGGACCTGCCGCCACCTGGATGCGCGCGAACATGCCGGGCGTGAAGGTGCCGTCGGGGTTCGGAAGCACGGCGCGGCCGCGGATGGTGCCGGTCGAGCGGTCGATGGCGTTGTCGACGAAATCCATACGGCCGGCGTGGGTGAAGGTCTTCTCGTCGAGCAGTTTGAGCCTGACGGGCATCTCGCCGCCGTCGTTGGCGAGGTCCGGCGCTATCTTGGCGAGCCGCAGATAGCGCAAGTAGGACGCCTCATCGAGGGTGAACTCGAAACGCATTGGATCGGTCGACTGGATAGTCGCCAGCAGCGTCGTGGTGCCGGTGGTTCCTCCCGTCACCAGATTGCCTGGCGACACGCGCCGATCGCCGATGCGGCCCGCCACCGGCGCCCGCAACTCGGTGAACTCGAGATCGAGCGCCGCCTGCCGTAGAGCGGCCTCCTGCGCCGACACGTTGGCTTCCGCGACGCGCTTGGCCTGCGTTCTTTGCTCCAGCGTCTGCTCGCTGATGACGCGACCGCCGATCAGGTTTTGCGCGCGGACCAAGTCGGCCTCAGCATATGCCAGGTTGGCCCTGGCCTGCGCGAGGCTGGCGCGGGACTGATCGAGCGCGTTCTGGAAGGGACGGCGATCGATGGTGAAGAGCAGATCGCCCTTCTTGACCATCTGGCCATCCTTGAAGTGCACGGAGTCGAGGTAGCCCGACACGCGCGCACGCACCTCGATCGCATCGACCGCCACGAATCGCCCGACATACTCGTCCTGATCGACCACCGTCTTCATCACCGGCCGCGCCACCGTGACCTGCGGCGGCGACGGTGCTGCCGCCGTCTTGGAATTACCCTGGCCGCAACCGGCAAGGCCGAGGACGATGCCCAGGAACGCGACGAGCGCAGCGCCGCGCGCACGGCGCGGCAGCGAATGCATGCGGGGGATCATGGAAGTCCTGTCGTGCGTTATGGTGCGTTGCAGCGATATGGTGCACGACTGCTGCGGCGGGCAGGTATCCTCGCGAGCTTGTGAAGGCGTGTGCGAGCACAACGGGCTGGAACGAAGACGCTTTTTTTCCCTTTGCGCCGCGCGGATGCAAACCGTTTGCGCACGCGCTGCTCGCAGCCGGTGCAATCTTTCCCGGATCGGTCGCGGCAGAGCACACCGGCCTGCGGTACCCCCAACGCTCATGTCCTGATCGCGAAAACTCGTCCCGCGCGACAAGCTAGCAACAATCCTTCGCGGCCAACAGGACGCGAGCCACGCCAACGGTCTCACTCGGGCGCCGAAGTCTGATCCAGCTTCCCCGGGAGAACGGCCACAGACTTCTCGATCGGCCACGCTAAAGCGTGACGATGACCTCCCCGTCGACCTCCTCGACCCCGTACATGCGCAGCCGCGTCGGACGTCGCCAGCACACCTCCTCGCCGGTGGCGAGATCGTACTCGAAGCCATGCCAGGGACATGCCAACGCCACGCTGCCGCTATCCAGCGTGAGATCGCCCGGCCCGTTCGAACGCCATGTCCCGCCGACGATGCCCCGACAGATGGGCGCCCCCTTGTGTGGGCACCAGTTGTTGATCGCGCGCAGGTCGCCGCCGGGCAAGCGGATCACGCCGATCTCGCGGCCCTGCAGTTCGAAGAGCTTCATCTGGCCGATCGCGAAGTCCTGCGAGCGACCGACCTTGTGCTGCTGCCTTGCTTGCGCCATCTCGGACCACCTACAGCCGCAGAACGCGCGCGGCATTGTCGTAGAAGACGGCCTTGCGAGCCTCGGCGGGGAGCATCCGCAACGTCGACCCCGGCATGTCGTTGTCCCAGTGCGGGTAGTCGCTGCTGAAGCACAAGAGGTCGGGGCCGAGCAGCGAGATGAGGGTCGCGAGTTGCTTGGGATCGTCAGGCTCGTCGCACGGCTGGGTCGTGAAGATGAAGCGTTCATGCAGATACTCGCCGGGCGACTTGCGCACCCACGGCACCTCGTGGCGCAGCCCCCGCCAGGTGCGGTCCATGCGATAGAACAGCGACGGCAGCCACAAGAAGCCGTATTCCGCGAACATGAACTTGAGGCCCGGAAACTTCTCCAGCACACCGTTGAGGATCAGGCTGGTGACGCTGACCATCCCCATCTGCGGCACGGCGGCATAACGCTCGATATAGGATTCGAACGTTCCTGCCCCCATCGTCGGGGTGCCGGCCGAGATGCTCTCGATGCCCGTGACGTGGACATAGACGGGCAGATCCAGATCCGCGCACGCCTCATAGATCGGCCAATAGTAGCGGTGACCCATCAGCACGTTCACCAGCGGCACGAAAATGGCGGCGACCTGCGCGTGCTTGCCGAGGCGTCGAATCTCGGCGGCGGCGGCGACCGGGTCCTGTGTCGGCACCGCCGGCGCGTATTTCAGCCGCGGGTCGACCGGCAGCCACTCCTCCATGAAGTAGTCGTTGTAGGCTTTGGCGAGGACGATGCTCTCCTCCGTGCTCGCCTGCGCGGAAAGCAACCCGCCCGCGTCGAAGCAGTTGAGCAGCGCGCCCTCGATGCCCTGCTCCTCCAGCAGATCGCGCACGAGGTATCTGGCGTCCGAGGCGGACGGTCCGCCATCGGGCGTCCGCGCGTCCTGGCGTACCACCGAGCCGTTGGGGTGCTTGAAGCGGATCGGCACGTTCAGGCCGTCGTGCAGTGCCTGCTTGCGGTCGAAGCGCTCCTTCCAGGCCCTGGGGATGTAGGGCGCCAAGGTGTTGAGCCCGTCGCGCGGCACGGGATGCACGTCGCAGTCGAAAATCCTCAGTCGGGCCTTGGTTTCACGTCCAGCCTGACGCGTTGTCGAAACCGCATCCTCCACCGCACCCATGCAAGCCTCCCGACCGAGCCGCCAATATGTGTTGGCTCATACTCGTATGTGCCGGCGCCGGCACGTCAACCCGATTCCTGATCGAGCAGCCAATCCGCCGCCGGCTTCCAGAGCGTGTCGGCCATTTCCGAGCGGAAGAAGCCGAAATGGCCGATCGCCTTCACTCCGGCATCGGCCGGCGTGATGCGCCACGTCGAGCGGTCGGCACTGCCCGTGAAATGCTCGGTCATGTGTCCCACGGCCGCCTCCGTGCCCCAGGGATCGTCGCCGATCTGGAGACAGCGCAACGGCGCCTTGAAACGTGGGAAGTTTGCCCGCTCCGCCAGCGTCGTGTCGTCGAACAGGAAGCCGGGGGTCATGCACCAGCGCGTCCATTCGAGATACGCAGGCCCCGGCATGTCCTCGCCGCCCAGGAGAAAGCCTGGGAAGTAGCCCATGAGGCGGACCACCGGCGCCCCGAGCCCTGCCATCATCAGGCGGACGCGATACTTCTCGGGCGAAGCCATCCGGCCCCAGTACCCGCTGAGCGTCGCCACGTTGAGCTGCCGCGCCACGATGTGGTTGTTGTGGGCGAGCCCCGTGGCAAAGCCGCCCATGCTGTGGCCGACCCAATGGACCGGCCGCCGCGGCAACTCGCGCTGCGTCCACGCGAGCACGCCCGGCACGTCGAGGATGCACCAGTCGCGCATGCGCACCTTGGAGCCCGCGAGCGAGCCGCGCCGCGACCCGCCGATGCCGCGGTAGTCGAAAGTGAGCACCGGGTGCCCCCGCGCGGCGATATGGCCGGCGAACTTTGCGTAGTAGCGCCGCGGCACCCCCACGGCGCAGCCGATCACGACCAGCGGCGCATCGGGCAGCGCGCAGCCCGGCTCGAGCAAGGTTGCCGCCAAGGCGTAGCCGTCCGCGGCCGGGACCGTGAGGTCACGGCTGTCGCCTGCGACCGCGGTCGCCGCCGCCTCGGGCACCCGGAGGGAAACGGTCATTGGCCGGCTCCATCGCTAAGTTGACGTTTGCGTCAACTTAGCCACCCTCCCGGCGAATTCAATACGCGGCGCGCATTTTTCCCGGATGCCAATCTGGCGGACGGTCCAGCTTTCGCCTATAAGCCGGCGCATAGCCCATTGAACTGTAACAGTGGCGCCGGCCCACCGTGCTCACAGCGCACGGGCCGATCGCACAAGACGACGCGTAGGAGACGACCCATGGCGCAGCCGTGGAAGCCAGACAGCTGGAGAGGCAAGCCGATCCGCCAAGTGCCCGAGTATCCTCACGCCGCGGCATTGTCCGAGGTCGAGAACAACCTGCGTAACTTTCCACCGCTCATCTTCATCAAGGAGGTGCGCGACCTCAAAGAGAAGTTGGCGGGCGTCGCCCAGGGCAAGGCCTTCCTGCTGCAGGGCGGGGACTGCGCGGAGAGCTTCAAGGAGCACAAGACCGACTACATCCGCGACTACTTCCAGCTGTTCCTGCAGATGGCCCTGATCCTCACCTTCGGCGGCAACAGCCAGGTGGTGAAGGTCGGGCGCGTGGCCGGCCAGTTCGCCAAGCCGCGCTCCTCGCCGACCGAGAAGCAGAACGGCGTGGAGTTGCCGAGCTATCGCGGCGACATCATCAACGGCCCCGAGTTCACGCCCGAGGCTCGCATTCCCGATCCCCGCCGGCAGCTGCAGGCCTACCGGCAGTCGGCAGCCACCCTCAACTTCCTGCGCGCGCTGCTGGACGGCGGCTTCGCCTCGCTCGAGAACGCGCACCGGTGGGAGCTGAAATTCATGGAAGGCACCCCGGTCGAGGAGCGCTACGAGCAGCTCGCCAACGAGATCAAGCGCACGGTGGAGATCAACGCGCTCCTCGGCATGACCGCCGAGAAGAACCTGGAGATGCGCACGACCAGCTTCTACACCAGCCACGAGGCGCTGCTTCTGGCCTACGAGCAGGCCCTCACCCGGCAGGACCAGATGATGGGCTCGGGCGACTACGTCGCCACCTCCGGCCATTTCCTGTGGATCGGCGACCGCACGCGCCAGCCGGACGGCGCACACGTGGAGTTCTGCCGCGGCGTCGTCAATCCGATCGGCGTGAAGTGCGGGCCGTCGCTGGAGCCCGACGAACTGCTGCGCCTCATCGACATCCTCAACCCCCGGGACGAGGCGGGGCGCCTCACGCTCATCTGCCGGTTCGGCGCCGACAAGGTGGAGAAGCACCTGCCCAAGCTCATCCGCGCCGTGAAGAAGGCCGGCCGCACCGTGGTGTGGGAGTGCGATCCCATGCACGGCAACACCGTCACCGCCACCACCGGCTACAAGACGCGCCCCTTCGAGAGCATCGTCGCCGAGGTCGAGCGCTTCTTCGACACCCACCGCGCCGAGGGCACCTATGCCGGCGGCGTACACGTCGAGATGACCGGGCAGAACGTGACGGAGTGCACGGGCGGCGTGACCCGCATCTCGGAGGCGAACCTCGGCGACAAGTACGACACGGGATGCGATCCACGCCTCAACGCGGGTCAGTCGCTGGAGCTTGCTTTTCTGCTGGCCGCAAGGCTGAAGCAGGACGCCACAGCCAGTGCGCCGGCGTCCAGAACGGCAGCGGAGTAGGGCGCGCCTCTCTTCGATGGGGAGAGGTTCACTGTGACACTATCGGCGCCTGCTGGCCCTCACCCCGCAAGGGGGGAGGGAGAGATGAGCACTATTTCGGTCGGATGGCGTCGACGGTGCCCTGGATGAAGGCCTTGATCTTCTCGATCTCGTCCGCTTTCAGCAGCCCCGTGAAGTCCGGCATGCCCTGCTGCACGTGCGGCCCCTTGAAGATGAACTGGTCGAGATTGGCGATGGTGGCCGTCGCCGCGTAGCCGAGGTTGGGCACGTTGCCACCGCGGTCGACACCTGGCACGCCGTGGCAGAACACGCAGTTGCTGACGTAGAGCAGCGTACCCTCCTTCACGTGCGCGGGGTCGTACTTCACGTCCTTCAGCAGCGCGCCTTGCTGGTAGGCGACGAACTCCGGTGCCTTGGCCGTGCCACCGATCATGAAGGTGTAGACCGTGCCGGGGCCCTTGCGCTCGGTGGCCCGATGGGCGATCCCGTAGACGCCGCCCCAGCCAACCGCGATCGACACATATTGCTTGCCGTCGATCTCATAGATAGCCGGCGCCGCGACGACGCCCGTCCCGGTGGCCGTTTCCCAGAGCTTCGCGCCCGTCATCGCGTTGTAGGCCACGAAGCGGCCGTCCGCCGTGCCCTGGAAGACCAGGTTGCCGGCCGTCGCCAGGGTGCCGCCGTTCCACGGGGAGACGTGCTCCTGCCGCCAGACCTCCTTCTGCTGCACGGGGTCCCAGGCAATCAGGCGGCCGAAGGGCGCTGACTTCGGCGGCTCCGCATTGATGTACATCGCCGTGTTCCAGCCCATGGCAGCGTGCGGCGAGCCCGGTTCGTTGACATTATGCTTCCAGCCCTTGTGATCCATCAGCGTCAGCGGGATGTTCTGCGCCGGCAGATAGACGAGGCCGGTCAGCGGACTGAACGACATCGGGTGCCAGTTGTGGGCACCGAACGGACCCGGGATGCTCTCGCGCGGCTTGTCGTTCTGGCGCGCCTCGGGAATTTGGATCGGGCGGCCGTCCTTGTCGTAGCCCGTGGCCCAGTTCACGTCGACGAAGTTCTTGGCCGAGATGAACTTGCCGTTGGTGCGGTCGACGACGAAGAAGAAGCCGTTCTTGGGCGCATGCAGGATGACCTTGCGCGCCTGCCCGTCGATCGTGAGGTCGGCCAGGATCATCGGCTGGGTTGCCGTATAGTCCCAGTTGTCGCCGGGCGTCTCCTGGTAGTGCCAGACATACTTGCCGGTGTCGGCGTTCAGGGCCACGAGCGAGGAGAGATAAAGGTTGTCGCCGCCGGCCGGGCTGCGCTTGCTGTGCGCCCAGGGCGACCCGTTGCCCGTGCCGATGTAGACGAGGTTGAGGTCGGGGTCGTAGGTGAGCGTATCCCAGACCGTGCCGCCGCCGCCGGCCTCCCAGTACCTTCCGGCCGGGTCCCAGGTCTTGGCAGCCTTCTCCATCGACTCGTCTTCGAACGGCTTGCTTGGATCTCCCGGCACCGTGAACCAGCGCCACCTCTGCTCGCCGGTCTCTGCGTCGTAGGCGGTGACGTAGCCGCGCACGCCGTACTCCGCGCCGCCGTTGCCGATCACCACGTTGCCCTTGAATACCCGCGGGGCGCCGGTGATGGTGTAGGGACGTGCCTTGTCGATGATGGTGTCCTTCTCCCACACCACCTTGCCGGTGTCCGCTGCGAGTGCGATCAACCTCCCGTCGTAGGCGGCGACGTAGACCTTGCCCTTGTGCAGGGCCACCCCGCGATTGACGACATCGCAACATCCCTTGTAGCCGATGTCGCGGGGCACCTTGGGGTCGTAGACCCAGCGCGCCTTGCCCGTGCGCGCGTCGATGGCGTGCACGATGCTCCACGACGCCGTCACGTACATCACGCCGTCGACCACCAACGGCGTCGCCTCGACTCCGCGAGTCGATTCCAGGTTGTAGGACCAGGCAAGGCCCAGATCCTTGACGTTGCTCGCGTCGATCTGCTTGAGCTTGCTGAAGCGCGTCTCCGCGTAGTCGAGCCCGATCGTCGGCCATTCCCGGGAGCTTGCCTCATTCTGGCGGATGAAGGCCCCGTCGACCTTGGCGGCAGGAGTTTGGGCCGTGAGGGAGTTGGCGGCGAGCAGTGAGCTCAGCGCGGCCGCGGCAGCTAGCGCATGGGAGCGTGAACCTGGCATTGGGCGTCCTCCGTTTCCTCCGTCGCGACAGCTCTGCGGCTGCCTGCGATCTGCGTCGGGCCTCAGCGGGTCTTATGTGGTGAGTCGAGGTGCTTCGGCCGGCATTCTCCTTGCTGTTCAGCCAACGTCGTAGCGTGACTCTGTTCCGCGCTTTCAGCAAGCGCGAAGCGGTTATGCTCAATCCGCCCACGTCGCGATCACGCCGGCAATGACGATGAGGCTGCAGGCCAAGGCGAGCGTCCAGCTTGGCGCCGCAAATCCCAGCACCACCAGCAGCAGCGTGGAGAGAACCGGAGATGCATAGGAGAGAACGCCGAGCAGCGACACATCTCCTCTCTTCATGCCGATGTCCCAGAGCAGGAAGGCGGCGCCCGTCGGCCCCACGCCGAGACCAATGAGTGCCAGCCAGGCGATCGCACCGTCGGGCGTCACCCAGGTCTCGAACAGCCGGCTGCAGGCGAACGCGAGGACCGCGGTGAGGATGCACGCGACGGCGACACTCTCGCTCGGGACCTCGGCAAAGAGCCGTGATGCCACCGAGTAGCTCGACCACACGAGCGCGCAGCCAAGCGCCAGCAGGAAGCCAACATGAGCAGACGATCCGGGCGTTCCTGTGCCCAGTCGCCCCCACACGAGCAGCGTCGCCGCGGCGAGACCCATCAGGGCGGCCAGGACATGGATGCGCTGCAGCCGGGCACCCGGCAACAGGCCGGAGAGCAAGACGATCAGCAGCGCCCACAGCGATGCCAGCAGATGGGCCTCGGCTGGCGGCGCGAGCTTGAGCGCGGCAAAGTAGAGAACGTGGTAGCCGAACAGACCGTAGACGCCGAGCGCCAAAGACGCCCACGTCGGCCGTATCAGACCGGCGCGACCCCGCAGCACGGCCGCCAGCGCCACAACCGCGCCGCCGACAGCGAAGGCGACAGCCGTGGTCTGGAACGGCGGTATGGTGCCCGTACCGACCGTCAGGATGGCGAGCGTCGACCACAGGAGAATCGCCCCTGCGCCGAGGATCGTCGCTCCGTTCGATGTCGGCACGCGTTTCCTGCCCCGTATCTGCCACGTTGCGCAACGCGAGCGCCAAGTCCTAATGTCGACCCATGTCGAAGGCCATCACAGATACGCTCAGAATCGCCCTCGCGCAGCTCAATCCCGTCGTCGGCGACCTCGTCGGCAACGCCGCCAAGCTGCGCAGGGCGCGCGCCGAGGCGGCGGCCCGCGGCGCCGACCTCGTCGTATACCCCGAGCTCTTCATCACCGGCTATCCTCCCGAGGACCTGGTGCGCAAACCCGCCTTTGCCGCGGCCGCGCGCAGTGCCGTGGAGACCCTCGCCGCAGAGACGGCCGACGGAGGTCCCGCCGTGATCGTCGGCACCATCTGGGCAGAGGACGACAAGCTCTATAATTCCATCGCGCTTCTCGATCGCGGGCGCATCGAAGCCGTGCGCCACAAGGTCGAGCTGCCCAACTACGGCGTGTTCGACGAAAAGCGCGTGTTCGACCAGGGGCCGCTGCCGGGCCCGGTCAATTTCCGCGGCGTGCGCATCGGCGTGCCGATCTGCGAGGACATCTGGAAGGAGGAGGTTTGCGAGTGCCTGCAGGAGACGGGCTCGGAAATGCTCATCTCCCCGAACGGCTCGCCCTTCGACTGGCCCAAGCCCGACTTGCGCACGAACGTAGCCGTCGCCCGCGTCACGGAGACAGGGCTGCCGCTGCTCTACCTCAACCAGATCGGCGGCCAGGACGAGCTGGTGTTCGACGGCGCCTCCTTCGTCCTGAACCCTGACGGCCACCTCGCCGTGCAGATGCCGGCCTGGGAGGAGGCCGTAACCGTCGTCGAGATGCGCCGCACACCGGCCGGCTGGCGCTGCCAAGACGGCACGCGGGCATCGATCGAGGAGGGGGACTCCGCCGCCTATCACGCCTGCATACTGGGATTGCGGGATTACGTCGACAAGAACGGCTTCCCGAATGTGGTCCTCGGCCTCTCCGGGGGCATCGATTCCGCCCTCGTCGCGGCGCTGGCGGTCGATGCGCTCGGCGCCGCGCGCGTGCACTGCGTGATGCTGCCCTACCGTTACACCTCCAATGTGAGCCTCTCCGACGCCGCCGAGTGCGCCAAGGCACTCGGCGTGCGCTACGACGTCGTGCCGATCGCGCCGGCGGTCGAGGGCTTCCTCGCCATGCTCGAGGGGATGTTTGCGGGCCGCGAGTCCGACGTCACCGAGGAAAACGTGCAGAGCCGCGTGCGCGGCACGGCGCTGATGGCCCTCTCCAACAAGTTCGGCGGCATGGTGCTCACGACCGGCAACAAGAGCGAGATGTCGGTGGGCTATGCCACGCTCTACGGAGACATGAACGGCGGCTTCAACCCGATCAAGGACCTTTACAAGATGGAGGTCTATCGCCTGGCCCGCTGGCGCAATGCGCATGTCCCCAAGGGCGGCAAGGGTCCGCCCGGCATCGTCATCCCCGAGAACATCATCACGCGCCCACCCACCGCCGAGCTGCGGGAGAACCAGACCGACCAGGACAGCCTGCCGGCCTACGAGGTGCTGGACGACATTCTCGCCTGCCTCGTCGAGCGCGAGATGCCGCTTGCCGACATCATCGCCCGCGGCCATCCGCCGGAGACCGTCAAGAAGGTGGAGCGGCTGCTCTACATTGCCGAGTACAAGCGCCGGCAGGCGGCTCCGGGCGTGAAGATCTCGGCGCGCAATTTCGGCCGCGACCGCCGCTATCCCATCACCAACAAGTTCCGCGAGGAGATCGCACCCGCGCAACCGGCCGCGGCGCAGAAGCATGCCTCCCCCACAGGCGGGGTCCCGCGCACCGTCCAACCGAGGGGCGATGGTGGTGATGTGGCCTGACCGGGGAACACCCGATGGAAGCGTCGTCCTTCTGAGAGCCGATCATCATCGTCGGCTGCGCGGCCTTCGCGGCGGGCGTCCTGTGGTGGCATGCTAAATCCCCCGAAGCGGTGGCCGCCGGTGGACGAGATTCCTTCGCCCAGCGCCCGCCTCTGGTATCGCCGGGCGCTGCTGGCCTTCGCCCTCTCGATGGGCGCCGGCAGCATCGTGCGCGGTGCGCTCTACTTCGGCGTGGTCTCGGAGACCGCTGGCACCACCGCGGGAGCACTCCTGGCCATACCTTTCTTTGCGGGTTGCGGCCCCTTGATCTGGTATCGGTTCAAGCACGGCTTCTGATCGGATCGTGCGCCGCCCCTACTGCCCGTCCTTCGACAGGCTCAGGACGACGCCGTGTGCGCGGCGGGCTCCAGCCACAGTCCCCAACCCCGCGCTGAGCCTGTCGAAGCGCGGTTCAGGTGCCTGCGGCCCGTCCCTCGACAGGCTCACGACGACGTCGTCCGCGCGGCGTCCCAGTAGCTCACGACGCGGTCCTGAAGATGTGCACGGCGTAGTAGGCGACGGTCATCAGCGGCACGCCCACCTTCATGACGATGCTCCAGGCCTCCATGTTGCCGAGGTCGCTGTGCAGCCGCTCCAGGTAGGCGATGCGCAGCATGACGAGCGCCTCGTCGAGGCGGTGCTGGATGTCCTCGGGCTGCTGGGACACCTGCAAGGCGCCGGCTGTGCTCAGGAGACCGCTGCCCGCAAGCCGACGGCGCAGCCCCGCCATCTCGTCCTTGACGATGCGGTCCATCTTGTGGGTCAGCTGCATCCAGGGCGGAATGAACCCGATCACCAGCAGCAGCAGCGTCACCGCCACGCCCACGTAGTCCGTGAGCTCGGCGCCCGTGTACCAGCCGTACGCCACGTTCATCAGGAAGAAGCCGAGCACGATCGTGGCGCCGTGGGCGCTCATGGCCAGGAAGTGGCGATAGTGGCGCTCCAGGAGCACCACCTCAATCGGCGCTCGGAATCGGTAGTCGCCGATGGCGGAACGCGTCAGCAGCAGAAAACCGACGAGCTGCACCCAGATGAACGCCATCAGGAACCACTCGGCGCACCACATGACGTAGAGCAGCTGCTCCGTGCCCGCGCCCAGTCCGCCGTCGGTTCCTTTGCCGTCCTTGGCGAAGCCCAGAATCTGCAGATCGTAGAGGCAGAAGGGTATGGCAAACAGCACGGCGAGCAGCGCGCCGACGGGGCCCTGCACGCGGCTGATGCCGCGGCGCGCATCCGCCGGCGGCATGTCGAGGTGCACGACCCCTGCCAGGAAGTTGCGCGTGAACATGGTGGCGAACAGGCGCAGCGTGATGAGGTGCGCGGCAAGGTAGAGCGGCTGCAGCTGCCATTCCCGGCTGACGAGGAAGGCGTATGGATCGGCCGCCAGCGACAGGCCCAGGCCCCAACACGCCACCGCGATGAGACCCACGGTCAGCAGGAACGGACGCGGGCGTCGCGGCAGCCACCGGTCGACCATTGCACGACCCTCGCCTTCGAGGGAGATTGGCGCCAGATCGTCCTCCCAGCCGGCGAGGGCATCCGTCAGTCCTAGGCCCTGCTCGGTGAGCTTGCGGCGCAAGCGCAGGTGGCGCTCGGAAAGGGCGATCAGCGCTACGAGAAGGACGACAGCGATGCAGGTGGCAACGAGGCCGAGCCATTTCGGGCTCGGCACCTGCTCTACGGATTCGAGTATGCGTGAAGCAAACGCACGCCAGTCCATGGCATCCCTCCCCCGAGGGCCACCATAGCGACTTTGCTCTTGATGATGGAAGCGTGACGGGACCGGCGCGGTGTCTGCCGCACCCCGTTTGTTGCTCTTGAGCCTCGTGCTAGCGTGCGCCCCCGCTCGTCCCAGGAGGCGTCCGATGGCCTACACCCCGCTCCGTCCCGCCAAGGACGCCCCGCCGATCCGCATCAACCTCTACTCCGATACGCAGACCCGCCCGACGCCAGCCATGCGCGAGGCCATGATGCGCGCCGAGGTCGGCGACGAGCAGCATGGCAACGATCCCACCGTCCACGCCCTGTGCGACCGTGTCGCCGCCTTGCTGGGTAAGGAAGCCGCGATGTTCCTTCCCTCGGGCACCATGTGCAATGTCATCGCCGTCCTTACGCACTGCCGCTCGGGCGAGGAGGTCATCGCGCACGAGACCGCGCACATCCTCACCAGCGAGGGCGGCGCGCACGCAGCGTTCACGGGCGTACAGATCATGGCCCTCAAGGGCGTGCGCGGCCTTTTCACCGCCGACGACGTGCGCGCCGCCATTCGTCCGCGCACGCGCTACGCCCCGCCGCAGCGGCTGCTCGAGGTCGAGCAGACCGCCAACATCGGCGGCGGCACGGTGTGGCCGCTCGCACAACTCGACGCGGTCGCCGCCGTGGCGAAGGGCGAGGGCTGGGCCACGCACATGGACGGCGCACGCTTGATGAACGCCTGCGTTGCCTCCGGCATCGCGGCCGAGCGCATGACCAGATCCTTCGACTCCGTCTGGATCGATTTCACCAAGGGCCTCGGCGCCCCGCTCGGCGCCGCGCTTGCCGGCAGCCGGGATTTCATCGACGTTGCCTGGCGCTGGAAGCAGCGGCTCGGCGGCTCGATGCGCCAGGCCGGAATCTGCGCCGCCGGCTGCCTCTATTCCCTCGACCATCACGTCGAGCGCCTGGCCGAGGACCATGCCAACGCCCGCGCCCTCGCGCGCGGCCTCAAACAGATGCCGGGTGTCACCGTCGAGGAGCCCGACACCAACCTCGTGTTCTTCGATTCCGCCGGCGCCGGCATTCCCGCGCCCGATCTCATCGCACGCCTGCGCGCGAAGGCCGTGCACCTGAGCCTGCTTGGCGGCCGCGTGCGTGCCTGCACCCACCTCGACGTGACTGCCGCCATGATCGAGGAGGCGCTGGCTCTTGTCCGTTCCGAGCTTGCCGACAGCCGCTAGCCGGCGCGGCGTCCTGGGTTCCGGCCTTCGCGGCCATGACGGTCTTGGCGATGCACTTTCGGCAGCAATTTGCATCATCCTGGCGAAGGCCGGGCGCCCTGCACCTGTCGGTCTTGCTGACCGCAGTGCCTGGGGTCAAAAATTGATGTTCCCTTTATGTTCCTGGCGTGCTAGGCATCTGGTTACGCCGCTTCGCGAGTCGGTCGCGCCTCCCCCGGGCCCCATCGACGCAAGCGGCTTCTTCGCCTGAAGGGCCGCCCCCTCGGCCCTCGATCGCCCCGGTGTGCCCTCGCCGGGGCGATCTTTTTTGACGTCAGACCTGGCGTCTGACGTCGGTGCTCACGCGCTCTGCTGGGCGTGCAAGCGGCCGCGCTTGGCGAGCAGCTTGTTGAGCGCGCTCAGATACGCTTTTGCGCTGGCTACGAGCGTATCGGGATCGGCCGCGCGCGCGGTGACGGCGCGCCCGCCCTCCACCGCCTCGTCCTCGAGCCGCACCGACACCTCGGCCTGCGCATCGGTGCCCTCGGTGACGGCGTGCACCTGATAAAGCGCCAGCTTGGCCTTGTGTGGTACCAGCTTGATGATGGCGTTGAAGGTCGCGTCGACGGGGCCATTGCCGGTCGATTGCACGGTCTGCTGCTTGCCGTCGCCCATGTCGAGCGTCAGCGTCGCGGACTGCGGACCCATGGTGCCGGCGATCACGGTGAGCGCCACCACCTTCATGCGATCCTGGGCGGTGGCGATCTCTTCGTCCACCAGCGCTTCCAGGTCCTCGTCGTAGACGTGCTTCTTGCGGTCGGCCAGCGCCTTGAAGCGGTTGAAGGCGTCCTCCAGGGCGTTCTCGCCCAGCTCGTAGCCCATCTCCTTGAGCTTGGTGCGGAAGGCGTTGCGCCCGGAGTGCTTGCCCATCACCAGCGAAGTCTTGGATACGCCGACCGACTCCGGCAACATGATCTCGTAGGTCTGCGTGTGCTTGAGCATGCCGTCCTGGTGGATGCCAGACTCGTGCGCGAACGCGTTCCGCCCGACGATTGCCTTGTTGTACTGCACCGGAAACGACGTCGCCGCCGCCACCAGCTTGGAGGCGCGGTTGAGCTGCACCGCGTCGATGCCGACCTCGTAGGGCAGCACGTCGCCGCGCGTCTTGATCGCCATTACGATCTCTTCCAGCGCCGCGTTGCCGGCCCGCTCGCCGATGCCGTTGATGGTGCATTCCACCTGCCGGCAGCCGGCGCGGATGCCCGCCAGCGAGTTGGCCACGGCCATGCCGAGATCGTTGTGGCAGTGCACGGAGAAGATCACCTTCTCGGAGCCCGGCACCTTCTCCATCACCGTGCGGAACATCTGGTAGTATTCCTCGGGCGTGGCGTAGCCGACCGTATCCGGCAGGTTGATCGTGGAGGCGCCCGCCTTGATCGCCGTCTCGACGCAGCGGCAGAGATAGTCGATCTCCGTGCGGGTCGCGTCCTCCGCGCTCCACTCCACGTCATCGCACCAGTTGCGGGCGCGCGCGACCTGGAAGTGCACCATCTCCAGCACCTGCTCCTCGCTCTTCTGCAGCTTGTGCTTGCGATGCACCGGCGAGGTGGAGATGAACGTGTGGATGCGCGGGCGCGCAGCGGGTTTGATGGCCTCGCCGGCGCGGTCGATGTCGAGCTCGCCGGCCCGCGACAGCCCGCATACCACCGACTTCTTGAGCCGCTTGGCGATCTCGGAGACGGCGTAGAAGTCGCCCTCGCTGGCGATCGGAAAGCCGGCCTCGATGATGTCGACGCCCATCGCCTCGAGGAAATCGGCAACCTCCAGCTTCTCCTCGAACGTCATGGTCGCGCCGGGGCACTGCTCCCCGTCACGCAGCGTCGTGTCGAAGATGAAAACCTTGTCTTTGTTGGAGCCCTGCACCTTGGTGCCGGATTGGGCCTGCGGGCCCTTCTCGTTCGCTTGCGGCATCGGATTGTCCTCGCATCGCGCCGATCTCGAGTGTGCACGAGTCGGCATTAAAGTTTTGTTCGGGCTTGTATCGGGAACCCCTGGGCGACCGTCCGGCGAAGCCTGGAGCGGATGGCTCAGGGGCTGGTAAGCAGGAGGCTCGCAAGCAGGCCGAGCAGAGACGTTGCGGGAAGTGCCGCCGTCGTCGCGCCGATGATGGAGCCAGAAAAGCTCACAGAACCAAGTCTCGCGTTGCGGGGGCGCCCAGCGCCTCGCCGTCCGTTGCGGCGCTACTTAAGCCAAATCGTACGGCCGAAGGCAAGCGCAATCCTCTCAGCCATGTCCGCTTCATCTAGCCGCCGCATGATTTCGACGGCTACAAAGGGTGCGCGAAACATCGTCGAGGAGCGCGCCATGACCGCGACCAGGTCGGTGACCCGTCCCCCCATCCGCGTCACCACCTATGCCGGCCCAGGGGCAGAGCCCGTGATGCGCGAGGTGCCATGGCCGAATGTTCCGCCCAAGGGCGCGCTCATCAAGATCGGCGCCTGCGGCGTTTGCGGCACCGATCAGCACATCCTCAGGGGGCATTGGCCCAAGCCCCTGCCCTGGCCCTTCACGCTGGGCCACGAGCTTGCCGGCGTGATCGTCGAGATCGGGAGTGAGCTGACCACCGATTTCATGGGCAAGCCCATCGGCATCGGTTCCAAGCTGATGCTGCCGCCGCTGATGCCCTGCGGTTTCTGCGACTGGTGCAAGCACTACCCCGAGCAGGCCAACAAGTGCCTCACGCCCGTGTACTACGGCCGCTACCTGGGCTTTGAGAAGCCGCCGCACCTGTGGGGCGGCTGGGCCGAGTACGTTTACGTCGATCTCGGCGAGCTACCGGGCACCAAGATCTACAAGCTGCCCGACGACATGAGCCTGCTCCTCGGCTCGCTCTCCGAGCCGCTGACGAGCTGCATCCGCGCCTTCAACCGTGCCGTCAAGGCGGGCGGATTCAAGTGGAACGACACCGTCGTCATCCAGGGCACCGGTCCCATCGGCATCCTCGCCGTCGCCGCGGCCCAGGAGATGGGCGCGGGCCGCGTCATCGCCGTCGGCGCGCCCGAAACCCCGCGCCTGGCCCTTGCGCGCGCGTTCGGTGCCGAGGCCACCGTCGACATCGAGCAGCACACGACGGCTGATGCGCGCATCAAGGCGGTGCGCGATATCGTCGGCGGCTACGGCGCCGATCTCGTCATGGACTGCTCGGGCCACCCGAGCGCCGGGCCGGAGGGCATCGAATTCCTCCGCGACGGGGGCACCTACGTGGAAATGGGCCAATTCACCGACGCGGGCTCGATCGCAACCTCCTGGCACCGCATCTGCACCAAGGACTTGAACGTGCTGGGCTCGTGGGCCTTCACGGCCAATGACCTCCCTCTCGGGGTCGACATGCTCTACAAGGCCCGCAACAAGTACCCCTGGCGCAAGATGCAGACGCTCTTCCCCTTCACCGTCGATGGCGTGAAGGAGGCCGTGGCGCAGGCCATGGCGATGAAGACGGTCAAGTCCACCATCGTCCCGTTCGAGGATTTGCTTTGAGGGCCACAAGAAACCGGCCCTTCGCACGAGCGCGAGCACCGTTCGCGTTGCGCCCCTAGAAGACTGGCGCCGGCAAAAGACTGGGTTGCCCATGCAGCCTCTCCGGTGAAGCCCTGATGGTCGCGCAGTCGCGGCGCCAGTATCAGGCGACTTGGAAAACTCCATCGCAACGGAGAAGGCGTCCATGGCAACCAAGACCACATTCACACCGGAGGAATGGCAGGTTCTGATGGAAGGCGTCATGTCCAGCGGCATGGCCGTGACAGCCGCGGACCCCAGTGGCCTGTGGGGCTTGCTGAAGGAGGGATTTGCGAACGCCAGCGCCCTGCAAACAGCCAAGGCCGACCCGCAATCGAGCGAGTTGATCAAGGCGATCGTCACGGACTTCGAGAGCTCCGACGGCCGCAAGCGGGTCCAGGATGGACTGCGCAAGAGGTTCGAGGGCGCCAAATCCGGCGAAGTCAAAACGCGCGCCATCGAAACGCTGCGACAGGCATCGAGCGTGCTCGCCGCAAAGGCGCCCAACGAGGCGGCGTCGGTCAGGACCTGGCTGCGCACGGTCGGCGAGCGCGTTGCCGAAGCTGCCCCAGAAGGCGGTTTCCTGGGATTCGGCGGCGTCCCGGTGAGCGAGGCGGAAAAGGCCACGCTCTCCGAGATATCGGACGCGCTCAGCATTCGCACCTGACCACCGCGTCGCCTAATCGCAACGGCCAGGCTTCAGGCAGCGTCCTCTCCGCGACACCGCAGCGACGCCGGAGATCGAGAGATCATGCCTTCGCACTATGGGGCGGCGGCCCTTCTCTGTGCGCTCGCGGCCACGCCGATAGCGCTCGTGCAGCCGCATTCGACAAAGCCCACCGCGCCTGTCGACGTCGGGAGCCTCCAGGCGACGCCGAGAGGCGGAACCGAGATCGTCGCAAGCCTGGGGCACATAGAACCGCAGAGCCAACTCCTGGATTGGTGGGATCGGGACGCACCCTCCCGCCAATTGCCCGGCGAGATGCGGCCGTCAGAACGCGACCGCGAACGGCCCGCGCGTCCCAAGCGCTCCACGAAAGGGACTGTCTTGGTCCGCACGCTCTGTGTCAGGCTTTGCGATGGCTTCTACTGGCCTTTGAGCCACGCGACGCCCGCCGACCGCGTCGCGCGGGATGCCGTCAAATGCGAAACCAGCTGCCCTGGACGTGCGAGGCTCTTCCTGCACCGCAATCCCGGAGAAGACGCGAGCGAGATGCGCGACCGCGACGGGCAACCCTATCGACAGTTCGAGTTCGCCTTCCTCTACCGGACACAATACATCCCCGACTGCACGTGCCGCGGCCAACCGTGGGACGAGGCGGAGCTGGCGCGGCACCGTTCCTATACGCAAGACACCAAGGCCGCGAAAAACGCTGCAACGCGCTAGATCTCGTTGCTCGACACGGGCTGACAACACATGTCGCGCCCAAGCACGAAGACCAATTCGTCAGCTCACCACATGTCGCTCGCGAGTTGCATGCTCAAGCGCCTGCGAACGCTTCCTTAACCCTTGCAGTTTCATAACTCGGCCCCGCAGAAACCCGGAAAATGCCATGTTCCGTGGTTAGCTTGCAGACTGTCCCGCCAGTCGAAGTGCGTCAGACGGGGGTCGAACGACATGGGCTTTGGCAGGCCGCGCAACATTGTGCCGCGCGCGCTGCTTGGGGTGGCCGCGATCGTGGTGCTGGGACTACCGAACACGGCGGCTGCGCAGCAGGTTGCTGTGGTGCCGGCCGCGAAGTCGTCGGCGGCTCCCCTCTCCAACACCCTTCACGGCGATCAGGCCCGCACCCAGTTCATCATTGGCCTGGAGCATTCCGTCGACTTCCGGGTCTTCTCGCTCACCAACCCCAACCGAGTGTTCATCGACCTCGACGATGTCAAGTTGCAGCTCCCGCCGCACCCGGGGGAGACGGCCGTCGGCCTCGTCAAATCCTTCCGCGGCGGCGTCTCCGCACCCGGCAAGGCGCGCGTCGTCATCGACGTCACCGGCCCCGTGATCGTCGACCGCGCCGCCATCGAGAAGAGCAAGGACAGCAAGACGGCCCGACTGGTGCTAGAGATCGTGGCGGTCGATGCACCGAAAGCAAAGCCCGGCGCCAAGCGCGGCAAGATGCCGGTCGGAGCATCCAATCTCGGCGCCTTCGATGTGCAGCCGCCTATGCCCCGTCCGGCGAAGTCCCCACAGGAACGCGCGCAGGCGATGTTCAAGCCGGTCATCGTCCTCGATCCCGGTCACGGCGGCGACGACACGGGGGCGCAGAAGCACGGCGCGGTCGAGAAGGATGTCGTCCTCGCTTTCAGCTTGAAACTGCGGGACAAGCTCAACGCCACCGGCCGCTACAAGGTGCTCATGACCCGGGAAACCGACGCGTTCGTCGAGCTCAACGCACGCCGCGAGTTCGCCGAGCGGCACCTGGCCTCGCTGTTCGTGGCGGTGCATGCCGACTACGCGAACTCGAAGGCGCGCGGCGCCACCATCTACTCCCTGCGCGAATCGGTTTCCAGCGCGCTGCAGCGCTCGGCCAAGGACGAGGTCGCCAACAACGTCCTCTCCGACACGGAGCTGGCGGCCGTCAGGAAAGTGGACGGCGACGTGGGCACGATTCGCGAGATTCTGGCCGACCTTGCCCGGCGCGAGGTCGACGTCACCCGTGACCGTACCGGTGCGTTCGTCAAGTCGGTGATCGAATACATGGGCGTCAGCACCGGCCTCAAGGACAACCCAGACCGCTCCGCTGCCTTCGTCGTCATCAAGAGTGCCAAGATTCCGTCCATCCTGATCGAGCTCGGCTACGTCACCAACGCCGCGGATGCCGAGCTGCTCAAATCCGACCAGTGGCGCGAGAAAGTCTCCGCCTCCATCGTCACGGCCATCGAGAACTACTTCAGCCACCAGCTGGCCAAGCTGCCGATGTGAGATCGCGTGTCGCGCACCGCCCTCACCCCTCTGCCGCGGAACTCACCTAACGAAAAGGGCCGGCCGATGCCGGCCAGCCCTTAATCTCGTGGCCGACCGGGCTCGCACCGCCCGCGCCGGCAAAAGCGCGCTCTAGAGCTTACTCGGTGGGCGGTGGCGTTGATTGTCGCGCCACAGAAGCACCCATTTCCAATCGGGCTGGGGTCGAGGCCTGCGGCTCGCGACGGCACCGAGCCGACTGGGGGTCACGCCACACCTTTGACAGAGGCGCTTCATGTGCCACTCCATCTCGTGAGGTAGTGCTGCACCACCCGCGCCTAAACCGTGTCCTCGCCGGAACGCAAGCCGACACCGGGCGCAAGCGCCCGCGGCGATCGAGGAGGATGTGGGCGGTCTGGCTCGTTCGGGTGCAGCGGTTCGGGATGGGACCGCGGAGATACCGCGGCGACAACAATCCGAAGGCTACGGACGGCGGCCCCATCCATGTCCGCCTCACCTTCGGCAATTCTGATAGCTGCTTCCTGCGCATATCCCGCTCAGACGCGGAATCATCCCTGGGTGGGTATTCCGCTTCTGACGCACACTCTACGCTGTGCTGGGACTGTCCCTAGTAGGTGCGGGCTCTGCCCCCAGCTGCATATTGAGCCCGCACTTAATATACACCGTTCGCTGACTCGGTTAACAAAAGGTTAATTCTATTCGCGGCCCTTGGCTACTCTCGGGTGCTCCGGCACGATCAGGCGCACCTCGCGATGTCCCGCATCGATCTCGACCGGCGTCACCCCGAACACGTCGCCATCGACTTGTGTAGGCACCGCGTGCGGTGCCGTGATCCTTACCCGCGCACACGGCAGCATCTCCACCTCGCTCCCGCGTCCGCTACGCGGCTCGAGGCGTCCGCTCGCAAACAGCCCCATGAGCTGCCCCAGGAACACGGCGCGGCTGTGCGTCTTGAACAGCACGGCCTGCAGGCCGCGCTCGCGTATGCCGGTGCGCGGCGCCAGCATGAACCCCCCGCCGTAGTGGCAGGCATTGGCGATCACCGCCCAAGAGGCGGAATGATGGTACCCGTCGACTTCCACCGTCAGCCGGTCGGGCGCCCGCACGATCGCGCTCAGCAGCGGTCCGGCGTAGGCCGCCTTGCCGAAGCGGCTCTTCAGGCGCTGGTCCAGCGCGGCGACCACCCGCGCATCGAACCCCACACCCACCATCAACAGGAAGGGCTCGCCATTGGCCTGGGCGCAGGCCACCTTTACGACCGGGCCCTCACGCAGCATGCGGGCAACAGCCGCCGGCGTGCGGACAAGACCGATCTCATGGGCGAGGACGTTGCCGGTCCCCACGGGGATGATCCCCAGCGCGGCCTCCGAGCCCAGCAGCGCCGCGGCGACCTGCCGGATGGTGCCGTCCCCGCCCGCGGCGACGATGGCCTCGTAGCGCCCGCTTCCGCCCGCCGCGCGCGCCTTCTCCCGAGCCGCAGCAATGTCGCCGGCCCTGGCTCGCGTGACGGCGGCACCTTGCTGCTCGAGGGTCCGCACGACGTCATCGACCAGACGCGAGCGGGCGATGCCTGCGGCCGGATTTTCCATGAGGAAGAAGCGCTGGCGCATGCTGCAACGGGAGATGGTAAGGAACAGCTGGCGACGGATTGTCGTGACGCTTTTATAGCATCATCGCGACCCCGGGCACGCCATCCTCGCGGGAGGCAACGCATGATCAACATCAAGCTATCGGTCAGCGCCTTCGAGGACAGGCTACGCCGGCAGCTCGGCAGCGAGCCGGGCGCGGGCGTGGTCGAGAAGGACCTGGCGTTGAAGCACGAGGGGATGCGCTCCGGTCCCTTCGCCTTCCTGCGCGCTACCTACTGGCGCTGGGCCGAGACCATCCTGGAGGTGTGCCCGGAGCTGGCCGCCGCGCCGCCGGTGCTCGGCGTCGGCGACATCCATCTGGAGAACTACGGCACCTGGCGCGACAACGACGGCCGCCTCGTCTGGGGAGTCAGCGATTTCGACGAAGCCGCCGAGATGCCTTACGCGCTCGACCTCGTGCGCCTCGCCACCAGCTCGCTGCTGGCAGGGCCGGACCGGGACATGACGTCGGCCGAGATCTGTGCCGCCGTCCTCGACGGCTACCGCCACGGGTTGAGGGCGCCGAAGCCCATCGTCCTCGACCGCGATTGGGCATGGCTGCGCAAGCTGGTGGTGGTGTCGAACAAGAAGCGCGCCAGGTTCTGGCGAAGAATCGAAAATGCACACTACGTCGCTGCACCCACCGCCTACATCGATGCGCTGGCGGCCGCCATGCCCCAACTCCACCTGCAGATGCGCACGGCTCCCCGCAGCGCCGGCCTCGGCAGCCTCGGCCGCCCCCGGTGGATCGGTGTCGCGGAGTGGCGGGGTGCGCCGGTCGTGCGCGAGGCCAAGGCCATGCTTCCCTCCGCCTGGTCACACACACGCTCGAGCTCGGACGGTCCGCTGCGGTGCGAGGAAATCGCCAGGGGCCGGTTCCGCGCCAACGATCCCTGGTACGGCCTGCAAGGGAGCCTGCTGGTGCGACGCCTGTCGCCGAACAACCGCAAACTCGAGACCGAGGAAGACGGCGCCGACCTCATCGAGCCCGAAATGCTGCGCGCCATGGGGCTGGAGCTCGCCAACCTGCACCTCGGTATCCATGACACGCGCGACGCCATCGCCCTCGACCTCGCGAACCGCCCGGCCTATTGGCTGCGCGACAGCGCCCGACGGGCCGCCGACGCCGTCACCCGGGACTACAAGGAGTGGAAGGTGCCGTAGCGCGGCGATACGGCAACCGCCACGCCGGGCACTGCTGCCGACGTGGCGCTCACGGCGTGGTTCCCGAAGGCGCGCGATGGCCGACGCACAATTCTGACCACACGCGATCTGCCGGCGCGCCACAGCTGGCGAGGCGCGGATTGTTTCCGGTTGTCGGCAATCCCTGCAATGCGCGGCTCGGTGTTCTGCGCATCAGCGGATTTGACCAGACGCTGCTCGATCCGCGGAGGAGCATGGACTGAAGCTCTGCATCGTCGCACGGCGTGTGGCGATGCGGTAAGTTCATTCGAACGACACCTCGTGGCCCCTGGGCGCGAAGAACCCATGAGCATCCAAGCGCAATCCGCATCCGCCGCCTTTGGGTCCTGGCTAAGGCGCATTCAGGTCCTGACGCCTCTGCCGGAGGTGTTCACAGCAGGGACGCTCCTGTTGGCGTACCTGGGGCTCGAGTGGGTGAGCTTCATTCACGAGTACAAGGGGCTGCCGGTCACGCCATGGAATCCCGGAGTTGGCCTGGTCTTCGCCATCCTGATTCTGAAAGGGCCCTACTACGGAACTGTCCTGTTCCTCGGTGTCGTGATTGCGGAAATCTTCGTCCTGGGGACTAAGCTCGAATTGCCGGTGATCATCGCCATGGCAGCGATCATCGCGGCGAGCTTCACCATCTCTGCCGCGGTGCTCCGGTACCACTTGCGCCTCGACGTCAGCCTCACTCACGTGCGCGAAGTGCTCGTGCTCTTCGCTGGAGGGCTCGCGGCGGCTATGCTATCGGCCGCGCTTCTCAGCGCACTCTTGCTCGTTCTCGGCGAGCTCACTACCGCAGACCTGACAACGGCATCCCTCTCGCTGCTCGTCGGCGACATCATCGGCATCGGCGTGGTAACGCCGCTCGTGCTGCGCCTGTTCCTGTACTGGTCGCGGGCAAAGATCGGCCCTGAGCTGATAGCCGAAGGAATTCTTCTGCTATTTCTCATCGGCTCGACGCTGTGGATGGTCGTCACAAACGTCCCCAGCAACTACAATCTGCTCTCGTTTCTGTTTCTTCCGGTGCTGGCCGCCGCCCTGCGACACGGCATAGACGGCTCGTGCATGAGTCTGGCGGCGACCCAGCTCGGCCTGGTCGCCCTGCTCTACTACTACGGTTATGACGCGGCCGTTTTCACCGAGTTCCAGCTGGGCATGCTGGTCCTCACGATCTCCGGCTTGATCGTCGGCGTGGTTGTCAGCGAACGACAGCGCGCCGATCTCGCCGCACGCCTGGCCGAGGCGCGTGTGAAGGACATGCAGGCCGAAGCACAACGCGCCGCACGCATGAACCTCGTCAGCGGCATGGCTTCCGCACTCGCGCACGAGGTCAATCAACCCTTGACCGCAGCTCGGGCGCTGGCTCGCTCCATCCAGCATATGCTCCATTCACAAGAGCCGGACTCGCGGCGCCTGGACGACAATCTCACGGCCCTGGTCACTCAAATCGACCACGCCGGCCGCGTGGTGCATCGCACCCGCGAGTTCCTGCGCCGACGCCGTCCGCATTCGAGCACCTTGGATGTCAGGGCGATCCTGGAGGAAGCGATTGCACTCGCCAGGCCCGATGCCGCCGACCGACCCCTCGTCATCGAGGCGATGGTCAGCGACCCTCTCCCGCCTGTCTTCGGCGACCGTGTCCAGCTTCAACAGGTGGTGCTCAATCTCTTGCACAATGCGATGGAGTCCATTGCGGAGGCGCGTCCTCGCAACGGCCGCATCCGCATCGGTGCCCGACGTTCAGGGGATGCTCCCATGGTGGAGATCTCTGTGCTCGACAACGGAGGGGGCGTTGCATCCGGCTCGACATTGTTCGAACCGTTGTCTTCCTCGAAAAAGGACGGATTGGGCCTCGGTCTGTCGATCTGCGCGTCGATCGTGCAGGCTCATGGCGGACGCATTTGGCTCCAGTCGGGCGCGCCGGGCAACACGGAGTTCCGCTTCTGCATCCCAAGCCAGGGCCATTCCTGAAGATGTCAGCTCCCTCGATCTTCCTGATTGACGATCAAAAAGCGGTCCGCGACGCCCTGGGTGAGATGTTGCGCGTGTTTGGCTATCGTGTCGAAACATTCGACTCCGCCGAGTCCTTCCTTGCAACGATCCAGTCCCACCGCCCCGGATGCGTGGTCGCAGATGTGCGCATGCCGGGCATGGACGGCATCGAGTTGGTACGGGATTTGGCGAAGCGGAAGGCCGGATTGCCTGTCGTTCTGATCTCAGGACATGCCGACGTTCCGATGGCTGTGGCCGCAATAAAGGCTGGAGCTGATGACTTCATCGAGAAGCCGGTCGATGACACGCACCTTCTCGCCGCCATCAACCGGGCCTTTGGACGCCTGCTCGATCAGATCTCGCGCGAGCAGACGCTCAAGGAGGATCGGTCCCGCTTTGCGCTCCTCACACCCCGCGAAGTCGAGGTGATGGACCTGATCGTGCTGGGCATGACCAGCCACGAGATTGCATCACGCCTCGGCATCAGTCCGCGAACGGCTGAAAGCTATCGCGCGCAAGTGATGGGGAAGATGCAGGCCGAGAGCATTGCCGGTCTGGTCCGGCAAGCAATCCGGCTGGGCCGGACGACACCGTAGAAATACCACCCAATATGCTCGAATAGACCGTTTAGCGCGGAATCCATACGTTTTCGCGTCTCTGGGGACGCGACGTCGTTCGCAAGGCGATCGATGCCGAGGAGTTCTGCGATGAGAACGGACCGCTCTTTGCGTGGCGCGAGCATTTTTCGCCTCGCCGCGCCGCATGCAGCGGTCATCGTTCTCGCCGCGCCACCCGTGATCCTGCTCGCATCCGTTACGCCCCCGGCCTTCTTTCTGCCGACCCTCAGCCTGGTGGCGATGGCGTTGGCCGCAATTGTCGCACTGGTTGCCTGGGCGCGCGGCGCCAGGTTGGTGGAGGACCGGGTGTCCCTGTGGGACATCGCGGGTGCCATCGCATTCATCGCCTGCGGCGCCGGGATTCTCAGCAACCCCGAGGACGTCCTGCAAATGTTCGGAGGTGCCCCCACTCCTTAGCACGCACAACTTCCAGACCGGGCCCCTCTGGCAGCCGACGGCTGCGATGTCGGACTGGACACATCATGTGGAGAGGCCTGACTATGCTTGAGCTCGTGAGCACAAATCCGCCTGCAATTGAAGCGCTCTGCAGGCTGGCTCGATGCCGCACTGACGATGCTGATCAGGGGCGCACCCCCATCCCGGCTCGCTGCGGGCATGGTGGAACCTGCAGCCGGTCGCCAGGAAACCCGGCGTCGCTTCAATGACCGCAAGAGCCCGCATGCGTGGGAGCGGCATGGACGGCCGGGCAGGCTTTTCGCGCCTCGCCTGCAGCCTCGGCGCTGTCGTCTCGCGAATGCTCGCAAAGCTCGACGACGTGCTGTCGGCTTCGGCCTGGAGGCCGGTGACGTCCGACGCTGCCGAGAAGCGCTCCTTTCAACTTCTCAACGCGAATCTCTCGCTGTCTCAGCGCCACCAGTACGCGAGACACGGCTATTTCGACGTCCTGGGCTCGAAAACCGGCGCGCGCTACCGCATCCATCAGGGCTCCCGGATGAACGTCGAGCAACTCGATGCGGACGGCAGGCGCGTTCGCCTGCTCTGCTTCAAGCCGGCAGCCCAGCTCGCCGTCGGCGACATCATGCTGGCGCAAAAGCTCGCGTTGGAGCTCTTCGAGCCGGAGGCAATTCGAGTCTCGGAGCGGTTTCTGGCCGCGCCCCCGCGGCAGCACTATGTGCGCGAGGGATCACGCAAGCTTGCCCTCGCGCAGTCTCGTGCCGGCGCGGAGACTGGCGGCTACCCAAGCGGGCAGTGTCCCGCCCCGAAGCGGCAGGTCCCCGTAAGGAACGATGCGGCGCCCAACCGCGAAGCCTCACAACTCATCGCCGCATCGCACCCGCGCATTCAGCGCCGAACGCCGGCATCGGCGGTGCGCTCGACGAGCAATGCCAAATCTTATCTGCAGGAGCACTGATGCTGCTATCGCCAAGCCAGGAACGTTCGCAACTGCAGGTCGATCCCGACTCAGTCGAGCCACTGCCGGCCATCGCCAGCCCCCTGGCCCCCTATCGCGAGGACGCCACGGCTGTGGTTTCCGCCCTCGACTCGGACCTCGAGCACGGGCTCAGCGCGGGCGAGGCAGGACGACGGCTCGAGCGCCATGGCTCGAACCGGCTGCGGAGCGCACCCGAGACGCCGTGGTGGACCCGCCTCATTGAGCAGTTCCAGAATTTCCTTGTCATCATCCTGCTGGTTGCGGTCGTCATCTCGATGATCGAATGGCTGTTGCAGGACCCGCGCGAAACCGCCCTGCCTTACGAGGCCATCGTCATACTGGCCATTGTCGCCCTCAACGCCGCGCTTGGATTCTTCCAGGAGGCCCGCGCCGAGCGCGCCGTGCGCGCGTTGATGGCGTTGGCCGCTCCGGAGTCGGCGGTTGTGCGCGGCGGCGAGCGCGTCCGCATCCCCTCCGATGAAATCGTCCCCGGTGACATCGTTCTTGTGGAAGCGGGGGACAAGATCCCTGCGGACGCCCGCGTCGTCGAAGCCGCCAATCTCAAGACGGACGAAGCCCCCCTCACGGGCGAGAGTCTGCCGGTGACAAAATCCGCTGCCCGCATCGACGCGGATGCGGGGCTCGGCGACCGTCGCAACATGCTCTACTCCGGCACCGTTGCGACCTACGGCCGCGGTCGCGCGATTGTGGTCGCGACCGGAATGGCGACCGAGGTCGGCCGCATCGCCGGGCTCCTCGAGGCGGCCGAGAAAGAGGCAACGCCGCTGCAGCAGGAGCTCGACCGCATCGGCAGGCGCCTCAGCGTCATCATGCTCGGCATCTGCGCCCTCGTGTTCATGGCGGGGGTGCTGAGCACGCCCACATTCACGCTCAACGTGGTTCTCGGCCTGTTTCTGTTTGCGGTCGCGCTTGCCGTCGCAGCCATACCGGAGGCGCTCCCGGCCATCGTCACCGTCGGCCTCAGCTTGGGCGTGCGGCGGATGGCAACCGCTCACGCCATTGTTCGCAAGCTTCCCGCGGTGGAGACGCTCGGCGCCGCGACTGTCATCTGTTCCGACAAGACCGGCACGCTTACACGCAACGAGATGACGGTGCGGGCGATCAGAACGCCCAGCCACCTCCTCGAGGTCGGCGGCAGTGGTTACATTCCGCAGGGCGAGCTCACCGTTGCGGGCCGGAGCCTTGCGGACCAGCCGAGCGCGCACGCCGAGGCCGAGCGATTGCTGCGCGCGGCAGCGCTGGCCAACGACGCCGCCCTGGTGCTCAGCGACGGACACTGGCGCGTGGAAGGCGATCCCACCGAAGGCGCGCTGATCGTCGCGGCGCGCAAACTCGGGCTCGACCAGGCCGACGCAGCACGCTACCCCCGCGTTGCCGAGATCCCCTTCACCTCCGAACGCAAGCGTCACACCACCGTGCACCGCGATCCCGAGCGGCCAGACATCCTGCATGTGTTCGTGAAGGGCGCGCCCGAGGTCCTGCTTCCCAAGTGCCGCTATGTCGGACGCGACGGGGATGTGCCTTTCGAGCTCGCGCTGCGCGCGGATTTCGTGAAGTACGGCGACGGCCTCGCCCGGCAGGCGCTCCGGACGTTGGCCATTGCCACGCGCACGGTGCCAGCTTCGGCCCTGAGCATAAGCTCGGCATCGGCTGCGGCTGGACCCTTCGAGCTTCCGGACACCATCGAGGACGACCTCGTCCTGCTCGGCCTGGTCGGCATGATCGACCCGCCGCGGACCGAAGCGAAGGCGGCAGTCGCCATCGCCAAGCGCGCCAACATCCGCTCCGTAATGATCACCGGCGACCATCCGGCCACTGCCGAGGCAATCGCCCGCGAGCTCGACATCTTCGAGCCGGGCGCACGCCTGGTGACCGGCAACGAGCTGCGCGCGATGGGCAACGGAGACCTCGACGCCATCGTCGAGGGTGTACGCATCTTCGCGCGTGTCGACCCGGAACATAAGCTGCGTATCGTCGCCTCCCTGCAGCGGAAGGGCCACATCGTGGCCATGACCGGCGACGGCATCAACGACGCTCCGGCGCTGAAGACCGCCAACATCGGCGTCGCCATGGGCATCACCGGCACCGATGTGTCCAAGGAAGCGGCCGATATGGTGCTCACCGACGACAACTTCGCCAGCATCGTGAAGGCCATCGAGGAAGGCCGCGGGATCTTCGACAACATCCAGAAGTATCTGCTCTACCTTCTGTCGACCAACTCCGGCGAGCTGATGACGATGTTCGCCGGCGTGATGCTGGCCGGCACCTTCGGTCTCGTCTCGGCCGAGCACGGTCTCTTTCTGCCGCTGCTCGCGGTCCAGATCCTGTGGATCAACCTCATTACGGACGGGCCGCCAGCCTTGGCGCTCGGCGTCGATCCCAAGGACCGCGACGTCATGTTGCGCCGGCCTCGGCAACACGGATCGGGCGTTCTTCTCGCCGAGGACTGGATCCGGCTTGCCTCGGTCGGCCTACTGATGATGACCGGAACGATCGCCGTTCTCGACGCCTACTATCCCGGCGGCCTCTTCACTCTCTTCGCCACGGGGTCTGCACCGAACGCCGCCGACGAAGCCTATGCACGCACCATGGCCTTCACCACGCTCATGATGTTCCAGCTCTTCGACGCCTACAATTGTCGCTCCCGCCGGCGCAGCGCCTTCAGCGGGCTCTTTGAGAACCGTTGGCTCCTCCTCGCCATCGCATTCTCGCTCGGGACCCACATTTTAGTGATTCACCTTCCCGTCCTGCAGGCGGCGTTCCACACCGTGCCGCTGTCGCTGGCCGATTGGCTGATCGCCGCGCTCGTTTCATCGACGCTGCTTTTCGGAATGGAGATCGCCAAGGTCGTCCTGCGCAGGGTGCGGCCCGATCCGTACGTCACCTTGGCCAAGCGCAGAGCCGTCATGCATGGGCGGGCCGCCACCACGCCAACCTGAGCGGGCTGCATGCACCCGCGCTAGCTCGCGGCGCCTGAGTTCCGGATATTCACCTTCGGCGAATTCCGGAATGACAGGTACGGGGCGCGATATTCCGGAGTGACAACGCCTGTCATCCCGACCGGAGCGCGAAGCGCGCAGAGCCGGGACCCAGGGCAGCGGTCTCGACGCCGTCCTGAGCGGCGGACGCTCGCATTACCTGCGCTTGGCGGCGATAACGGGCAAGCCGATCCTCATTCCCGGTCGGGCCATCTTGGCCCGCCCTGCGAACAGCAGCGCGCCGGCTCCCATCCGGCGTCATTCCCCAATTTGCGTCCGTTCACCGTTCCGCAGCCAAGCTGTCGGCCAAAAGCGGTTCTGTTCTAGTATTCTGGCGCAGCATGGCGAATCGAGCGGTGCTTATCGCCACTGCGCCGGAGTGAGAGGGAGCATGCCATGATGCGATACCTGCTGGCAGGCCTCACACTTGCCATCCTTGCATACGCAACGGCCGCCCAGATTCCGGACGCAAGCGCGCAGTTGGCATCGCACCAGCGCTATCGCGATAGCGACCGGGGCGACCTCGAGCCCTGGGTCTCGCTGGGCGAGCGACTCTTCTTCGACGCTCGCCTATCAGGGTCGGGAAGGACGGCTTGCGCAAGTTGCCATGATCCTGCCTACGCCTTCGCCGAGCCGCGGCGCACCAGTGAATCTGACGGCGGCCAACTCGGTCGGCGCAATGCGCCCTCCCTGCTGGATGTCGGCCTGCGCCCCATCTTGATGTGGGATGGACGGTTCCCAACCCTCGAGCACCAGGCGCTAAGCCCCTTCCAACGCGGAGAGATGGGAATTGGCGTGGATGAGGCTGTCCGGCGTGTCAACGCCGACCCGGCGTATGTTCATCTCTATCGTGACCTCCTGGGCCGCCGTCCTTCAGCTGCCGACATCGCCCATGCCCTTGCCGCATTTCAGCGGACCCTGATCTCGACTGAGAGCCGCGTTGATCGTTTCCTCGTCACCGGCGAACGATCGCTGACACGGCTTGAATACGACGGGTTTCGGGTTTTCACCGAAAGGGCCGCCTGCGGCAGCTGTCACGAGCTATTCCCGGCACGACGGGATGGCAGGAAACCTCGGCGCCCGCTGTTCACGGACTTCAGATTTCACAACCTGGGCATTGGGTTCAGAGGCGGGCGTTTCGCTGACACCGGTCGATACGAGCTCACGGGCGACGAGGAGGATATTGGGGCATTCCGCACACCGTCCCTTCGGAATGCGGCACGGTCGGCTCCATACATGCACGACGGCAGTCTTCCCACACTCGAGGTCGTCGTGGAGTTCTACAATGCCGGAGGGCGGCCCAACCCAAACCTGTCGCCTTTGATCCGACCGCTGTTCCTCGCCGACCACGAGAAGGCTGCCTTGGTTGCCTTTCTATACGCTCTGACTGAAGATGATCCCAGGCACCACGGCCGCCAAAGCCGGCGATAGGCCGGCGCGTGTTGGCCGGGCAAGGAGAACCCCTAGCGCCCCGCCCGCAGGTCCATTGCCTGGCGCCAGATAGGCCTGGAGAGCCTAGACCTTGACATTTCCCGACCGTAGGCGAACCTGATTGCGAAACGCTGTCCAGGGACAACACGCAGTGACAACAGCCCCCGAGTGGGAATACCGCAGGATCCTCCTGAACGATCTTCCGCCGCGCACCGACGATGTCGATTTCCTCAGTGAAGCCGGATCACAGGGTTGGGAACTCGTCGCGATCCTTTTGAACAACGTCGCGTACCTGAAGCGGGCCGTCACGCCGGCCGGAGAGAGCGTAACGGCACCGGCCGAGCGTGCGCCTCCTAGCTCAGAGGTGAAGCCCAAGTATCGCGACCCCAAGACGGGCGAGACGTGGTCGGGTCGCGGTCGCATGGCCGGCTGGCTCAAGCGTAAGGTGGACGCCGGTGAGGATCCCGACGACTACCTCGTGTGAACTACTGGACTGACCTGACGACATGGTCGGTCGGCGAGATCGACGCCGCGGATGGAAGGGGCTACCGCTTTTGAGCGCAGAGAGCCCGATCGAACCTATCCAAACATGGTCAGGGCGTAGAAGGTGGCGAACACCGCAACAGACGCGAGGACAACCGTCAGGCTTCCAAACCCTCGCGCGGGCGCGGGCGACTCCTTGGGGTTGATCGGATGTCGCCGGCCTACGGGGTCGCCCTGATTGTGATACGTCGGCATGCCATCTTCCGGTTTAGGCGGCGAGCAGATCCTCTCGGCGCTGGCGCTCCCCCTTGAGCATCGCGAGATCTTCCAACAGCGCCAGGATGTACAGACCTTCCATTTCTGCTTCCGGCGTCCCCCTGATTTGACGCAGATGGATAATGAGCTGACCACAGCGCACCTCCTGCCGCCTGATCAGTTCGTTGAGTTCGGCCATGAGCGTCATCCGACCTTGAGCCACACGGCTGCATAACGCGGCGCTGGAAGCGCAGTTCCCACGACGCTGCAGGTGTGAACGATGACGAGGGGACGTCGCGGCTATCGGTTGTCCGGACGCGGCCCGCCGCTTACAGATACCCATGCTTGAAATGTCATATCCCAGCACCCGTTCGTCGTTCCCGTCATGGAGCGAAAGCGCGTACTGCCAGCCATGAGGCCGGCCCTTGTCGGGCACCACTCTTGCGCAAGGGGTGCACGCCGGCAGGCGAGGTCATTGCGGATTGAGGGCCGAAGGCATTCTCTGACTCCCCGGCAGAACGTTCTAAGGCCTTTTCATTGGTGAGATGAACCATGGACGACAATGCGACGCTTGCGGCAATGCCGCTCTATTCGAACCTGGACCGGGTCGCGCGCGGCCTTGCCGCTCTTGGAATTGGTCCTAAAGATCCTATCCCCCCGGAGACGCTGTTCGCTCTGGATCAATGGCACTATCACGGTACCGAGGCGATCCGGGCGGCGGCCGACAAGCTCGGGCCGAAGCCATCGAGCCACGTGCTCGATGTAGGCTCCGGGATCGGTGGCCCGGCACGCTACCTCGCCCACACCGTCGGCTGTCATGTCACCGCGCTCGAGCTGCAGGCCGCTCTCAAGTCGATCGCGGTTGACCTCACGGAGCGCAGCGGCCTCTCGGAGCAAGTCACACACATCTGCGGCGATGCGCTCACCTATCCGCTTGCCGTTGCCTCGTTCGACGCCGTGGTGAGTTGGTTGGCCATCCTGCACATCCCCGACCGGCCGCGCCTGTGCGCCGGGCTGGCGCAGGCGCTGCGCCCCGGTGGCGGGTGCTACATCGAGGACCTCTGCGTGCGCGCCCCATTTTCGGCAGACGATCTGCGCGAGGTGCACAATGTCGTCTACGGCATATCGATGTCCAGCATCGAGGAATACGCTGGCGACCTGCGCTCGGCCGGTTTCGTCGATGTCACCGCGACAGACCTGACGAGCGATTGGGCGCCCTATGCCGCCGACCGGCTCGCAAAATGGCGCGCGGGCCACGCGGCCTACGCGCGCGTGCACGGGCAAGCGGCATACGCAGCGCAAGAGAAGTTCTATTCCGTCATAGACCGTCTCTATCGGAGCGGCAGTCTCGGCGGTGTTCGATTGACTGCCAACGCTGCGCAATAAGCCCCCGGCGCGGCCCCCCCAAAGTTTGGAGCATGTCGGGCCTGGTATCTCGGAAGGAGGGGAGGTTTGGAGCCTGGGGGGCTGGTTTGAACGTGACGGCGGGTGGAGCGGAAGCTGGCCAAGGCGCTGGCGGATAGACCGAACCGTCGGAAGCTGAGATTGCGGTTCCCCGGCCGCGCGAATACCGTGGCGTGGGACTACGCGAATGAGTACTCAACCTATTGACCGCGTCATGCCGTCCGACTCGTCTACTCCCGTTACGGATCAAGACCTCAGCCGGAAAGTCCGGGAGCTCGAAAGTGAGCTGATGGAGGCGCGCCGGCGCGAAGCCGCCACCGCACAAATACTGAGTGTGATTCACAGTTCGCCCGGAGAACTCCAACCAGTCTTCGACGCGATCGCCAGGAGTGCATTGGAGCTGTGCGGGGCAACGTTCTCGAGCGTTCTGAGGTTCGACGGCCGGCTCATTCACTTCGTCGCGGCACATGGGATGACCCCGGAGGGTTTCGAGGCACTGCGCCGCACCTACCCGCTGCCGCCTGGCCGGGCTGGTGCCACGACCCGCGCGATCGCGACCGGGGCGCTCGTCGAAATCCCTGATGTCGACGCCGATCCCGATTTTGAACATCATCACGTTGCCGCGCCGCAGAATTTCAAGAGCCTGGCATCGGTGCCGATGCTCAAGGACGGGTGTCCCATAGGTACCATCACGGTCGGACAGGCCAAGACCGGGCGCCTCCCCGAGGCCCAAATCGCGCTGCTGCGCACCTTCGCCGACCAGGCCATCATCGCCATCGAGAACGCGCGTCTGTTCGAGGCTGAGCAGGCGCGGTCGAGGGAACTGAGTGAATCTCTGGAGCAGCAGAGCGCCACGGCCGAGATCTTGAGTGCCATCTCAAGCTCGCCTACCGACGTGCAGCCCGTCTTCGAAGCCATAGTGACCTGCGGAAAGCGGCTCTTTGCCGACGCCGCGATCAGCGTGACGCTGCCGGAAGGCGACAAAGCCAGGGCGGTAGCCGTTGCCGGCCTCGACCCAGGCCGCGCCGAGGTATGGCAGCGCCCGTTTCCCCTCACGCGGGAGTATATGCACGGGGTCGCTATTCTCGACGCTAGGATGATAGACGTCCCGGATGTAGAAGAGGCACCCCCCGATCTTGGGCCTGGCGTTCGCAATTTTCTCGCCAGCGGCTACCGGGCCGTGACGATCACGCCCATGATGCGCGGGGAGGTGGCAGTCGGCGCTATCGGTGTCGTGCGCCGGGCACCCGGACCGCTCTCGCGGCAACAACGCGAACTGCTGCGCACTTTCGCCGAACAAGCCGTCATCGCCATCGAGAACACGCGGCTGCTGAACGAGCTACGCGAATCCCTTCAGCAGCAGACCGCCACCGCCGACGTGCTCAAGGTCATTAGCCGCTCGGCATTCGACCTGCAGAAGGTGCTGGATGCCTTGGTCGAGAGCGCTGCCAAGCTGTGCGGTGGCGACGATGTCTCTATCTTGCGCCTTGAGGACGGCAACTTCTTGAGGGTCGCCCACTGCGGTTCTATGAAGGCGCCCCCAGCGTATGTCGTACCTCTCGTGCATGGCACCATCGCTGGACGAAGCGTACTTGAGCGACGACCCATCCATGTGGCCGATCTGCAGCGCGAATCCGAAGGATACCGGGTCGTTGCGAGAGCAGGATTTGCGCCTGAAGTAAATCAGGCGCGCATGCAGCAAGGACCGCTCGCGGTGGACGAGGCTTCCGTGTTTGATCGCGTCGCTCTTGGGGGGCGCACGATCCACGTGGCTGACGTAAAAGCCGATCCCGACTACACGTTGATGCCCAATCTGTTTGAAGACGATCCCCGCACGGTATTGGGCGTTCCTCTGATGCGCGAAGGCGAGGCGGCAGGCGTCATCGTCCTTATTCGGACGACGGTCGAGCCCTACAGCCAGCGTCAGATTGAGCTCATCGAGACGTTTGCAGACCAGGCCGTAATCGCGATGAACAACGCTCGCCTATTCGAGGAGGTGCAGGCGCGCAATCGCGACTTGACAGCGCTCAGCGAGGTTGGCCGCGCAGTCAGCTCGACGCTCGATCTCAACATTGTGCTCAGGACGATCGTGAACCGGGCTGTCGAGCTTTCCGCTACCGACGGCGGTTCAATCTTCTACTTTCGCGAGCAGACCGGCCGGTTCGAGCTCGGTGAGACCACCGGTCTCGATGCAGACATTGTCGCAAGATTCCGCAAGCTTGATATCGCGGCTGGACAGACCGGGCTCGGCGAGGCGATTGTGAATAGAGGGCCGCTTCAGATTGCCGATATCACCAAGCGCCCCAGCAACGTCCTGCGCGACGCTGCCATCGACGCGGGCCTGCGAGCCGCGCTCATTGTTCCCCTCCTCAGTGCCGACGCCGCTCTTGGAACTCTCGTCTTGCAGCGTCGTGAGCCGGGTGATTTCTCGCCGTCTGTTGTCACGCTCATGCAGAGCTTCGCCAACCAGTCCGCAATTGCACTGGAAAATGCGCGCTTATTCAACGAGATCGCTCGGAAGAGCCGGGAACTCGAGATCGCCAGCCAGCACAAGTCGCAGTTCGTCGCCAACATGAGCCACGAGCTGAGGACCCCGCTCGCCGCCATCCTCGGCTACGCCGAGCTCATGGAGGAAGGCTTCTACGATCCGCTCGGCCAGAAGTCGCTCGACGCCCTTGCGCGCATCCGCTCCAACGGCAAGCACCTGCTCGGCCTGATCAACACCGTGCTCGACATCGCCAAGATCGAGTCCGGCCAGTTCACCCTCAACATGACGGAATACGACATCCAGAGCATCGTCGAGACGGTGCGCTCCG
>JBFWRV010000014.1:0-99815 GCA_050248715.1 Hyphomicrobiaceae bacterium | reverse complement strand
AGCAGGGTCGAGGACAGGAAGCTGTGCGCCTGCGCGTGCGAGAAGCGGATGAACTGTTTCGGATACATCGCGCGCGACAGCGGCCACAGGCGCGTGCCCGATCCGCCCGAGAGCACGATTGGGTACACTTCAAAATGTTGCGTATCCAAGGATGCCCCCGATTGGTCAGCGCACCGGAAAGCGCAATGACGATCAATCCCAGCGCCGGAATAGCCCCGACTTGAGCCACTGGTGCTGCCCGGCCATTGTCGAAGCCCTATAGTCCATGCGCTTCTGGATCTGATAGTTTGGCCGCTTTTCCTGGGCTCGATCGTTCCGATGTCCGAGCTAATTCATATTGTTCAACATTCCCACTTCAAGATCATTAACTGGCTCGATGCCACCCTGGCAGTTCGGGCGCTATGTTGGGACGACTCCCCACTCGGTGCCCCGGTTGCAAGGCTGGCGAGGTCGACACCGGCCCTGGCGTCGGCGAGGGAGCGGGGTTGAACGTTGCGCTTCGCAAGAATGGCCGAAGCAGCGCGGTTGGTGACCCACCCCGAGCGGTACTGAGCAGCTCCCAGCCAGGAGGACCAACCGGAAGACTCTAACCCCGAACCAGGGCCTTCCCCGGGAGCAGATCAATCACCTTCGGACGCTTGGAGAAGCTATTCTGACCTAAGCGGCGGTGATGCAAAACCACGACCCGTCGTCGGGCGCATTGCCAGGCTCGCGTGGTCTTTTCCTGTCAAACGCTCCGTAACACAGGAGAGGTTCGCTCGTTTGCTCAAATGCGGTCGTCAGGGCGACCGATCCGCCCGATCAACGTTACACCGCGGTGCCCGGCCTCATCGCTAGGATAGACCAGCACATCCCGCGCACCCTTGTTGGCCGCAAGCATCAAGACAGAATGGATATCGTACTCATGCATCTCGGTGGTCGGCTCGGTCCACGGACGGCCGCGTACAACATTATAACCCCAGTGCAGCGGGGGAAATCGATACCGGAACCAGTTTAGCATACGCCGTGTATGCCTGCTATCTCCGATCGTAAAATGCAGATGGAACACTCCCCCGACGCGTACTAAGTCAAGCAGCTCTTCTATAATATTCATTCCTTGGGCGGGGTTTATATGCTGCAGCACTATAATGGTATGAACAAGATCGAAGCGTTCGTTGCGCAATATCAACGGTGCTAGTGACGCTTCTAGGCGCACGCTCGGATACATTTGCGTGTTCTTATGCGCCAGCGCGCGCATATCCGCGGAGATATCGACTCCAACAACACGTCGGAACTCGGCGGCCAGGGGTCCCAGCAGTCGGCCGACTCCACAGCCGAAGTCTAGCGCAGACTCCTTATTATTAAAGCCACCTATCGCTTCGTTGACGCGCGACATAACGTCGGAAATATGATCGTGTCCAGTACGGAAGAACGCTTCACGTCGCGCTTGATCTGCCATCTGCGACGTTTCGAAACCCATCAATACCCCGTGGTAAGGGTTCGTCTCCCCCCACCTCATCCAGGCGCGATCCGTACGGCTCGGTTTCACTGCGCAGTTCCTAAAAGCACTTTAAGTGCGGTTATTGGATAGCGTCGAAGTAGACAGCGCAAGGCGTGCCTCGGGGGATGGTTTACATAGAGGAGTGTCCAAGCACCTGCAAGCTGCGCCAGCCATTCGCGCGCTTCACGCTGCGCTTACTCGCGGAAGTGGAAAACAAGCCAAGAGCGGCCGCACAACTTTCGGCGAGGCGTGCGTTGGCGCGCCGTATGCCCATCTGCAGACGGCGCCGCCGCTGCTCCGTCGTAGTAGAATTCCGCACACGCAATCACCATTTCAGGCTTCGCACCCATTTCAACAACTGCTGCAAGCGTCCCGGCTGCTCGGGCGGGAACAGGAGCGGATGCTTCATTCGGAACTCTGAAGACCCGATCATGATCCTGCCAAGATCGGCCCGGGTCAGCGTCTTTCCCTCGAGCTGCGCCAGAAAGCTCGATAGCCCCCCTCCGTCCGGCTCCCGCCCAACCAGCAGGCGGTAGAGCAAGGCTATGTAAAGACGGTCGTTGAGATCCGAGGTCGCGTATGCGTTAGCGAATTCATCCGAATTGAGCAAAGCCAGAAGCATGTCTGCCGACGTCCACCCCTTGCCCACTGCATTCGACAGCTTGCGTGCCTGGGCCTCGTCAGGCAGGTGCCCTAGGATTACACAGTAGCCGTAGCTGACCAGGTTGGCCGGGCGGGCGTCCTCCTTGTCGAAACCGCCCAAATCACAGCGGCGCGTCAATTTTCTGGCTGTAACTGCGGGAGTGTTGATCTGCGAAAAGATGATTGGATGTTTTGCCCGGAACTCGTCGGAGCTCATCATGACCCTGCCTATATCAGCGCGATCGAGCGTTCCGCTTTCCAGCTGCCGCAGGAAAGTCGCCCGTCCGGCTCCGTCGGGCTCCCTCTCGACCAGAAGGCGGTAAAGCAGAGCTATATATTGCTCGTCCTCAAGACTCGAGATGGCATGCGTATTGGCAAATTCGTGGGATTTCAGCATGGCCGCAAGGACTTCGGTCGGGGTCAATCCTCGCTCAAGGGATCGAATATGCTCTCGCGCCCCTACCTCGTCTGCTGTTCGACCGAGCATGAGACAGTAGGCATAACCGACAACGTTGGCAAAACTGTCATCGGCGGAGTTGAATGCGCTCAGCTCGCATCGGCGCTTGAGGGGGGGAGCACCGGAAAGATCCGTGCTCTCCACAAAAAGCAGCTGGTGCTTTGCACGGAACTCAGATGAACCAAGCATGGCTGCACCGACGTCCGATCGGCTGAGCGCTTTTGTTTCAAGGTGGGTCAGATAGCTCGCCAGTCCTACCTCGTCTGGATCTCTGCCGACCAGCAGATTGTAAAGCAAGGTCACGAATTGCCGGTCGTCGATCTCGGGTAGTGAGTGCTTCTGTGCAAATTCCTGCGAGTTGAGCATGCGAGCGAGAATATCGATCAGGGGGTGCCCCTCTCTAACCGCTTTGGCGTGCCCGCGCGCACCTGCCCAGTCCGCTCCTCGATCAAGAATTAGGCAATAGCTGTATTCAATTTTTCGGCCAAGGTTAGCCTCGCTCACGCCTGGTTCGACGAACGCGGCGAGATCACAACTGCGCTTGTATGCAATGGAAGTCGCAATAGAATTGATTTTGTCCGTTATCAGATTTCTGGTGAGGGTCGGGGCCCCCTTGGCCACCAGAATTCCTGCGGGCATCGCTGACAGAAATAGGGCCGACAGACTCAGTCGCGCGCACCAAAGAATTGTCCACATGCTTTCATCCTATGTGGCGATTGACTCGAGGCGTCAGCCTTGGCTTGAGTCAACTTGTCCTCGGTGCCATTTCAATGAAGCAAAAGCATGTGAAAATCCACTACTGCAAAAGCGCTACAGCCGGTGTCATCAACACGGAGTTAAGTGCGGTTCCCAGCCTCTGCGCAATATGCGCCGGCAACCTATACCAGACAGACCGAGGTGATGGCCCTGCGGATGGCCAAATGGCGTAGCAACCTAGTCCATTGGTGGTAGAGACAATGCCGGAGCAGATGCTCTTGGCGTTCGTCCGCCGCTTGCATGCGGACCCGGCTCCCTACGTCCTGCTCGACGACAGGCGCAAGGGCATGCCCGAGCTCCAGCTTGCAACCTCTGCCGCGTCAGCCTGGCATGCTGCAGCCGCGATGGCTCCGGTGAGGAGCGCAGCCCGCGTCAGTTCCTCCGCACGCACCTTGTCGCGCGTGTCCGCGGGCGTGAGGACGTGGCGCAGGTTGGCGCCGGGCTCGTCGAATCCGGCGACGAGGCGCAGCGCGGGAATGCCGGCCAGGGCGAAATTGGCGTGATCGGAGTTCTGCATCAGCGGGCGATAGGTACGCAGCTGGACACCGCCGGCCTCGGCGACACGGAGCAGAAACGGCTCCAGGCCTGCAAAACCGCTGGTCAGCGCCGTGAGGTTCGGGCTGCCGCCGACGGAGTCGAGGTTCACGTTGAGGGCGATGCGCCGCCGCTCGTCTTCACCGATGTTCTGCACGTATTGGGCGGAGCCGGTCAGAGCCCACTCTTCCACACTGAAGAACGCGAGCCGGATCCCGCGCTTGAATGATCCGACTCGCGGAGCCAGTGCGCGTGCCACCGAAAGCACCGCCGCCAGCCCGCTCGCGTTGTCCATGGCACTTTCGCCGCCGTCGTGGCCATCGACGTGCGCACTGAGCACGACCCACTCCTCGCCCTGCCCTGGAAGGTCGAGCAGCAGCGTGCGCGTCTCGGCGGGCTGCTCGGTGGTGTCGATTGTCAGCGTCGCGGTCGGCCAGCCGCGCGCGGTACGTCGCAGCGCGGCCGCCGCCTCGGGCGTAATGCCGGCCGCCGGAATACCTGCCCCCTCCTGCCGCCCCGAGGACCCCGCCACGAGCTCGCCCGGCAGCGGTCCGGCGATTAGGAATCCGATCGCGCCCGCCTCGAGCGCCGCCAGGTATTTGCGCCGACGGTGGATCGTGCCGGCCGCGAACATCAGTTCGTGACGCACGAGCGCGATGCGGCCCTTGAGGTCATGCGCATGCGCCGCGAATTCCTCAGGCGTGCCGCGTCCCACGTCCACGACCTCAGCGGCGAGCCCGCCCGCCGGCGTAGCAACACTCCGCAGCAGCGCGTGCGCCGGCACCGCGATGCCGCCGGGCAATACGACAGACGCGGCGCGCGCCGACCAGCCACCGTAGGGGACCGGGAGCGACCGCCCCTTGCGGCCGCAGGCAGCCTCGGCGCGCGCCTCGACGAGCGCAAAGGCCCTCCGCTCGCTCTCGGTGCCGGCGAGCCGGCCGCCGCAATCGCATATGGCGAGGAAGTCCGGCCACAGCTGCCGGTCGGCGGCGATCGCAGCGGCAATGTCGGTGGTCACGTGCATGTGGGCAGGGTCCTCAAGCGTCGAGAGGCTTCAGCTTGCGATCGAGCATGGCCAGGAACGACTGTGCCAGAATCGAGGGTTCGCGGTAGCGCGCCGTGAAGGCGCCGATCTCGTAGAAGGTCGCCGGCTCGAACTCGCGCACAACGAGGCCCAGGTGTTGGAACGTCTCAGCCGACAGCGGATCGACGATCGACCAGCCGGCATTGCTGGCGACGAGGCCGCATACGGTGGCGAAGTACTCGGCCTCGGCCACCGGCACCCATTCGGCGCCCGCATCGGCAAACGCTTTCATGAGGCGGACGGACGTCTGCAGGGGGCGCGCAAGCGCGACGACCGGATGGCCCGACAGCAGCGTTGGCGACAGCGTCTCCCGCGCGGCGAGCGCGTGCCGGGCAGGCAGGATCGTCACGCAGCGCATACGATAGCGCGTGAGCCGCACGGCGGTGTCGTCGATCGGCAGCTCGGCGATGCCGATGTCGTAGCTCTCGCTCGGCAGCAGCCGGCTGATGACATCCGAGTTGCGCGAGATGAGGCGGGCAGCGACGCCAGGCCGCGCGGCAAGGAATGCGGAAACCAGGCCCGGCAGCAGGGAGATCGCCGCGCTCGGGTGGCTGGCGATCACGAGCTGGCCCACCTGGGCGGTGCGGATCTCCTCGGCAGCACGCGTGAGCCGATCGATTCCCGTCAACGCCTTGTTGGCCTCCGCGTAGAACAGGACGCCCTCCGGCGTCGGCTTGAGCCGACCGTTGCTGCGGTCGAACAGGGCGAAACCAAGCTCCTGCTCGAGCCGGGCGATCTGGGCACTGACGGCCGGCTGCGTGACGCCCATTGCGACGGCCGCGTTGGTCACGGAGCGATGATCGACGACAGCCCGGAAAGCCTCGAGAAGACGAACATCCATGCTTCAATAAAATCCCGTTATTGCCACTTGTGCCAGAGAATGTCAGTGTTGCCGGGCAACAGAGTGGCCGTTGCGGTCATGCCGTCAAGTTAGGCATAGAGCACGGTTATATGGCAAGCGCGGACGTCGGTAGCTCCGACCGGGCTGCGCGTTATGGACGGACGGATCATGGCTGGGGCGGCGACCATCGCTGCAGAGGGCGTCTCGAAGCGCTTCGGCACCAACCAGGTCCTCACGCGCGTCACGCTAGAGGTGGCGGAGCGCGACGTGGTGTGCGTCATCGGGCCGAGCGGCTCGGGCAAGACCACGCTGCTGCGCTGTCTCGCCCTGCTCGAGGAGCCCTCCGAGGGCCGCGTGACCATGAACGGCACGGTGATCGCCAAGCCGGATGCGGAAACCGCGGTGAAGCGCGCGGCGCGCTCGGTGCGGCCCGACATCGGCATGGTGTTCCAGCACTTCAATCTGTGGCCACACATGTCGGTAATCGAGAACGTCATCGAGGCGCCGATCCGCGTGAAGGCGATGCCGAAGGCCGACGCCGTCGCAGCCGGCGAACGCCTGCTCGAGAAGGTGGGCCTGGCCGACAAGCGCGATGCCTACCCCGCGCGCCTCTCCGGCGGCCAGCAGCAGCGCGTCGCCATCGCGCGTGCGCTCGCCATGTCGCCCAAGGTCCTGCTGTTCGACGAGCCGACCTCGGCGCTCGACCCGGAGCTGCGGCGCGAAGTACTGGTCGTCATGCGCCAGCTGGCGGACGAGGGCATGACGATGATGGTCGTCACGCACGAGATGAATTTTGCCCGCAACGTCGGCTCGCGCGTGGCCTTCATGGATCGCGGCGAGATCGTCGAGGAGACGGGCGAGCCCGCACGCTTCTTCTCCACACCGACAACCGAGCGCGCCAAGCGCTTCTTGCAGCAATTCGAGGACTAGTCACAAGGGAGACCTGTCATGCGCAGATTGATGACCCGAGCCGCCACGCTCATCGCGGCAGCACTCGCCGCGGTCCTGCTGGCCGTCCCCGGCGCCGGAGCCCAGCCGCAATCGCGCCTCTACGAGGTGACGAAGAACAAGAAGCTGAGGGTGTGCCAGTATCCTCTCTACTACTCGATCTCCTTCCGCAATCCGACAACGGGCCAGATCGAGGGTATCGACGCCGACCTCGCCAAGGAGCTGGCCAAGGAACTCGACGCCCAGCTCGAGATCGTCGAATCCGGGTTTGCCACCTTCATCGCCGACCTGCAGGCCAACAAGTGCGAGATCGGCATGTTCGGCGTCGGCGCGACCTTGAAGCGCGCGCAAGCGGTGGAGTTCTCCAAGCCCTACCTCATCACGAACATCTACGCCGTCACGCGCAAGGGCGGAAAGGTGAAGACCTGGGATGACATCGACCAGAAGGGCATCAAGGCGGCCGTCTCGCTCGGCAGCTACATCGAGGTGTTCATGAAGGGCTACCTCAAGAACGCGGAACTCGTCTCGGTCGCCCCGCCGAACACGCGCGAGGCCGAGCTGGTCGCGCAGCGCGTCGACGTGATCATGACGGACTTCCCGACCGCCATCAAAGTGACCGACGAGTTCGATTGGGCCGCCTACCTGCTGCCCAAGGAGAAGCTGGCCATCACGCCCTACGCCTACGTCGTGCCGCAAGGCGACCAGATCTGGCTCAACTATATCAACCTGTTCGTCGACACCATCAAGCTCGACGGCCGATTGATGAAGCTCGCCAAGAAGCACAAGCTCGATCCGATCGTGGCGCCCTGAGGGCTCCGCTCCGAAGGACCATGGCCCACAGCAGCCGGCGCGCGACCGCGCGGGAGTGATCATCCATGACATCCTACCGCTTCCGCTGGGACACGGTGTGGAACAGCCTCGACTTCTTGATGTCGGGGCTGCAGATGACGCTGATCATCTCGGCGGTCACACTGGTGCTCGCCATGATCGGCGGCCTCATCATCGCCGGGCTCGACATGTCGCGCTGGCGCGTGCTGCGCTGGATCGGCGTGTCGTTCGGCGAGATCATCCGCAATACGCCGATCCTGGTGCAGCTGCTGTGGGTCTACTACGTGCTGCCGATCGTGTTCAACGTCGGCATCGGTGCCGTCGCCGCGCTCATTATCGGCCTGTCCGTGTACCAGGCGTCCTTCATCTCCGAGGTCTACCGAGCAGGCATCCAGGCCGTGCCGAAGGGCCATCGCGAAGCGGCCCAGGTGCTGGGACTCACGCCGGTGCAGTCGTTCCGGCGCATCGTGCTGCCGCAGGCCATCCGCATGACGCTGCCGCCGCTCGCCTCCAACTTCGTGCAGCTCATCAAGTTCTCCTCGCTGGGAGCCGTCATCTCCGTGAGCGAGATCACCCGGCGCGGCATGGAGCTCTCGTCCTCCACCTTCCGTCCGCTCGAGATCTTCACCTTCATCGCCGTCGTCTACTTCTTCATCTGCTGGCCGCTGGCGATGGCGATCCGTCTGTGGGAGCGCCGCCTTGCGAGCCAATAGCAACGCAGCCGCTGCCGACGGCGTGCGCGGGGCGCTTGCTGGCGAGGCGGAGCGCAGCCTGCCGCGTCTCATCGAGATGACGCAGGCTCTCGTGCGCGTGGCCTCGCCCAACCCGCCCGGCGACACGCGCGCGGTCGCCGCGGTCGCGGAGCGGCGGCTGGCCGCAATTGCCGGCGTGGAGATCCGGCGTATCGAGCCTCAACCGGGCATCGTCAGCCTGATCGCGCGCGTTCGTGGCGAACAGCCCGGGCGGCGCCTGATCTTCAACGGTCACCTCGACACCTTCCCGGTCGGCGAGGAAGCCGGCTGGTCCGAGCTTCCGCTGAGCGGGGCCTTGCGCGACGGCCGCATCTATGGCCGCGGCGTATCGGACATGAAGGGGGGAATTGCCTGCTCGATCCTGGCTGCCGCGCTCCTGGCGCAACACCGCCAGGCCTGGAGCGGGGAGGTGGTGCTCACGCTGGCGGCCGACGAGGAGAACATGGGCTCCCTCGGAACCGGCTACATGCTCGAGCACGTGCCGGAGGCGAAAGGCGATGCCAACATCTGCGGCGACGTCGGCTCGCCCCTGGTGGTGCGCTTCGGCGAGAAGGGGCTGCTGTGGATCGAGGTCGCGGCCAGCGGCGTGTCGGCCCACGGCGCGCATGTGCACAAGGGCGTCAATGCCATCGATCGGCTGCGTGCAGCGCTCGACCAGGTGAAGGGCCTCGAGAGGCTCCCCGTGTCGGCCCCCGCCGCGGTGACGCGCGCGATCGCGGCCGCGGCACCCGTTTCGGAGGCGCTGTCGGGTGCGGGAGAGTCGGAGACACTCCAGCGCGTAACCGTCAACATCGGCACCATCGAGGGCGGCATCTCGCCCAACCTCGTGCCGGCGAGCGCGCTGGCCAGGGCCGACATCCGCCTGCCCGTCGGCATCACAGCCGCCGCGCTCGAGGAGAAGCTCGCGGCCTGCCTCGGGCCACTGGAGGGGGTGGCATGGCGCACGCTGCGCCGCTTCGAGCCGAACTTCACCGATCCCGGCCACGAGATCGTCATGCGCGTGCGCGACGCGGCTGCCGAGGTGCTGGGGCGGCCGCCGGCAGTCAACATGCGCGTCGGCGGCTCGGACTCGCGCTGGTATCGCATGCACGGGGTGCCGACGGTCGTGTGTGGTCTCACACCCTTCAACATGGGCGGGCCCGACGAGCACATCCTGGTCGACGAGTTGCTGGCAATCGCCAAGGTGCACGCACTCGCGGCCTTCGACTTCCTCACGAACCGCGCCTGATCACCCGGGAAGGCATGCAGAGAGGCCGCCATGGCGACGCTGTCCGACGAAGACCTGTTCACGCTGCCGCTGACCTTCATGGGCGCGCCCTACGGCCGGCCGGGACCCGGCACGCGCGCCGCCATCCTCGGTCTGCCCTTCGACTGCGGCACGCACCCCTTCCGAGTCGGCGCGCGCAGCGGTCCCGATGCCGTGCGCCTGCAGTCGCCGCTGATCCGCCGCTTCAATCCCACGCATGCCGACTTCGACCCCCTCGCTGCGCTCGGCGTCGTCGACTGTGGCAACGTCAAGCTCACGCCTGGACGCATCCTCGACGCCTTCGACCGCATCGAGCAGGCGACGAGCCGCGTGGTGGAGGCCGGCGCGGTTCCCGTCACGATCGGCGGCGACGGCTCGATCACGGTACCCGTCATGCGCGCCGTCGCCAGACGTCATAAGAACCTCGTGTGCCTGCACATCGACTCCCACACCGACGCCTACGCCTACGACCCCGCCGACAAATACAACGCCGCCACCCAGTTCACGCACGTGGCCGAGGAAGGGCTGCTCGACGCCGCCTCCTCCTGGCACGTCGGCATCCGCGGCACGACCTTCACACATGGTGTCGTGCCGCGCGCGCGTGGACTAGGCTACCGCGTGGTGCCCCTCGACGACCTCGTACGCGGCGGCTTCAGCCAGCGCATGTCCGAGTTCCGCGACCAGGCCGCGGGGCGCCCGGTCTACGTCTGCTTCGACATGGACGTGTTCGATCCGTCCTGCGCGCCGGGCGTGTGCTCTCCCTCCTGGGGCGGGCTGTCGGCGCGCGAGGGCATCGACCTCATCCGCACCCTTACCGGTCTCGACATCGTCGCGGTCGACGTCGCCACCGTGAGCCCGCCGCAGGACATCAACAACATGGCGGCGCACCTGTGCGCGCACGTCATCTACGAGATGCTGGTGCTGCTCGCCCGCCGGGCCGGTCTCGCGCCGGCGGTATGATCCCGACCGGCACTGCGCTGCCTGCTATAGCGGGAGATGCGCGAAAGCCGGCACGTCCGGCCAGAAAATGCGCGCCACACGGTCGACGCGGTCGGGGTGGCCGCTGGTGAGCAGTCGCGGCTGCCCTTCGGTGCCACTCGTCTCGGAGAGGTAGCGCGGGTGGCGCTGGAGATAGTGCTCGAGGCTGTCGGCCACCACCTCGGGCTGCGACAGCAGCCGCGTGAACGGCGGCAGGTGGCGGCGGAACAGATGCTCCACCAGCGGAAAGTGCGTGCAACCGAGGATGGCACGATGGGGCGGAGCGCCGCCGGTGTGCGCCAGCATCCCCGCGACACCCAGGGCGACCAGCGCATCGAGCTCCGCCTCGCCAGCCTCCCGCTCGATGGCGCCCGCCAGGTCCGGGCAGCTCTGCTGCACCAGCGTGACCTTCGGGCAGCGTTTGCGGATCTCCTCGGGATACACGTGCGAGGCGATCGTGCGGGTAGTGCCGAACACGGCGATCACGTCGGTGTTGTACTTCTGCGGGTATTGCGGCGAGGTCACGGCCCAGGGCGTCTGCGTTGCCGCCTCCACGGTCGGCGCGACGATGCCGAGCACGTTGCGCCCCACCCAGCCGCTGACCGGGAGCCAGTCCTGCTGCAGCGTACGCGCGGCGACGCAGGTCGCCGTATTGCAACCGAGCAGAACCAGCCGGCAGCCGGCGCGGAACAGGGCATCGACGCCATGGCGCGTGAGGGCGACGATCTCATCCGATGCCCGGTTGCCGTAAGGCACGTTGTGATGATCGCCAAAATAGACGAGGGGAACGCCCGGAAAGCGGCGAACGAGCGCGCGAAAGACCGTGAGCCCGCCGTGTCCTGAATCAAAGACACCGATCATGTGCCGGAGATGCCACGCGCAGCGCGGCGGCGCAATTCAACAGTTGCAACAGTCGAAAACCGCCGCGTGAACCGGCGGCCGCCCGTCTACTCTACTCTGCCGCCTGCTGCGGCGAGCCATCGCCACCGAGCAGCGCTGCGCCCTGCTCCATGGCCCTCAGGGCGTCGAGGTTCGGGACCGCAATCGTGTTGTAGCCGCAGTCGACGAAATGCACCTCGCCCGTCACGGCGCCAGACAGATCGGACAGCAGATAGAGTCCGGCACCGCCGACCTCGTCCAGCGTCGGCGTACGGTGCAAAGGCGAATGGTCGCGCTGGTAGTTGAAGAGCATGCGCCCGTCGGAGATGCCCGCACCTGCCAGCGTGCGCATCGGACCGGCAGAGAGCGCGTTGACGCGGATGCCCTGCACGCCCAGGTCTGCCGCGAGATAGCGCACCGACGCCTCGAGCGCCGCCTTGGCCACGCCCATCACGTTGTAGCAGGGAACCCAGCGCGTCGCGCCCGAGAAGGTGAGCGTCAGCAGCGAACCGCCCGGCGGCATGATCTCGGCGGCGCGCTTGGAGATTTCGGTGAAGGAGAAGCAGGAGATCACCATCGTGTTGGTGAAGTTCTCGCGCGTGGTGTCGGCATAGCGGCCGGCCAGTTCGCGCCGGTCGGAGAAGGCCAGTGCATGCACCACGAAGTCGAGACCGCCCCAGGTCTTCTTGATCTCGTCGAAGGTCTTGTCGACGCTCTTGAGATCGGTCACGTCGCAGTCGGCGATGATCTCGGCTCCGGCCTGCTTCGCGAGCGGGATGGCGCGCCGGCCGAACGCGTCGCCTTGATAGGTGAAGGCGAGTTTGGCGCCGTGCCCCGCCAGCACCCGGGCGATGCCCCAAGCGATCGAGCGCTCGTTGGCGACCCCCATGATGAGACCGCGCTTGCCTGCCATCAGCGGCCCAGGCCGGGCAATATCCGTGTTCGTCATGACCTTCTTCCAATCGTGATGTGCGCGGGCCGCCTGGGCCCAACCTTTCAACTTTCTCGGCCTCGACACCCTACAAAACTCCGGCATCCGTGCGCAGCGACAAGACGCGGTGCGCGCAGGGGCCGGCCGGCCCTCACGCCTCGCATCGTCTCAGCACCAGGGTCGCATTGGTGCCGCCGAAGCCGAAGCTGTTCGACATGACACAGTTAAGGTCCGCATTGTCCTGCCGCTTACGGACAATGGGCACGTCGGCAAACTCGGGATCAAGCTCGTCGATATTGGCGCTCTCGCAGATGAACCCGTTGTTGAGCATCAACAACGAGAAGATCGCCTCCTGCACTCCGACGGCGCCCAGCGAATGGCCGGTCAGCGACTTGGTCGACGAGATCGGCGGCACGTCCTTGCCGAAGACTTCGCGGATCGCCTCGATCTCCCGCTGGTCGCCGACCGGCGTGCCGGTGCCGTGCGGGTTGATGTAGTCGATGCGGCCGACACCCTTGCCGTCGGCGCCCTTCATGGCCATGCGCATACATCTTACCGCGCCCTCCCCCGAGGGCGCGACCATGTCGAAACCGTCGGAGGTGGCACCGTAGCCGGCCAGCTCGGCATAGATCCTGGCGCCGCGCGCTTTGGCGCGCCGCAGCTCCTCGAGCACCAGCACACCTGCCCCGCCCGCAATGACGAAACCGTCGCGATCCTTGTCATAGGCGCGGCTTGCCCGCGCCGGGGTGGCGTTGAAGCCGGTGGACATCGCGCCCATGGCGTCGAACAGCACCGACAGGGTCCAATCGAGCTCCTCGCAGCCGCCGGCGAACATGACGTCCTGCTTGCCCCACTGGATCATCTCCGCCGCATTGCCGATGCAATGCGCGGAGGTCGCGCAGGCCGAGGAGATCGAATAGTTGGCCCCCTTGATCTGGAAAGCCGTCGCGAGAGCCGCCGACGGGCCCGAGCACATTCCCTTTGGCACCTCGAAGGGGCCGATCTTCTTGGGGTCTTTCTCGCGGGCAGTGTCGGCGGCGCGGACGATGGCCCGCGTGGAGGGGCCGCCCGATCCCATAATGACGCCGGTGCGCTCGTTGACGACGTCACCGCTCTCCAGGCCCGCATCCCGGATGGCCTGGTCCATGGCGATGTAGTTCCAGCCGACGCCGGCCTCCATGAATCGGCGCGCCTTGCGCGGCACCATGCCTTCCCATTCAAGGTTTGGCGCGCCGTGCACCTGGCAGCGGAAGCCGAGCTCTGCGTACTGCTCGGCGCGGACGATGCCCGACTTGGCCTCCCGCAGCGAGGCGAGCGCCTCCTGGGTGGTGTTTCCGATCGAGGAAACGATCCCCATGCCCGTCACGACCACGCGTCGCATCAAAGAAACCTCTCCTCGCCTTGCCGCTGCGCCGCTGCCCCGATCGCTGCAGGCATCCAGCGGGCCTGCGCCTCCGAGCGCTGCCTCAAGCGGCCGCGGGCTGCTCTCCCGCCTCGAACAGTCCAACGCGCAGATCGGTGGCGGCATAGATCACCTGACCGTCCGCCTTCATGACCCCATCGGCAATGGCCAGCTTCAGCTTGCGCAGAATCACCCGCTTCAGATCGACCACGTATTGGACGGTCCGGGTTGTCGGCACCACCATGCCGGAGAATTTGACCTCGCCCACCCCGAGCGCCCGGCCCTTGCCCGGTGCGCCGAGCCAGCCAAGAAAGAAGCCGGTGAGCTGCCAGAGCGCGTCGAGCCCAAGGCAGCCGGGCATCACGGGGTCACCCTTGAAGTGGCAGGCCCACAGCCAATCGAAAGCCGGATTTCCGGCGACCTCGATCTCGGCCACGATCTGGCCTTTGCCGTGCGCACCGCCTGCCTCCGAGATGCTGGCGATACGCTCGAACATCAGCATCGGCGGCAAGGGAAGCTGCGCATTGCCGGGGCCGAACAACTGCCCACGACCGCAGGTCAACAGGTCGGCATACTCGTAACTCGTCGGACGGTCGGCCATTACCCTCTTGATCCCATCCCCTCTCAGGAATTCCGGTTTATGAAGGACGTTGTCGTCTTTCGTCAGCATCACGGCTTCCTAACACACTTCGAACATCGCTCAAAAGCCCGTGTTCCAGCTTATCCCAGCCGGGCTCGGGCCGGGGGTGCATCGCCGTTGCGGGCGGTGTCGAGCCCGCCTATACTGATATATGAGGCCAGCATGATGGCGGGTGTCGGGCGGGGGATTTCCGCGCTCGCACCTGAAGGGCTTGATTGGGCTTAACTTCTCGCAAGGTAGATGAGCAATTCGGCTGACTGCCCTGAGCACGGGGTCGACGTTTCGGGACTGCTGCGCCGGGCCGATCTGCGGCCGACGCGGCAGCGCGTGGCATTGGCTCAACTGTTGTTCGGCAACGGCGACCGGCACGTGACGGCCGAGATTCTGCACGAAGAGGCGGTCAAGTCCGGCGAGAGGGTGTCGCTCGCCACGGTCTACAATACGCTGCACCAGTTCGAGCGCGCGGGTCTCCTGCGCGAGATCGCCATCGGCGGGCAACGCGCCTATTTCGACACCAACATCTCCAACCACAATCATTTCTTCATCGAGGCCGAAGGTCGCCTGGTGGACATTCCTGGCAATACGATTCGCGTCGACGGCCTGCCGCAGCCGCCCGAGAACCTGCGCATCTCGCATGTCGACGTCGTGGTGCGGCTGGTTCGGAAATAGCTATCCTGGATCCCCCGCCTGCGCGGGAATGACTTGGCTGGCGCCAAAAATCACTTGATCACTTCGCCCTGGTAGGCGCCCCAAAGCTTGGCTTGCTCGATGTAGCCACGATAGCCGCCCACCGACACGCGGCACCACTGCCCATCACAGGTGATAATGTTGGCCAGCACGCCGGCCTCCACCTCGGCGAACGCGTCGGCTCGCTCGCTGTCGTCGTTCCGCAGGGTCGCCGTCGCTTTCTGGCCCGCCTTGGCCTCCCAGGGAAGGATGAGCGCCGTCCGCCGTCCGCTCAGCATCGTGCCGAGCACCCAGCCGGTCGTACCCTCCGCGTCCCGAATCTGACGCCAGCTTTCGAATTCCTTGATCACCTCGACCGGCAAGCCGACCCGGCGGAAGACCCAGGCTGTGGTATATTCGGTGCCAGGCCCCTGCCGCAAGTTGACACGGTCGGTCTTGAGGCTGACGAACCGCGGCACAGCCAGCCCGCTTCCGCCTGCAGGCGATGTTCGCGAATCCTGCGCGGACAGGCCCGCAATCGGACCGGCAACGACCGCGCAGGCGAGCGCACCGGCCAGCCTCAGCCACCCCGCGCGCATCCTCGTCGTGCATTTGAGACGCGGTTCGCTCATGGCTCGCCCACAACCATGATTTGGCGATCGAGATCAAGCCCGTTCACACCGGCCTGGCCTCTCACCGCCTGGGCTGCCGGGCTCCCTTGGGGCTCGGTTTTGTCATCCCATGGGCCATCTGTTAGACAGGGCGGCAGCCGACCGCGGACAGCACCTTGCGCGGGGCGGCCGCAAGCCTTTCCGTCGCGCCTGCACAGAGCCCGAGCCATGCCGACATCGCTCAAGAAGCCCCTCGTCATCGTGACGCGCAAGCTGCCGGAGGCCGTGGAGACCCGCATGCGCGAGCTGTTCGATGCGCGGCTCAACGTCGAAGACCGTCCCATGAGCCAGGCCCAGCTCGCCGAGGCGATGAAGGCGGCGGACGTGCTGGTGCCGACCGTGACCGACCGGATCGACCGATCGCTGCTGTCCCAGGCCGGGCCGCAGCTCAAGCTAGTCGCCAATTTCGGCAACGGCGTGGACAACATCGATCTCGATACCGCGCGCTCGCGGGGCATCATCGTCACGAACACTCCGGGCGTGCTCACCGAGGATACGGCCGACATGACCATGGCGCTGGTGCTGGCAGTGCCGCGCCGGCTGGCCGAGGGCACCGCGGTGCTGAAGGACCCGAAGACCAGCTGGTCGGGCTGGTCGCCGACGTGGATGCTGGGCCACCGCATCTGGGGCAAGCGGCTCGGCATCATCGGCATGGGCCGCATTGGCCAGGCCGTGGCCCGACGCGCCAAGGCCTTCGGACTCCAGGTCCACTACCACAACCGCCGCCGGGTGCCCGAAGAGATCGAGCAGGAGCTGGAGGCGACCTACTGGGAGAGCCTCGACCAGATGCTTGCCCGCATGGACATCGTCTCCATCAATTGTCCGCACACGCCCGCGACCTACCATCTGCTGTCGGCGCGGCGGCTGAAGCTCCTGAAGCCCACCGCCTATGTGGTCAACACGGCGCGCGGGGAGGTGATCGATGAGAACGAGCTCGCGCGCCTGATCGAGCAGGGCCGCATCGCCGGCGCCGGACTCGACGTGTTCGAGCACGAGCCCGCCGTCAACCCGAAGCTGCTGGCGAGCGACCGGGTGGTCGCGCTGCCCCACATGGGTTCGGCGACGATCGAGGGCCGCATCGACATGGGCGAGAAGGTGATCATCAATATCAAGACCTTCCTCGACGGCCACAACCCGCCCGACCGCGTGCACGCGGCAATGTTCTAGAGCGCCAACAAACGGCTGCAATGCAATGCTTGATCGGGCGCCGGATCAGGGCCGGTGCCGGGCTCAGGCGCGCGCAGGGTTGGGAAAGAATCGGCAAAAAGCGGAAGTAGCGTGAAACCACGCGTCAGCATGCCGTTGCCAACGCGATCGCGCAGCCTTTGCTTGATGTTTGGGGAATGCTCTTTCGATGGAGGCCAGAATGACGTTGAGAACTCAAGCCTGCGCCGCGGCTGCCGCGGCGGCCCTCGTCGGCGCGGCGGCGCTGCTGGATTCGGCTCCGGCCAGCGCGGCTTGCCGGGCTCCGCGCGAAGCCTTCGCCAGAGGCGCCCTGCAAACGCCGACCGAGCTGATCGCCAGGGCCCGATGGCGCAGCGAGGTGCGCCGAGCGTACGGTCTGAGCTACTCACGCTGGTCGCTTGCCAAGGACAAGACCATGCGGTGCCGAAAGATTCGGCCCGGCAGCCGCTGGCATTGCGTGGCACGGGCGCGGCCCTGCAATTCCTGAGGCCGCCGGCTCGCAACGATCGATGATGCATGGCGGGCCGGAGCGTAGCAGCGCTCCGGCCCGTTTGCCTTGCCGCAAACAACAGGTAGACTCCGCCAAATTGCCTATGGACCGCTGCTGAGCCATTCCATAAGGTGTCGGTCCGACAATCAGACAATGGCGGCCAATGCCGCCCAAGAACCGACAAGACCGATCCAGGGAGCGGACGTCCAGCATGGTAGCGCAAGCCGTTTTGCGCACCCCCGGCAGCACTGCGGACTCGCAGCTGAGCGTGCGCAACGTATCGGTCCGCTTCGGCGGCATCGTGGCGCTCGACGGCGTCTCCTTCGACGTGGCATCGGGCCAGATCGTCGGCCTCATCGGCCCTAACGGCGCCGGCAAGACCACTCTCTTCAATTGCCTCTCGCGCCTCTACGTGCCCGACAGCGGCGATATTCTCTTCGAGGGCCGCTCGATCCTCGATCAACCGCGGCACGCCATACCCAGGCTCGGCATCGGCCGCACGTTCCAGAACGTGGCCCTGTTCGATCGCATGTCGGTGCTCGATAACATCAAGGTCGGCTGTCACAGCCGCACATCCACCGGCTTTGCCACCAACGCCTTCCGCCTGCCGGCCCGCGAGGCCGAGGAGCGTCGCATCACGGAGCGAGCGGAAGAGCTCGCGGCCTTCATGGACCTTGAGAGGCACGTCGCGCGGCCCGCCGGCGGCCTGCCTTTCCCGGTGCGCAAGCGCGTGGAACTCGCCCGCGCGCTGGCGGGCAGTCCCAAGCTCCTGCTGCTCGACGAGCCGGCTGCGGGGCTCAATCACGATGAGGTCGACATCCTGCGCGGGCAGATCCGCCGCGTGCGCGACGTGCAGCACGTCACCGTGCTGCTCGTGGAGCACCACATGAGCCTCGTGATGTCGGTTTCCGACAAGGTGGTCGCCATCGACTTCGGCCGCAAGATCGCCGACGGCACGCCCGCCGAGGTGCAGAAGAACCCGGATGTCATCCGCGCCTATCTCGGAACGGAGGCCTGAACGTGGGCGTGCTGCTCGAAGTGGAAGGTCTCGAGGCCTACTACGGGCAGACCCAGGCCCTGCATGGCGTAAGCTTCTCGCTGGAGCAGGGCGGCATCACCACACTGCTTGGAGCCAACGGCGCCGGCAAGACCACGACGCTGCGCGCGATCTGCAACATGGTGCGCACGCAGGGCACCATCAAGCTCGACGGAAAACCCATCGCCGGCCTCGCCACTGAGGAGGTGGTCCGCAGGGGCGTCGGCCATGTGCCGGAGGGCCGCGGCACCTTCGTAAACCTGAGCGTGGACGAGAACTTGCGCGCTGCCGCCTACACGCGCAGCGACAAGGCCGCGATCCAGCGCGACCGCGAGATGGTCTATGAGTATTTTCCGATCCTGAAGCAGCGCCTCGCGCAGCAGGCCGGCACGCTGTCGGGCGGCGAGCAGCAGATGCTGGCGATCAGCCGCGCCTTGATGCTGGCGCCGCGCCTGATGCTGTTCGACGAACCCTCCTTCGGGCTCGCGCCGCTGATCGTGCAGGAGATCTTCCGCATCATGCGCCGCATCAACACCGAGGCCAAGGTGAGCATGCTGCTGGTCGAGCAGAACGCAGCTCTCGCCCTCGAGCTTGCCGATCATGCCTACGTGCTGGAGACGGGGCGCGTTGTGATGTCGGGCAAGGCTTCGGAGGTCAAGAGCGACGAGTCCATCCGCAAGTCCTATCTGGGGTATTGAGAGGCGCACCGGAAAATGGAGCAGCTCATCCAGCAGATCGCTTCCGGGCTCGCCAATGGCGCCATCTATGCGTGCCTTGCTCTGGCGCTCGTCATGATTTTCGTCTCGACCGACCACATAAACTTTGCACAAGGCGAGATGGCCATGTTCAGCGCCTATCTCGTGTGGCAGCTGCTCGAATGGGGCATGAGTTTCTGGCTGGCGCTGCCGATCGTCGCCCTTGTCTCCTTCCTGATCGGCGTCAGCGTCGAGCGCGTGATATTGCGCCCTCTGCACGACGCGCCCATTCTCTCCGTCGTCGTCGTGTTCATTGGGCTTCTGGCGATCTTCCATTCCCTGGCGGGGGCCATCTGGGGCCACACGATCAAGGCCATCGCCTCCCCGTTCCCCAACGTCGCGTTCGCCGGCTCGGGCTACATCGGCCCGCACCAGATCGGAATGATCGCCGTGACGATCCTGCTGCTGGCCGCGCTCTTCGCCTTCTTCCGCTTCACGCCGCTGGGGCTTGCCATGCGCGCTGCCGCGCAGAGCCCGGTGTCGGCGCGCCTTGCCGGCATCCGCGTCGACTGGATGCTGGCGCTCGGCTGGGGGCTGGCCGCGGCCATCGGCGCCGTTGCCGGCGCCCTCGTCGCCCCGGCCGTCTACCTGGAGCCCAACATGATGGCGAGCATCCTGCTGTACGGCTTCGCCGGCGCGCTCGTCGGCGGCATCTCGAGCCCGGGCGGGGCCGTCGCCGGCGGCTTCATCGTCGGCGTGCTGGAGAACCTGATCGCATACTTCGGCAATCTGCTCGAGAAGACGACCGGCGTGTACATCGTCGGCAACGGCGAGAAGCTGACTGTGGCCCTCGTCATCGTCATCACCGTGCTGACGCTCAAACCCAGCGGCCTGTTCGGCCACGTGACCGTGAAGCGGGTCTAGGCAATGGCGACCACGACCACCGCGACGACTGAAGCCGGCGCAGCCGACAGCAAGCGCGTACAGCTCGGCCGGGCACGCTGGGTGTGGCCGTTGATCATCTTCCTGGCGCTGCTGCCCATTATCGGCGGCAAGACCGGCCTCATCAGCAACTACGGCTTCCTCCAGCTTTCGCTGATGATCGTCTATGCCATCGCTGTGCTCGGCCTGATCCTGCTGACGGGCTTCAACGGCCAGATATCTCTGGGCCACGGCGCCTTCTTCGCCGTCGGCGCCTATGTGGCCGCGGTGCTGATCGACCAGGCGAACTGGCCCTACTGGGCGACGCTCCCCGTGGTGGCCATCGTCTGTTTCAGCGTGGGTTACGTTTTCGGGCTGCCGGCGCTGCGGCTGGAGGGCCATTACCTGGCGCTTGCGACCTTCGCGCTGGCGGTGGCAGTACCTCAATTCCTCAAGTACCGCCACTTCGAGTGGTTCACCAATGGCGTCCAGGGCATCAACATCTTCAAGCCCGACCCGCCCTTCGGCCTGCCGCTCAGCGGCGACCAGTGGATGTATCTGATCGTGCTCGCCGTCGCCGTGCTGATGTTCTGGGTCGCGCGCAATCTGCTCGACAGCCGCTCCGGGCGGGCGCTGACGGCGATCCGCGACCATACCATGGCCGCCAGCACCATGGGCATCAACGTCGCCCACTACAAGACGGTCATCTTCGGGATCAGTGCCCTTTACACCGGCGTCGCCGGGGCGCTGCACGCCATCATCTTCGAATTCGTCTCGCCCGACAGCTTCCGTTTCGAGCTGTCGATCGCCATCCTCGTCGGCGCCGTGGTCGGCGGCATCGCCTCGCTGCCTGGCGCCGTCATCGGCGGCGTGTTCGTGCAGGTGATCGAGAAGTACGCCGACGCGCTCACCAAGAAGATCACGGCGGCCGTGCACCTGCCCATCGACCTGGAGCCATGGACCATCTACGGCATCGCCCTGATCGTGTTGATGTACACGATGCCGATGGGGATCGCCGGAGGCCTCGCATTGCTGTGGAGGCGGATCAAGGGATCGTAACGGCGCGCCGCCGAGCCGCCGCTATGAGAGACGACCTGTGACAACCAAAGGAGACAGCTCGCAATGAGGCGAACGACACGCAGACAGGTGCTGAGCGGTGTAGTTGGGCTGGCGGTCGGTCTGACCGCCGGTCAGGCTGCCGCCCAGAAGAAATACGACGACGGCGCGACCGATACGGAGATCAAGATCGGGCACACCAACCCCTACTCCGGCAACGCGTCGGCCTACGGCGTGATCGGCAAGACCATCGAGGCCTACTTCAAGATGATCAACGACCAGGGCGGCATCAACGGCCGCAAGGTCAACTTCATCACCTATGACGACGGCTACGCTCCGCCCAAGACGGTGGAAATGGTGCGCAAGCTGGTGGAGGAGGACAAGGTTCTCCTGCTCTTCAACACGCTGGGTACGCCGCCCAATACGGCCATCCACAAATACATGAATGCCAAGAAGGTGCCGCAGCTGTTCGTGGCGACGGGCGCATCCAAGTGGGGCCATCCCAAGGAGTTTCCCTGGACGATGGGCTGGCAGCCCGACTACGCGACCGAGGGCGCCATCTACGCCAAGCATATCCTGGCCAACGTGAAGGACCCCAAGGTCGGCGTCCTCATGCAGAACGACGACTACGGCAAGGACTACTTCAACGGCTTCAAGGCTGGCCTCGGCAAGGATGCCGACAAGATCGTCCAGCTCTCGACCTATGAGGTGACCGATCCCACCATCGACAGCCAAATGATCCAGCTCAAGAACTCCGGCGCCAACGTGTTCTTCAACATCACCACGCCGAAGTTCGCCGCCCAGGCCATAAAGAAGGCGGCCGAGATCGGCTGGAAGCCGGCGCACTACCTCAACAACGTGTCCGACTCGGTGGCGACCGTCATGAAGCCGGCCGGGTTCGAGAACGGGCAGGGCGTCATGGTTGCCCAGTACCGCAAGGACGCGACTGACGCCCAGTGGGCCAACTCCGCCGACTACAAGGCGTGGAAGGCCTTCATGGACAAATACATGCCGGGCGTCGATCAAAAGGATGCGGGCACGGTCTATGGCTATGCGGTCACCTTCACCCTGGTCGAAGTCCTGAAACGCGCCGGCGACAACCTGACCCGCGAGAACATCATGAAGCAGGCGGCCAAGCTCAAGGACCTCGAGGTCCCGATGCTGCTGCCCGGCATCAAGGTGAATACGAGCACGACCGACTTCTACCCGATCCAGGCGGTGCGTCTGTCGCGCTTCAAGGGCGAGACGTGGGACCTGTTCAGCGACATCATCTCCAACGAGAGTCCCAGCCAATAGGGGCAAGCTTCACAACACAGACTCCGGCCGTCGTTCCGTCCGACGGCCGGAGGATCGACAGAAGAAGACAGGAGAGGTGATCAGCACGAGCAAACGACAAGGCTGCAACCAAGGGAGGACCAAAATGTTGCAGATCTCGCGAAGGCTATTGGTCGGCGTCGCGTCCGCGCTCGCCGCGACATTGGTCGCTAGTCCCGCTCTGGCGCAGAAGAACTATGACGAGGGTGCGACCGATACGGAGATCAAGATCGGAAACACCAATCCCTATTCGGGCAACGCGTCCGCCTACGGCACCATCGGCAAGGCCATAGACGCCTACTTCAAGATGGTCAACGAGCGGGGCGGCATCAACGGGCGCAAGGTCAACTTCATCTCCTACGACGACGGCTACGCGCCGCCCAAGACGGTGGAGATGGTGCGCAAGCTGGTCGAGGAGGACAAGGTGCTGTTCGTCTTCCAGACGCTCGGCACGCCTCCGAACACGGCCATCCACAAATACATGAATGCCAAGAAGGTCCCACACCTGTTCGTGGCCACCGGCGCCTCCAAGTGGGGCAACCCCAAGGAGTTCCCTTGGACGATGGGCTTTCAGCCCGACTACGTGACCGAGGCCGTCATCTACGCCAAGCACATCCTGGCGAACGTGAAGGACCCCAAGATCGGTGTCCTCATGCAGAATGACGACTACGGCAAGGACTACTTCAACGGCTTCAAGCAAGGGCTCGGCAAGGATGCCGACAAGCTGATCGTGCAGCTCTCCACCTACGAGGTGACGGATCCCACGGTCGACAGCCAGATGATCCAGCTGAAGAACTCGGGCGCCAACGTCTTCTTCAACATCACCACGCCCAAGTTCGCTGCCCAGGCGGTCAAGAAGGCCGGCGAGGTCGGCTGGAAGCCGGCCCACTACATCAACAACGTCGCGTCCTCGGTGGCGACCGTCATGAAGCCCGCGGGCTTCGAGAATGCTCAGGGCATCCTCACGGCTGGCTATCTAAAGGACCCCACGGACCCGCAGTATCACAACGACAAAGACTTTCTGGAATGGAAGGCCTTCATGCAGAAGTACTATCCGAACGGCAATCTCTCTGACGGCAGCAACGGCTATGCCTACGCCGTGTCGAATCTGCTGCATGTCGTGCTGAAGCAGTGCGGCGACGACCTGACGCGGGCGAACGTCATGAAGCAGGCGGCCAACATCAAGGGCGTCCAGCTGCCAATGGTCATCGATGGCATCAAGGCGAATACCAGCGCGACCGACTTCTATCCGCTCCAGTCGGTGAAGATGCATCGGTTCAAGGGCGAGACTTGGGAGGTCTTCGGCGAGATAATCTCGGGCGAGGCTTCGACCAATTAGTGCAAACAAGAGAAGAGTATCGGCCGCTGGCCTCGGTCAGCGGCCGATGCTGCTGCGAGAGGATATGACACAGGCCTTGACAAGGTTCGACCGCATCAAGCCGAGGCCCGCCTACGAGCTGGTGGCGGAGGCGATCGAGCGCAAGATTCTCTCCGGCCGCCTCAAGCCTGGCGATCCGATCGGCACGGAGTCGGAGCTCGTCAAACAGTTCGGCGTCAACCGCTCGACCGTGCGCGAGGGCATCCGGCTGCTCGAGCAGTCGGGTCTCGTTGCGCGCGAAGCCAGCCGGCGGTTGTCCGTCGCGGTGCCGCACTACCACCGCCTCGCCACACGCATGACGCGGGCGCTGATCCTGCAGCAGGTGACGTTCCGCGAGCTGTGGCACACCTCGCGCGCGCTCGAGCCGGCCACCGTCGAGCAGGCCATGGACAACGCTACGCCGGACGACCTTGCGGCGCTGGCAGCCAACCTCGAGGCGACGCGCAGGATGCAGGCCGATGCGGCGGCCGTCGCCGAACTCGACGCTGAGTTCCACAAGCTAATCGGCAAGGCCGCGCACAACCGCGTGCTGCTGCTGGCCAAGGAACCCTCCAGCATGCTGGTGCGGCCGACCACGGCCATGATCATCGTCTCCAACCCTGCCGGCATCCCACGCCTTATCGAGGCACACACGCATATCCTGGACGCGCTGGTGAAGCGCGACCGCGAGAAGGGCCGGCTATGGGTCGACCGGCATCTGCGCGACTGGCGCGCAGGCTTCGAGCGCTCCGGCCGCGATCTCGACACGCCGGTCGAGCTCTTCGAGCGTTCCCGCCGCGACTGAGGTGAGGCTAGAGTCGTTTCCGATCAACTCGGCTCACTGTCGCCTTCGAACTCGCCGAAGGGCGAATATCCGGGACCGCGGAGAACAGCCGCGCTCGTGGTCCTCGGTCCCGGCTCTGCGCGTTTCGCGCTCCGGCCGGGATGACAACAAAGTGGCCCCACCAGGTGTTTCGCCTCGACTTGAGCGGAACCTGCTGTAGCGGGTACCGGGAGGCAAAGTCTGCCGGTGGCAGCTGCCGCGCTCGCTGCGCGGACCGGTTTCTCAGAATCTGAATTGGATGTAGCCGGGACCGTCGCCGGAGGTCCGGCCATCACGATTGGCGCGCCAGAAGTCCACGGTCTCGCGGCGCAGCGTGTCGGCACAGCTGCGTCCGCACTCCATCCAGGTGCCGCCGGGCAGCCGCACCTCGAGCCGCCCATGCGAGCCGCGACGCACGGGGCCGCTCACGGGCTTGCCGTTGCCGTACCGGCTCTCGGCGGTTGCATATCCCAGTGTCGCGCCCGCGGCCGACCGCCGCTGGGCCTCGGCCGGAGCCGCGAGGACGGCGCATAGAGCGACCACGCCGAGCATGCCAGCCGGTCCAACCGCTCGCTCGCGCATAGCGTGCTCTCCTGCAACGGGGGCCGCAGCCCCGACCTACATCGTCCTGGACACGCTCCAGTAGATAGGTTCAAGGCCTGAAGCAATTGCGACCTGCGCCCGGGAGCAGGCAAACTTTCGCCAGCTGTAGCCCAAGTGTCACAGCATTTGGAGCGCGAGAGCCGTGGACGACGGCCCGGAAGCGACCCGTCAGGCGCCGGCTCACCACACGCCGCGCACGAGGCCGGTGTGCAGATAGCCCCACAGGGTCGGATGAAACCATTGCCGCGACGGCAGCACGACCCGTCGTGGTGCGAGCCGGCTCTCCAGCGCTTCCTCGACGGCTCTGACGACCAACGGCAGCGCCGTCGCCATCTGGCGGTGCTGGTAGGTGGCGATATTGTCGCCCGCAGCAAATTCGGTCCGTGCCTGATGGAGCACATCGCCGGTGTCGACGCCCTCGTCGACAAGATGCACCGTCACGCCGGCATGGTCCGGATCGCGGTTGCTGCGCGCCCAATATGCGCCGTTCTGGCCGCGGTACTTCGGGTTGACGCCGGCGTGGTAGTTGATGAACGGCGCGCGCACGCAGGCGAGAGTCGCGGGCTTGATGATGCGCGTACCGTAGACGACCACCACCTGAGGATCGAGAGCGCGTAAGGCTTCGCGGCACACCTCTGAGTTCACCGAGCCGATCTCGCGCACGGCAATGGCAGGATCTAGATCAGGATCGAGGCCATGCCCTTTCCAGATCGCGGCGAGGCGCCTCCGGCTGCGGCGGGCTATTGCCTTCTGCAGGAAGCCGAAGGCTGCCTGACCCAGCGCCTGCGGCCACCCGGCCAGCCTGGCGCGCCGGCGCACGATCGCAAGTTTCGGCTCGGGCTCTTCCTTGAGTACAAGGATCGGGCCAAAGTGCCCGAACAGACCGTTCACGAGCATGTTGGCGAGCGGCCCGCCCGCAATCAGCACGGCAATCCGGTTCGGCTCGGGGGAGCCGCCGATATCGGCCTGGAGCGCGGATTGAGCAGCCACAGCAAGTCTCACCACGAGCACGTCGCTCGGGGTGGCCGGACGCAAGAGCCGCGCCAGTCGCGGCGTATCGTTTCAGGACGGCTGAGCGCCGGGCACGCGGCCGGGCTTCGCTGAGGACGCGACAGCGTTGCCCTTCCGCCCGGCCGCGAAGACGTTGTTGGTGCCGTAGAGCCAGCGCTTGAAACCGTTGCCGCGCCGGCTGCCGTTGGCGTGGCTCTCCTGCCGCAGCAGCTGCAGCTCGCCGCCGAGCTGTTTCAGCAGCTCCAGGATCGTATGCTCCAGCTGCTGCAGGCGGTTGTTGACAATGCTGATGTCACCGCCGGTCTCCGTACGCCACGTGGCGAAGTTGTCGCCCAGCGTTTGCTGGTTGGCACCGAGCTTCACAAGCGCCTGGTAGATCTCGCCCAAGTGCCTCTCGTAGGCCTTGTTCGCCTCGTCGGCCGTCTGCATCTGCGCGCGCACCGACGCCTCGAGCGCGATCTGTCGCTCTCCCCCCGACGTCCAGTTCCGGTCGGACGCCTCCTGCAGCCGCCGCAGGCTGGCCTCGGTCCTCTCCAGGCGCTCGGCGAGGCCGTTGGCCACCTTGTCCGCAGCCTCCAGGGCTCTGAGCTCGATGCGCTCCTCGACGGCCTCGAGACGGCCGAGCAGTTCCTGCGATGGCTCGCCAGCTACCAGCCGCTCGATGGCAGGAAGATGCTCGACGAGGTCCGACGTCGCCTTGCCGAGCCCCCCGAACCTCGCTTCCAGCAGGGCGTCGACGGCCCCCACATCCATGGTGCCGACGCCGGCGCCGTCCCCCTTGTCCCGGACCTGCAGCTCCGATCGGACGTCGCGAAGAAGCTCGCCGATGATCTTGCGGTCGGCCGCAACCTCGTCGCGCAACATCCGCAAGGTGGGCAGTTCGGACCACACATCGCGCAGTAGGTCGCCGAAAGCCTTGCGGTCGGCCCCGACCTCGTCGCGCAGCGCGCGCAGGGCCGGCAGCTCGGAGCGCATCTCGCGCAGAAGGTCGCCGAACGCCCTGCGGTCGGCCCCGACCTCGTCGCGCAGCGCGCGCAAGGCCGATTCCATCTGGCCGAGCTGCTCGCGAAGCGCCTCTGCAAGCGGCGCCCTTGGGTCTGCTTCGCTCGGGATGGGAACGGCGGCGAGGACTTCGCGGCGCGGCTCGTCGCGCCAGCGCTCCAGGCGCTGCGGATCGGCGGCGGCGCGCAGCAGCAGACCGGCTGCCGGCGAGCCGGGTCCGCCGCTCAGCAAAACCCTGAGCACGTCGGGAAGCGTGGTCGGGCTCCAGCGCCTTGCGGCCAGCTCGCAGGCGCGCCTGAGAACATCCTCGAATGCGCCGGACGCTGCCGGCGCCTCGCTGCGCTCGATGGCGCCCGCCGGCATGTCCGCGGCGATGGCGGCAGCCGTCTCGCGCCGCAGCCCGTCGACGCGCACGCCCAGCTCGCTCAACAGGTCCACACCCGCGGCGGCGCGGGTCAGGGCATGCAGGAGATGCTCGAGCCGTACGGAGTCGGCGGCATGGAACGAAGCGATGTCGTAAGCACTGTTGCAGCAAGCGAGCACCGCCTCGTCCACGGCGATGCCGGAACCGGACCGCGCGGCCTGCACCCAGGCACCCTCGCCGGGATGCTCAACTGCCCCGGCGTTCTGACCGATCGCGCCGGCCCGAAGCAGCCGCAGGTCGAGGTCGCTACCCTTGTACGCCATAACCGTCCTCCCCGGTCTCCCGCTGACAACGCGCAGGTATCAAGAACTGCCCCGTCGGCAAGCCACGCCCGCAGTCCGATGCCCGACATCTACTGGTCTGCGGGCTCCTCGTCATGCAATCGTCTGTTCAACCCTATGCTGTTCTGGCACAAATCGGGAGGGGCAAGTTGGAATGTTCCGATCATGGTTGGTCCATGTCTGACCGGATCCGCGCCGTGAGCACGGATGCGCCGACGATCTATAGCCAGCGCATTTGGCCGCGATGCGGCACGAGCGCGGCCGTCTTCCGCGATGACCGAGTGCTGTTGATCCAGCGGGCAAAGGGAGCGCTCAAGGGACTGTGGAGCCTGCCGGGTGGGCACATCGAGCCCGGCGAAAGCGCTAAGGCCGCGGCTCTGCGGGAGGTGAAGGAGGAGACGGGGATTGACGCGAATATCCGCGGCATCATCGATCTGCACGAGGTGATCCTGCGCGAGCGCGATGGCGCCGTGCTGGCCCACTACCTGATCGCCGTACACTGGGGCCTGTGGCGCGCGGGCGAGCCGGTTGCCGGCAGCGACGCCGCGGCCGCGCGTTTCGTGCGAATCGATGATATCGAGACCTACCCGCTGACCGAGGGAGCGGCCGATCTGATCCGCCGGGGCCGCAAACAGGCCGTCGACGCATGATTGGATGCCGGCCACTTTGCCCTTGGCCCAGGCATCACTAGAATGCTCGCGATGGAAAGGCCCATGCTGCACTGGCGCCGAATGTGCGGTGCACTATTGATCGCGGGAGCCGCAGGGCTCGCGGCGCCGTCAGCCATGGCCCAGGACACCATCATAGCGCCCGACTCCAAGCCCTACGACGACCGGCTGCTGCGGCTCTCCGAGCTGCTGGGCGCCGTTCACTACCTGCGCGAGCTGTGCGGTGCGACCGACGGCCAGATGTGGCGGGACCGTATGAAGGAGCTGATGGATGCGGAGGCTTCGACGGCCTTGCGGCGGGCCAAGCTCACGCGCAGCTTCAATAACGGATATCGGAGCTACAGCCGCACGTACAATAACTGCACCCCGTCGGCTCAAACGGCAATCGCCCGTTTCCTGGCCGAGGGGGCCGAGATTGCCGATGCGTTGATGAAATCGGTTCCCTAACGCAAATGTTGCCACGGTCACGTTGCGGCTTTTCGGTTCGGGAATGGATTAACCGTTAACGGTTGTATACGGCACCCGCCCCCCGCCGGCGTGGTAGGCAGACTTCGCTGAAGCAACCGCATTGCGGCGCCCGCCGAGCGCGGCGCCGAATCGCCATATCGGCGAGGGGGAGAGGAGGCGGTGATGCAGGCGTTCGGACCCGCCGAAGGAGATGACGCGCGGATGAAGGCGCTCAACTTCATCCTTGAGGCTTGGGAGGAAGGGACCGGCAGCGGCATCGCCCCTGAGCTGATGGCCTATGCGGCCCTCTACACGGCACTCACCGACCTTGTCGCATCCTATGGAGAGGATTCGGTGATCGCACTCGTGAACGGCCTGGTGCCCCGGGTCCGCAAGGGCGAGTTCACGCTGTATCGGACGCGACAGTAGAGTCGGCAGAAACGACCTCCCTCACCAAAAGCGCAGGCGCTTGAGCACCATCTCGCCGATAAGGACGCCGCCGAAGCCGATCAGCACCAGTCCAGCGATACGGTTGATCTGGCCCAGTCGCACGACATCGAGGCGGTGACGGATGGTGGCGATGAACTGCGACACCACGAACCAGTAGACGAAGCTGCCGCTCATGATGGCGGCAACCATAGTGAAGGCATCGATGTAGGAATCGACCTCCACGAAGGAGCTCACCCCGCCGAAGATGGCGATAAGACCAACCAACGCTCCGGGATTAGTGATGGTGAGGAAAAACATCTGCGGGATTTCCCAGATGTAGTCCCAGATCGATGCCTTCTCGGCCAGCGCATCCGTGACGATGGTCGGCTGCGCCAGATAGAGCTTGATGCCGAAGCCGAGCAGGGCGATGCCGCCCACGATCTGGATGGCGGTGCGGTACTCCCGGACCGCACCAGAGACGGCGTTCACGCCCAGCGCTGCGCCGAGAGCGATCAATCCGTCGCCCGCCATGATGCCGAGGCCCGCCGCCATGCCGCCAAAGAAACCGCGCTCGACGGCCCGTTGAATGCCGAGCAGATTGATGGGGCCGAAGGGCATGGCCAGCAGCACGCCCATGACCACGCCGACCGGGATGATGAAGGGATTGGGTATGTAGGACACGGTGAACCTAGACCGTCACCGATGCCTGCGCCGAGGCGTAGTGGGGTTCGTCGGCAGCCCGCGTCGCGCCGACTGTAAGATTGGGCTCGCAAGCAGCGGGCGCACCGCCGGAAGGCGAAGGCGACCGGCTACACAGCAAGAGGAACCTCCCAATGAGGGGCAAGCGGGCAAGATGGTTTGACGCCAGTTTATTCCTACTGGCGCCGTATCTCGTTGTCCATTGCCTTGCCTTGGCGCCCCCGGCAGTTTCGCAGAACGCCAAGGAGCAACCCTCCAGCACGAAAAAGAAGCAGAAGGCAGGGCCCTCCACGGAGATCAAGTACGGCGCCGATGCGTTGCCGGACCAGGTACAGGAAATGCGCGAAGCGATCCTCGCCGCAGTCAAGTCCGGCCGCATCGAGGAGCTTCGCTACGCGTGGGAGTTGAACGAGCTCAAGCCGGATCTCGGGGGCCAGCCGGTTGCCGATCCCATAGCCCACTTCAAACAGGTTTCGCACGACGGCGAGGGCCGCGAGATTCTGGCAGCGCTGGGTGAGGTCCTGGAGAGCGGCTATGTGGTGCTGCCGCTCGGCCCCGATGTCGAGAACAACCGTATTTTCGTGTGGCCGTACTTCGCCGAAGTGCCGCTCGACACGCTCACTCCCGGGCAGGAAGTCGAGCTGCTTCGCCTCGTGCCGCCCGCTGCCGCCAAGGCCATGCGCTCGGCCGGCAGGTATACTTACTGGCGGATAGCCATAGGGGCCGACGGCACGTGGCATTCTTTCCGCAGGGAGCCCTGAATAGACGGACTAGGGATCATTCCCTATTGCCGTGGCTCCATCACGCGGTAACCTCTCGTATATGCCCGCGTGCGAGACTGCGGGGCGCCTCGAAGCCTCGAGGCCGGCGAGAAGGGATTGCGGGACGATGTGGCGTGCGGGACTTGCAGCTTCGCTGATGCTGGTTATGGCCGATGCGGCCCACGCCCAATTTTGGGGCTCCCCCTACGGTCGCGGCGGATACTACCGCCAGCAGCCGAGCTATTCCTTTTTCGGTTTCTTTGATGACGACTATCGACCGCGGCGCTACGGCCCGGCGCTGTCGTCGGGGGGTGAGCGCACACCCATCACACCGATCGAGCCGCGCAAGGTATCGTTCCCGAGCGAGTATCCCGTCGGCAGCATCGTCATCGACAGCAAGGGTCGCCAGCTGTTCCTGGTCCAGTCGCCCACCGAGGCGCTGCACTATCCGATTTCCGTCGGCCGCGAGGGCTTCGCGTGGGCCGGCATGGAGACGATCAGCCGCAAGGCCGAGTGGCCCGACTGGCATCCGCCCGAGGAGATGCGCTGGCGCGATCCCCGCCTGCCCATGAAGATGACCGGCGGCATCAAGAATCCGCTGGGCGCCATGGCCCTCTACCTTGGCAGCTCGCTCTATCGCATCCACGGCACCAACGATCCCAACTCGATCGGGCGTGCGGCATCCTCGGGCTGCTTCCGCATGCTCAACGGGCACATCGTGGACCTTGCCTCGCGCGTCGAGATCGGCACTACCGTGCAGGTCGTGCGCCGCCTGCCGCCGGAACTCGAGAAGGTGGTGGCCGAGCAGGTGAGCCCACCGACGCCGCCGAAGCCCGCCTCCCCCGCGCGCCGCACGCGGCCCTCCTAGTCTAGCTCCTGGACACAAGACAGCATCCCACCCTGGAAAATCGCTGCAACGCGACCTGTCGTGTCCGGGCTTGAGCTTGCCTCAATGCCTCTGCACGCTTACCTCTTGGGCGTGATAGAGCAGAATCGGGGCACAACCAGCCCGCAGACCTCCGAGCCGCCATGATGCAGCCCATGCCAGGCGTCCGCATTGCGCTGCTTGCCGACCGCGGCGTCGTGCGCGTCGCGGGCGAGGACGCAGCCAAGCTGCTGCAGGGCCTGATCACCGGCGATATGGAATGGCTGACGCAGCAGCCGGCACTGCATGCGGCCCTGCTCAGCCCGCAAGGCAAGATCCTGTTCGACTTCTTCGTCGTCAAAATCACCGACGGCTTTCTGCTCGAGACGGTGCGCGCCCTGGCCGCGGGCCTCGCCAAGCGGCTTGCCATGTACAAGCTGCGAGCCAAAGTCGACATCCGCGACGCAAGCGACGATTTCCGAGTGCTTGCAGTGTGGGGCGAAGGGCCCGTCAGCGCGGGCGAGACGGCCGGGCTGCTATCGTTCCCGGACCCGCGGCTGGCCGCGCTCGGCTTGCGCGTTCTCGCCGAGGCAGGCTCTGCACCCGATATCGCCGCCGCGGCCGGCGGCACTGACGCGACATCCGAGGCCTACCATGCCCATCGCATCGCGCTGGGCGTGCCGGAAGGCGGTCGGGACTACACCTTCGGCGACGCCTTTCCGCACGAGGCCGACTTCGATCAGTTGGGCGGCGTGTCCTTCACCAAGGGCTGCTTCATCGGCCAGGAAGTCGTCAGCCGCATGCAGAACCGCGCCACCGTGCGCAAGCGCGTGGTACCCGTGACAGGCGAGGCGCCGCTGACCATGGGCGCGGAGATTACCGTCGGCACTGCCACGATCGGCAGCATCGGCTCGGTTTCGGGCCGGCAGGCGCTGGCACTTCTGCGTCTCGACCGCGCCGCCGAAGCCGAGGCCAGGGGCGAGCCGCTGCGCGCGGGCGGCGTGACGATAGCGCTGCGCAAGCCGTCGTGGGCGGCGTTCGAGCTGGCGCCCGCCGCATCCGCGAGCGCGCCATGACCGCAAAGGAGGTCACGCGCTGCCCCTGGGCCGGCATCGCCGATCCCCTCTATGCGCGCTACCACGACGAGGAGTGGGGCGTGCCACACGCTAACGACCGGGCGATGTTTGAGAAGCTGGTGCTGGAGGGCTTCCAGGCCGGGCTGTCATGGATCACGATCCTGAGGAAGCGCGAGAACTTCCGCCGCGCCTTTCATCGCTTCGACGCCGAACGCATCGCCCGCTACGGCGCCAAGGACATCGCGCGACTGATGGCCGACCCCGGAATCGTGCGCAACCGGCTCAAGGTCGAGGCGACGATCGACAATGCCCGCGCACTGCTGACCCTCGAGAAACGCACGCGGCTCTCTGCCTTCCTGTGGGGATTTCTCGACGGCCGGCCGCAGATCAATGAGCACCACACCTCCACGACCGTGCCGGCCGAGACGCCCGCCTCCAAGGCCATCTCCAAGGCTCTGAAGGCGGAAGGGTTCCGCTTCGTCGGCCCGACGACGGTCTATGCCTTCATGCAGTCGACAGGCATGGTCAACGACCACCTGACAAGCTGCCATCGCCACGCGCCCTGCGCCGAGCTGCAGCGGCGCTTTGCAGTCCCGGCGGAGCGGAGGCGGGCATGACCGACAAGGCCGCTTCCCGAGTCGATGCGTCCGCCCGCGCCCCGCGTGCCTGGCAGCGCATGCTGTCGGGCCGCCGGCTGGACCTGCTCGATCCCGCACCCAAGGACATCGAGATCGAGGACATCGCGCACGGTCTTGCCCGCGTCGCTCGCTGGAACGGCCAGACGCTGGGCGACCACGCCTTCTCCGTTGCCCAGCACGCTCTGCTGGTGGAGGAGATCGCCACGGCCATGCAGCCCGACCTGACGCGCCGCTGGCAGCTTGCCGCGCTGCTGCACGATGCCCCCGAATACGTCGTCGGCGACCTCATCAGCCCCTTCAAGGCGGCCGTGGGTCTCAACTACAAGGCCTTCGAGATCAGGCTTCTCGAGGCCGTCCACCGCCGTTTCGGCCTGCCGCCGTCCCTGCCTGACCGCATCGCCATGGCGATCAAGGCCGCGGACCGCGTCGCCGCCTTCTACGAGGCGACGCAGCTGGCAGGCTTCAGCGAGCCGGAGGCCAACCGCTATTTCGGCGTGCCGCGCGGCGTGCCGGCCGACCTGCGGAAACGCTTGGAACGCCTCGATCCGATGCCGAGCACGCTGGCCCAGGCGCAGTTTCTGGCTCGTTTCAATGTGCTCTCCGCCGACTAGCCATGCCGTCACGCGTTTCCAAACCCGAACCCTTCACAGCCTGAAACGGCTCCAGCCGCATCGAGGCCATCAGCACGACGCCGCTCTCGATCACCAGCCGGGGGCCGTAGCGATCCATCAGGCGGCCAACGATCGGGTTCAGCAGCGCCGAGATCAGGAAGCCCAGCGAGAACGCCCCGGCGGCGAGGCCGCGATCCCATCCGAACTCGTCCACAAGGGGCGGCAACAGCAGCGAGTACGCCGTGCGGGCGCTGACGCCGACAGCCATCGTCACGAAGGCGATGCCCACGATCAGCCAGCCATAGTAGAACGGCAGGCGCGACGACCGGCGATGAGATGCCGCCATTGGTCCGCTCACGACACCGGGTCGATCACGTTGAGCGGCAGCTCTCCTGCCGCGGTCCGCTCGATGTTCTCGGCAATCAGCTTCGACCGGGCGGCCAGCATGCCTTGCGTCCAGCCGGACACGTGCGGCGTCATGATCACGTTGGCGAGCTCGTGGAAGGGCTGCGCTGCCGGCAGCGCCGGACCGGGCGTCGCCGGATAGCGATACCAGACGTCGAGCGCCGCACCCGCGATTTGCCCGCCTGCCAGCGCCCGGTATAGGGCGGTCTCGTCGATGATCTCGGCTCGCGCCACGTTGATCAGGATGGCAGTCGACTTCATCAAGCGCAAGCGGCGCTCGTCGATGAGATTGCGTGTCGCCGACGACAGCGAAAGCGTGATGGCGAGATAGTCGGCTTGGGCCACGACCTCGTCAATCCGCTCCGGCCCGCCGAGGAAGGAGAGGTCCTCGGGCACGCCGGCTTGCGCATGCTGCCGGATGGCGCACACCTGCATGTCGAAGGCGCTGGCGCGGCGGGCGAGTGCCTGTCCGATACGGCCGAAACCCAGAATGCCGAGAGTGCTCCCTGCCAGCTCCGGCCAGAGCGGCGGCGCAGGTGTACCGGCGGCCCACTGGCTTTCCCAATTGCCCTTGCGCAGTTCGGCATCGAGACGGCTCAACGATCGTGCCATCGCGATCATCGCGCCGATGATGTACTCCGCGATGCCTACCTCGTGTCCGTAGGCGTTCGCCAGCCGCGTTCCGGGTGGCAAGACACTGCGATCGATGCGATCGAGACCCGCCCCCGGCACCTGCACCAGACGAAGCCGCCGCGCCGCCTCCGCCATGCGGCGAGAGAACCCCATCGAGACCAGCACGTCGACATCGGCCAACCGCGCGACGATGCCCGCCTCGTCGTCCGCGATGACGTCGCACGGGATCGAAAGGCGCGCGCGCACGGGCTCCGCGATCCGAGCAGCGAACGATCCGGCGAATGCCACTTTCATCGTCCGGCTCCCTTGCCCGGTCGCCGCGGCAGGGCGCTGCGGTTGCAGCGGCGCGGCGGTCTATGCACTATCGGCATCACATGCCGACAAGCAACTACATGGCAGGTAGTCATGAAGCCATCGGCGGCGTTCCCGACGCGCCTCGTTTGGTGGCGCAGGAGGCGGGGCCTCTCGCAGCTGCAGCTGGCGATGGTGGCCGCTTGCTCGCAGCGCCACGTCAGTTTCCTGGAGCTTGGCCGCACGAAGCCCAGCCGCGAGATGGTGCTTCGCCTCGCCGCAGCGCTCGACGTTCCGTTGCGGCAAGCCAACGAGTTGCTGCTTGCAGCCGGATATGCGCCTGTTTGGACAGAAAGCGATCTGGGCGCCCAGGCGCTGGCTCCGGTCCGCAGCGCGCTCGACTACATCCTCGCCCAGCAGGAACCGTTTCCCGCCGTGGTCGTCGACCGCCGCTGGAATCTGCTTCAGGCGAACAAGGGGGCGGTCGCCCTGGTCGAGTTCCTCGTCGGCCCGGTGAAGCCCGGCACCGCGATCAACCTCGCCGATGCCCTGGTGGCCCCCGACGTGCTGAGGCCCCACCTCACCAATTGGGCGGAGGTTGTGCGATACTTCGTGCGCAGCGTCGAGGCTGACGCCGCCGCCACGGCCGAGACTGCCGCCCTGCTGGAGCGGCTGCTGGCCTACAATGGGGTCCGATCGGCGATGGCACGCGCCGTCCCCCAGGCCGCCGATGGGCCTGTGCTGCCGATGCACTTTCAGAAGGGCAGAACGAAGCTACGGCTGTTCACGACCATCGCAACGCTCGGCACGCCACAGGACATCACGCTCCAGGAGCTTCGCATCGAGAGCTTCTTTCCGATGGACGATGAGACGCGCGACGCTTTGCGCAAGTGGGCCATCCCCGCCGCGAGGCAACGGCCGATGCCCTAGAGCAGGTTCCGATCTGCCGGACAGGGCCCAGGGCCGCGGCAGCGGCGCGAGCGATGGCACCGTCACCCGCGCCGATAGGGATAGCAGCGCACCGGATCGAGGGTGAAGCCGAAGTGCTCGCCCAGCATCCGGATCGCATCCCCGTGCTCGGGGTAGGGGTCGCTGTTACCCGGCCCGACAATGATCGGCTTGAAACTGCGCTCATCTTCGCCCTCGGGCGGGAGCATCGCGGTCACGAGCGCCCCGCCCTCGTTGTCGCGCAGCGTCAAGAATCGCGGCATCGCCTTCTGTACGTGCGCCTTCAGGCCGATGTTCTGCTCGATGTAGTGCGCCGACTTCGGCGGCACGAAGGTGCTGGCCGCGTGCTCATGGGCCTGGCAGAAATACTTCTCCACCGCATGGTCCATGGCTCGCGACTCGAGGGCGGCTTCGCCCGCCGTCTCGATCCGGAACCAGGTTTTCGGCGGTGCATCGCACACATACTGCATGACTCGTCCCCGACTGCATGACTGGAGTTTGCAAACGTCCGGCGAGTGATCCTGATCCACAGAGCTAACGCTGGTTTTGTGGCACAAATTCCGCGCGATTTCGACCGCTCCCACCGCATATGCTTTCTGCCAACCCGCGTCAGATCGCGGTTTTTTGCGCGTCTGTTGCAGTTTCCTCGCAGCTGACATGCGCCGGTTCGGTTGCTACCAGTGTGATCACGCTGAAATGTTTCACGGGATCGACGCATGCGAAACCGGCCGGCGGCATTTCTCGATCGCGACGGCGTGCTCAACCACGACACGGGCTACGTGCACACGTCGGACCGGTTCGAGTGGATCACGGGTGCCCGCGAAACCGTGCGCTACCTCAATAAAGCCGGCTACTACGTGTTTGTCGTCACCAACCAGGCGGGGGTCGCCCACGGCTACTACGAGGAAGCCGCGATCCACACCCTGCACGCGTGGGTGAGCAAGGAACTCGCGCTCGGCGGCGCGCACGTCAATGCCTTCTACCACTGCCCACACCATCCTGAAGGCAAGCTGGCACCCTACCGGCGCCAGTGCGACTGCAGGAAGCCCGGGCCCGGCATGCTGCTGCGCGCCGGGCAGCAATGGCCGATCGACTGGAGCCGCAGCTTTTTGGTCGGCGACCGGGACAGCGACATTGCCGCAGCCGCTGCCGCCGGCATTCCCGGCCACAAATTTGTGGGCGGAGATTTGCTGGAATTCCTGCTGGCGACGGCGCTCACGCCTGCGGCAGTAGCACCACGCGGGCCGCTGTCGACCTGAGCCAGGCCCCATTCCCCGCATCGCGCAGTTTGGGGCGGACGCCGGCTGGGCGGCTGCGCTAGGCTGTCGCCGGAGCCGGGCGGCTGAACTCGAGGCCGTGTCCGTCGGGGGCAACGCGGGCCGAAACTGCCCGAACATGGATCCGTCCGTATGGGGCAGGAGGACTTGGAGGCTCTGACCGCCCGCGCCCGGCGCGACCTGGAGGTCATCGCACATCCGCGCGCGCAATGGCTCGAGCCGAAGCCGGCACCCGACGGTTCGACGGCGCTCGACGTGCTGATCGTCGGCGCCGGCCAGGGCGGCGCCGCCGTGGCCTTCGCGCTGCTGCGCGCGCAGGTCACCAACATCCTGGTGGTCGACAAGGCCGCAGAGGGCCGGGAAGGGCCATGGCTCACCTACGCCCGCATGCGCACTCTGCGCAGCCCCAAGGACTACACGGGTCCCGACCTCGACGTGCCGAGCCTCACGTATCGCGCCTGGCACGAGGCCCGCTTCGGCCCGGAGAGCTGGGACCGGCTGACCCTCATCCCCAAGGAGCTGTGGGCCGAATATCTCCTTTGGGTGCGCAGTGTATCGGGTGTGCCGGTGCGCAACGACACCGAGGTCGTGGCCATCGCCCCTGCGGGAGAGACCCTCCTCGCCGTCACGCTGGCGACGCCCGGGGGAGCCCGCGGGACCCTGCATGCGCGCAAAGTGGTGCTGGCAACCGGCCAGGAAGGCACCGGAGGCTGGTGGATGCCCGGGTTTGTCGAACGGCTGCCGCCCGGCCTGCGTGCCCACGCTGCCGACGACATCGACTTTGCCGCCCTGCGCGGGAAGGTGGTGGGCGTGCTTGGCGCCGGGGCTTCCGCCCTCGACAACGCCGCGGTCGCGCTGGAGCATGGGGCTTCGCAGGTCCACCTCTTCTGCCGCCGCCCGGCAGCGCAGGTGATCCAGCCCTACCGCTGGGTCACGTTCGCAGGCTTCCTGCGGCACCTGTCGGACCTCGACGACGCCTGGCGCTGGCGTTTCATGGCGAGAGTTCTGGGGCTACGTGAGGGCTTTCCGCAAGAGACGTATGACCGTTGCGCCTGCCATCCCAACTTCACCATGCATACGGGTGCGGCATGGCTCTCGGCGCGCGTCGTCGGCGCCCGCGCCGAGGTCGAGACCAGCCGGGGGCCGTTCACGGCAGACTTCCTGATCTGCGGCACCGGCATCGACGTGGACTGCACCCTGCGGCCGGAGCTTGCCGCGTGTGCCGACAACATTGCCACCTGGGCCGACCGGTATACGCCGCCCGAGGCCGAGCGCGACGAGCGGCTGGCGCGCTACCCCTACCTCGCGCCGGATTACTCGTTCACGGAGAAAGTGCCGGGGCGCACGCCATGGATCAACAATCTGCACCTCTTCGCCATCGGCGCGACCATGAGCTTCGGCCCGTCCGGCTCATCCATCAACGCCATGACGACGGCCGTAGGAAAACTTGTGCACGGCATCACGCGCGCGCTATTTGCGGCCGACGTCAAGCGCCACTGGGCCTCGCTTGAGGCCTACGATGTGCCGCAGGCCGTGATCAAGCCGCCCGATGGCAAGGACGCCTAGCGGCAGCGAACGCCACGCTCGCTGCCGTCGCCGACGATCATCCCGTCACTGCTCGAGCCCGCGCCGGTTATCGAGCGCCGTCGTCATCACCGTATCGGCCGCGGCCGCCTCGACCAGGACCCTGCAGGCCGCACCATAGTTCGGGGGTTCCGCGCTCGCATAGCTATAGAAGCGGTCGTAGTAGTCCTCAGGCACCGTGACGTTGCCGGCCTCGGGCACTTGCACCCATACGAACTCGCGATTCCACTTGCGGTCGACGAAGGGCTCCATGGTGCACGATTTGCACGCGCTGGTCGGCGCCCCTCCTGCCTCGAAGCGGTAGTCGGTGCCAGCCGGCATGCTCATGCGGACGACCTCCCCTTCCTCCTTGGTGGAGGCCGCCTCCTGCAGCACCTGGCAGGCTTGCGGGTAGTTGGGAGGATTGGCGCCGGCGAAGCCGTAGAAGCGGTCGTAATGGCCGTCGGGAACCGTGACGTTGCCGATTTCGGGGATCTTCACCCACGAGAAGCTCTGGTTCCACTTGCGCTCCACGAAACGGTCCCAGCGGCAGGACGGACAATCCTGCGGCTTGGCGGCTATGGGAGACTTCGCCCTGTATTTGTACGTTGCGCCGGCCGGCATGCTGACCCGGACGACTTCCTCTTCCTCGAGCGCCGCATACGACAGGATGTCGATGCAGTCGTCGTAGATCGGATCGTCGCCGTTCACGCAGGTGTAGAAGGTGTCGTAGTAGAGCGACGGAACCGTCAGGTAGCCGATGCCGGCCACGGCCACCCAGAAGAATGCGTGCTTCCAGTGCCGCTGGATGAACGGGCTGAACTTCTTATGAAATATCGGCTTGGGGGGGATAGCTAGGCTCAGCTTCGGCTTGATGTTCTTGGGCACCGCAAGCTTTCCAGCCATCAGCTTGTTGCCTGCGGCGGCCTTGTGCAGGGGCAGGGTCTTCAAGTTGAGGGGCCGCGGCGGGACCTTCTTCATGAAGGCGGACGGCGATCCCTTCGTCAGCGGCGTCTTGGTGATCTGCGGCGTCGCCTTGAGGGTCTTCGGCACCTTGGTGGTGAGTTTTGGCGTCGTTTTGAGGACCTTCGGCGTCTTGGTGACCTTTGGTGTCGCCTTGAGCACCTTCGGCGTCTTGGTGACCTTTGGTGTCGCCTTGAGCACCTTCGGCGCCCTCGGCGCGACGCGGGGCTGAGCCCTGCGAACAGGCGGCGCCTTGCGCGCCGAGAAACCCTGACGGGGGGCTGCCTCGACGGGCGATGCATCGAACACTGTCAGCGCAGCAGCAACAGCCGTCGCGGCTGTAAGCAGACCGGCCACTCTCATTGGGGTTGCTCCTTTCGGGAACTCAAAGGGGTGCCCCGCCGCCCGGCGCGCAGACAGCCCCTAGCATCGGCTACCTGAACCGGCGATGACTATGAGGGCGCCGCCTGCGCTCGCACCGTGGGGCGCCGAGCTCCGCTCGCAGACTGCTGCTCCTCTGCGGTCAGCCTATCACACGCTCAGATGGCGAGCTAATGGCAGAGCAAGCGCGACCGTGACGGCCAGGTTCAAGCTGGTGCTCGCGGGCACCGCGGGTCGTGGCTGCGCCAGCACGCGTGTCACACCTCCCGCGAACCTCCCTTCGTAAGACGCGGCCAATGCGCGCTTCATGCAAAGTTTGAACTTTTCACTGATGGTGCCCCACGGTTCCACAATCCAACGACCAACGGCCGGGAAGCCCAGATGTCAGCAGCGGCCCTTCCTCAGGCGCCCAGCGCGCAGACCGACCGCGAGCCCGTGACGGCCGTTTTCGATATCGACGTCGCCGCGCCCGCCCTGGATCTCGCCGCCACACTGCGCACCATTGCCGCGAAGTACGGCAAGACCTACCAGCGCCTCCTGCTCGATCTCGCCAAGGCCTCCTTCGGCCCGGGTCGGCTCTCCTACGAGGAATACGTGGGCCTGCGCCTGTTCGACGATACCTGGCTCAAGGGCGCCGATCCCTCCGAGTTCGTCGGTCTCGAAGCCGAGCGCCGCATCTGGATGACCGCCAACAGCAACAGCGAGTGGTGGGGGCTGATGCGCAACAAGCTGGCGGTCACCACCCTGCTCGGCGGCTACGGTTTCCCCGTCATTCCGACCCTGGCGCTCTATTCGGACGCACTTTGCATGCGCAACGCGCCGGTCTTTCGCGATGTCGACGCGCTGGGCGCGTTCCTGCGTGCCTGCCGCGAGTATCCGCTTTTCGGCAAACCCGCAGACTCGCGGCGCAGCCTCGGCTCGATCGGCCTCGACGCCTATGAGGTGGAGACCGACAGCCTGGTTTGCGCCCCGGATCGCATGGTCCCTGTCGGCAGCTTTGTCGCCGCCGTCGCCAGGCACTACAGGGGCGGCTACATCTTCCAGCGGCGCATCGCCCCGCATGACGACGTGCGCGCGATCGCCGGCGATCGCCTCGCGACGGTGCGTGTCATCACAATCCTCTCGGATGCCGGCCCCGAGGTGCTGCGCGCACTCTGGAAGATTCCAGCCGGCGCCAACGTTGCCGACAATTTCTGGCGCCCGGGCAACCTGCTCGCCACGCTCGACCTGACCTGCGGCCGCGTCGTGCGCGTGGTGCGTGGCAGCGGCCTGGGACTGGAGGAGGTTACCCACCACCCCGATACCGAAGCCGAGCTCCTCGGCATCGAGGTGCCGAACTGGCGCGAAATCTTCCGCCTGGCTCTGGATGCGGCCTCCGCCCTCCGCGAGGTGCGGCTGATCGGCTGGGATATTGCGGCCGTCGAGAGCGGGGCGCTGATCGTCGAGCCCAACTTCACCCCAGACTTCCTCATGGCGCAGCTCGCCGACCGCCGCGGCATGCTGGACGCGCGCTTCAACACCTTCCTTGCCCAATGCAAGGCGGGGGTCCGTCAGACCAAATGGAAGCTGCGGACCGGTCAGGTCGGCCAGACACGGGAGAGCCTGCGACGGCTCCGTCGCGACGTGGCCGGCGCCTGACGGTCGCCACTCCGCGTGCCGGCAATCCGCGATCCGGAATCCGCAAAGCAGATGCCCAAAAAAGCAGGAGGCCGCCGGCAGGGTCCGGCGGCCTCCTGTCGCAAGCGGCAAGCCGCTTACGCGGATTCCATCGTGGTGCGAACCGTGTTGAAGGTCGCGCTGATCTGCGAGCCCAGCAGGCGGGCAGCGGTGATGATGCCGACGGCGATCAGAGCCGCAATGAGGCCGTACTCGATGGCGGTCGCGCCCGACTCGTCCTTCACGAAACGCATGACATGGTTCTGCATGACAACTCTCCCAACACTTACTCGATGGCTAGCGCATAAGTTCACCCAGGAGGCACTAGCCCCGTGCGGCTGAACTTCGGGAAGCCTACCGGTGTTGGATTAGGCCTAGGTTAAAATCGGCCACCGAACAGGCGTTCGTGCAGTCATGTCAAATATTCCACTAACGCGACCAAATTGTCCGCACTGTCGCAGGGGTGGCCCGCCAAGCCGGAGCTTCACGGACATCCCTGCGTCGAGGAAAGCTTCGACGCCGCAGTTTTGTTTACCGATGCTTTAACTCCAAGCAGGAAACTTGCTACTGGCTGTCCGGCGGCCATTCCGCCAGCGACGGAGTTCGACATGAGAATCCCTTCGGCACGGCTGTTGCTCTTCAATGCGGCAGCCATCCTGGTGGCCGTGGCTGCGGTTGTGGCCGTGCTGCGCTCGATTCTGATTCCGTCGTCGCTCGCAGCGTGCAGCGGGCGTTACGGAACCAGCATGGCGTTTCCACTCGAGCGTGACGGCGTCATGGTGACGGCCACCGACATCCAGGCACGCGTAGGAAGCGCGGCGGCTGCCATCGTCGACAATCTGCGCATCGTTCGCCTCACCGATGGACCCGCTCCTGTCGGCATGAGCATAGCGCTCCCCAAGGGCTCATCGGCGCCGAATACCGGAGCCGTGGAGAAGGGCGGCGTCAGCTTCCCCTGGCAACCGCGCTCGCTGCGCAAGCAGCCGGCGGTCTGCCTCAGTTACAGCGTTCTCCTTCCGGCCGACTTCAATTTCGGCTCGGGCGGCGCGCTTCCCGGCATCATCGGCCAGACCGACAATTCCGGCGATCGGTTCCTGGTGCAGGCGGCCTGGCGCCGCACCGGCGATATCGGCGCCACCAGTCTCGCGAGGCTTGCCGGAAAAGAGAGCAAGCAGGCTGCCGAAAGCGGGGGCATCCAGCTTCCCCGCGGCCGATGGGCCAAGCTCGAGCAGGAGGTGGTGCTCAACGAGCCGGGGCACGACAACGGCATCGTCCGCATCTGGGTCGACGGCGCCCTTGTGGTCGACAAGGGCGATCTCACCTATCGTGCCAAAGGGGATGTCGGTCTCGCCGGCGTCGCCGCCGACGTGTTCTACAGCGGCGATGACAGGATGTCCCGGTCACCCGCGGACGCCAAGGTGCTGCTCTCGCCCTTCGAGATCCGTTGGAAGTAACGGCCGGTCCGTAGGCGCGCAGGCGGGGACCCGCCTCGGCGCCGCGCATTCAACGCCGCCGCGGCCACCGGCCGCCAGCATCCGCCTTCTTCCCCTGCCGCCCCGGCACGCCCCTCCGGTCGGGCCACGCCTGTTCCTGGAATACGGGCATCCCAAGCCCTGTCCGCGACGACCTGGTGGCGGCTCCCCAAGGTCGTCTTGCTTTGGTTTCGCAATCGTCAATCGGAGCACTGCAATTTGAGAATAATTCAAATAAAATACAATTCTTATTGGAAACAAAAATTCGCATCAACTTCTCATCATCTTTACAAACCGGCAATACTGCCCGGATTATCTTGCGACCCTACCCGAATTATTGTGGAGGGGATAACATGTCTGCGTACAGGCTCGAGGTGCTCGCGCTGCTCCGGCGGCTGCGCCGCGACCAGTCCGGCAACGTCGCCATGCTGTTCGGCCTGCTTGTCATCCCCTTGGCAGTCAGCATCGGCTTGGCGGTCGACTTCGGGCGCGTTTACAACGTTCGCTCGCAGACGCAGTCGGCCCTGGACGCAGCCGCCCTGGCCGCGGGCCGCGTGGCGCAGGTGAACAAGACCGATATCGTCAACAAGGCGTCTGCCGCCGCCTCGGCCTACTTCAACCAGGCCAAGCCGAAGGATGTCGTCATCGCCACCCTGCAGTTCTCCCCCAACGCAGGAAACACCGCATTCACGGTTACGGCGACGTCCTGGGTCAGAACTCCCTTCCTCGCCGTTCTCAACTCGCTCTTCCCGCAAGACTCCACTGACGGGGCGCCGGCCAACTGCCTGGGCAACGGTCACAGATGCATCCGGCTGATCAGCACGGCCACGGCCGCACTCTGCCCGAGCGAAGCCTGCCTCGGCCAGAACTCCGGCGGCAGCAATGTCGAGATTTCGCTGATGATGGACGTCACTGGGTCCATGTGTGACCCGTGCACGAAAATCACGGCCGCCAAGACTGCCGCCAAGGACCTCATCGACATCGTCGTCTCGGACGACCAGAGCCAGTACTACTCGCGCGTCGCCTTGGCGCCGTTCGCGGAGGCAGTCAATGTCGGCAGCACGCTCGCTCCTCTGGTGCGCGGAACGGTGACCGAGAACAATTCCTCCAACCCGCAAACGTTCACCTCCAGCGGCACGCTCAATGATACATCCAACCAGCCGACGAAGCGCTGGATCAAGTACACCAAGTCCGGCGGCAGCGGCACGAATACCTGGCAGATCTCCTCCAAGTGCGTGACCGAGCGGATCGGCACCAACGCCTACACGGATGCGGCCCCGGCTGACACCACGAGCTACGTCGGCAAGGGCTATTTCGGCACCAATACCGATACGTCGTGCCCGGTGGGCAACCACAGAGACGCGGCGGTCAATCGCATCATGCCCCTGACGAAAGACAAGACCGCGCTCAAGGAGCATGTCGACAAGTTCACGACTGCCGGTTCCACGGCCGGGCATCTCGGCACGGCTTGGGCCTGGTATCTGCTGTCGCCTAACTGGAACTCCGTGCTGCAGCAGGCCTTCCCGACCTCGAGCGCCGCAGCCCCCTACAGCGATCTCACGACGACCAACGCCAAGGGCTTTCCCAAGCTTCGCAAGATCGCCGTGCTGATGACGGACGGCGAGTACAACATCAACTACTGCAAGGGCGTCGAGGCGAAGAACTCCAATCAAAGCCCCGACATCAACTGCAACTCGGAGAACGGCAAGGCTCTTGCCCAGGCGGAAAGCCTGTGCACGAAGATCAAGGACGCCAAGATCGAGGTGTTCACGGTCGGCTTCCAGGTGAACAGTGCGTCGAAGACGTTCCTGACCAACTGCGCCACCGACGCCAGCCACTATTACGATGCGACATCGGAGGTGGCGCTGCAGGCAGCGTTCCGCGATATCGCCCTCAAGATCGCCACGCTGCGGCTGACGAACTGACGCACGCGAGCCGTGCTCGGCATACCTGCACCGGGGGCGGCCGTCGCCCCCGGTGCAGCTGTTTCCGAACCGGGCCGAGGGGCGCTATCCTCGCGGCAACGCCGCTACGGGGAAGCCAGGGGACGCCATGACAGTATCCACGCCATACTGGTGGGAGCACGCGCCGCCGGCCAGCCTGCCCAGGGCGGACGTGCAGGCCAGATCGGACGTCGTCATCGTCGGCGCCGGCTACACGGGCTTGAGCGCGGCGCTCACGCTCGCTCGGGCCGGGCGCAGCGTGCAAATCTTCGACCGGCAGCGTCCCGGCGAGGGTGCCTCGACGCGTAACGGCGGCATCGCCAGCGGCAACCTGCGCCCGAGCTATCGCCGGATGGTCGCCAAGTTCGGCCGAGCCCGCGCAGACGCGCTGCAGACGGAGGCCAAGGCGGCTCGCGAGGACCTCGCCCGCTTCATCACCGATGAGGCGATCGACTGCGACTACAAGATGACCGGGCGCTTCACGGGAGCAGGCAAACCCGCGGAGTACGAGGGCCTGGCGCGCGAAGCCGATCTGCTGCGCAAGAGCCTGGGCATCGACACACACGCCGTACCTCGGTCCGAGCAGCGGAGCATCCTCGGCACCGAGTTCTATTATGGCGGCCTCGTGCGCAACGACATTGCCGGGCTGCACCCGGCCAAATTCCATCGCGGCATGCTCGAGCTGGCGTGCAAGGCCGGTGTCGTGGCGCACGGGGAAACGGCGGTGCTGGGCTTCGCTCCGAGGAACAGCGGCTACGAAGTGGAGACGGCGCGCGGCAAGGTGCAAGCCGATCACCTTGTGATGGGCACCAATGGCTATGCGGATGGCGTGGACCCCTGGCTGCGCCGCCGACTGGTGCCGGTGCGCAGCCGCATGATCGCCACCGTGGCGCTATCGAACAACCTGATGGCCGAGCTCATGCCCAAGGGCGTGATGGTCGCCGAGACGCGCAAGCTGCACTACTACTACCGCCCCTCCCCGGACGGCACGTGCATCCTGTTCGGCGGCCGCGACGGCACCATCGCCGGCGAGCCGGACTGGCCGACCAAAAGCCTGAAGCGCGCGCTCGCCGACATCTTCCCGGTGCTCGAGGGCGTCGACCTCACGCACAGCTGGTATGGGCATGTCGCCATGAGCCGCGACATGATCCCACGCATCTTCTCGCGCGACGGCATGCGCTATGCGGTGGGCTACTGTGGATCGGGCGTGGTGTGGGCTCGCTGGGCCGGACAGAAGGCCGCATGGCAGATACTGGGAGATCCGCGGGGGGAGTCGGCGCTCGACCTCCGGCCGCCACCGGCAATCCCACTCTACAACGGCACGCCCTGGTTCCTGCCGGCCGTCTATGGGTGGATGACGCTGCAGGACCGGCTGGGCCACGTGCGCAAACCCGCTGCGTGATGCAGGCGGGAGTGGCATCGCTACCGCCTCAATGCTTGGTCTCTCCAGCCGGCATTTCGCCAACGTCCGGCCCGGGAGCCATCGGCGCGTCGTCGGCCGTCTCGGGCTTCGGCGCGGACTCCTGCAGCTTCTGCTGGAAGCGGCGATAGCTGATGGGGATGGCGGCCAGATAGAGCACCGTCACCAGCGTCAGGGTCCCATAGGGGTAGGTGACCAACAGAGCGACCATGGCGGCTGCGCCGACGAAGATCGGCAGCACGAACTCGCGCGCGATGCGCTCGCCCATGAGCTTGCCCGAGTAGGTGGGGATGGTCGACACCAGCAGCGCCGCCATGGCCGCGGTGTAGGCGGCGATGAGCCAAGGCCAGCTGCGCACGTCGAGCCCCAGGCCATCAAGGTAGAGCGGCAGCAATACGGTGATGGCACCGAACGGCGCCGGCATGCCGGTGAAGTAGTCCGCCTGCCACTTCGGCTTCTCCACCTCGATCATGGTGTTGAAGCGGGCGAGCCGGAGCCCCGTGGCAAGCGCAAAGAGCAGGGCGACGATCCAGCCGAAGCCGCGGGGCAGGCCCCCCAGCCCCCAGACGAACACGATCACCGCGGGAGCGACCCCGAAATTGACGAAATCGGCCAGGCTATCGAGCTCGGCGCCGAACTTGGACTGCGCCTTCAGCGCCCGCGCCAAACGACCGTCGACACCATCGAGCAGCGCTGCCACGACGACGAGGGCGATGGCCAGCTCGTAACGGCTCTCGATTGTCATGCGGATGGCTGTCAGCCCAGCGCAAAGGCTGAGCAAGGTGAAGAAGTTCGGCACCAGCATCCGCACAGGGATCTTGTTGTGCCGGAAAAGCACCCGGCGTCGGCGGCGGCGCGCTTCGTCCTCCAGTCTCGGCAGCAGCGGGTCCATGGCAAACCTCTGACCTCGATCCTTGCTCGGTCCCCTACTGGGCGCGGGCCTCGCGCTCCTGCTCGGCCGACCGCAAGTCGGCCATGACGGTCTCGCCGCCCACGGCACGCTGACCGACGGCGACGAGCGTGCCGCGTCCAGGCGGCAGGAACAGGTCGACGCGCGATCCGAAGCGGATGAGACCCACGCGCTCGCCCACGCCGACGCTGACCCCCTCCTCCACGAACGTGACGATGCGCCGGGCAATCAGGCCGGCGATCTGCACGATGGCGATCTCGCCGTCCTGGCCCGTATCGATGACGATGCTGCGCCGCTCGTTCTCCTCACTGGCCTTGTCGGAGGCGGCATTCAGGAAACTGCCGGGAACGTAGATCGAGCGCATGATGCGTCCCGCCACGGGCGAGCGGTTGATGTGGACATCGAAGACGGACAGGAAGATGGACACCCTGAGCCGCTGCGCGTCGCCGAGCCCGAGCTCAGGCGGCGGACGCACCAATTCGATGGCGCACACACGCCCGTCTGCCGGCGAGACCACGAGGCCTTCGCGCAGAGGCGTCACGCGGACGGGATCGCGGAAGAAGTAGACGATCCACGCGGTCACCAGCACGGCAAGCCAAGCCAGAGGAGGCCACAAAAGGAACAGCAGGAGGGAGATGCCCGCGCCTATGGCCACGAACTTGTAGCCGTCCTTGTGGACGGGCGCGATGGTATCCGTGATGGTATCGAAAAGGCTATGACGCTCGGGCACATTACCTCCCGATGCATGCTGCGCAAGGCCCGGCCCTGCGACGTCTCGGCTTCATGGCGCAACCAACCCCGCGCCGCAGCGCGGGCCCCGCTCTATTGTCCAACCCTCGCGACACCGCCGTTCATGGCGATGTGTCCCTGCGCACCGGCGCTCACTGCACGGGCACGGCGACGAACCGCAGGCCGCCCTTGCCGTCCTCCACTCGCAGGAGCACCGCCTTGCGCCCGGCATTCTTCACCTTGTCCACGCCCTTGACCACATCGTCCAGCGTCGTCACGGCGTCCTGCGCTACCTCCACGATCACGTCACCGATCTTGATGCCCTTCTCGGCTGCCGGGCTTGCGGGGTCCACCTCAAGCACAATCACGCCTTTGACGTCCTTGCCGATGTTGTGCTGGGTGCGCAACTCATCGTTGAGGGGGGCTAGCCCCAGGCCGATCAGAGACGAGCGCGAGGGCGTCGATTTCCCGCCGTCCTTGTCCCCCTTGTCGTTCTTGTCGCGCTCCTTGCCTTTGCCCCTGTTCCTGTTCCTGGGCACTTCTTTTGTCGCCTTGGCGGATTCGCCCTCCTCCAACAGGCGGCCGATGGCCACCGTCAGTGTCGTGCGCTGCCCCTTGCGCAGAAGCTCGACCTCCACATCCTTCCCGATCGGTGTCTGGGCAACGAGCCGCGGCAGGCCGCGCATCGACGTTACGTCCTTGCCGTCGAACTTCAGGATGATGTCGCCGTCCTGGATGCCGGCCTTGGCGGCGGGGCTGTCGGCCGTAACGCCTCCGACCAGCGCACCGGTGTTCTCCTTCAGGCCATAGGCCTCCACCATGTCCTCGGTGATGGTCTGGATCTTCACGCCGAGCCAGCCGCGCCGCGTCTCGCCGAACTGGCGCAGCTGATCCACGACGACCACCGCGGTATCGGATGGAACGGCAAAGCCGATGCCGATCGAGCCGCCGGTGGGCGAGATGATGGCCGTGTTCACGCCGATGACCTCGCCGTCCATGTTGAACAGCGGTCCGCCGGAGTTACCCTTGTTGATGGCGGCATCGGTCTGCAGGTAGTCGTCGTAGGGCCCGGAATTGATGTCGCGCTGCTTGGCCGAGATGATCCCGACCGTCACCGAACCTCCGAGGCCGAACGGGTTGCCGATGGCCATCACCCAGTCGCCGACGCGCAGCCTGTTGGAGGAACCGAACTGCACGGAGGCGAGCGTACGCTTCGGCGTCACCTTGAGCACGGCAAGGTCGGTCTTGGTGTCCTTGCCGAGCACCTTGTCGACCTTCAGCTTGGAGCCGTCGGAAAAGTTCACGATGATCTCGTCGGCCCCCTCGATCACGTGATTGTTGGTGACGACGATGCCCTCCTTGCCGTCGACCACGAAGCCGGAGCCGAGCGAGGACACCTTGCGGTCCGACGGGCCCCGCTTGCCCTTGCGGTTGAAGAAGTCCTCGAAGAATTCCTCGAAGGGAGCCCCCTTGGGCACACGCGGAAGCGGCACGCCCTCGGGCCCCTTGACGTTCTGGCTTGTGGAGATGTTCACCACGGCGTCGATCAGCTTCTCGGCGACCGGGGCAACACTGGTCGGACCCCGCACCGTCTGCGACACGGCCGGCGCAAGCGTGAGAAGGACCGCCCCTGCCGCGAGGCTTGCCCACCATGCAAGCCTGGTCAAGCGCGCCTCGCCGCTCCCCCGGGAGAGATTCCTCAGGGACTTCATGCACTGCACGGGGCGGCTCATGGCCAGGGTCTCCTAAGCGCTCGCTGCACTCGAGATTCTAGTGACTATGATGCCAGTGTTGTCAAACGGCGCCGCATCAACCACGCGTGAGCCATACGATCACGAACCCCGCCGCCATCGCCACGGCACCGGCCGTCCGCAATGTATTCTCCGGCATCTGAGCGGCCGCGGCCAGGAGCTTGAGACCGAGCTGGGGTGCAGCGGCCCAGAGCAGGCCCTCGAAGACCATCACCAATCCGAAGGCAACGATCAGGTCGTTCATCGTTTCGCTTGACCGCCGGACGGAGCCGGATCGCCGCCCAACGGGTTGGCGAAGTACCTGAAGAACTCGCTGTCGGGCGCCAGCAACATGCGCGTATCGCCGGGCCGCATGCCCTGCTCGTAGGCCTGCATCGAGCGATAGAAGGCGAAGAAGTCGGCCCGCTCTCCGCCGTAGGCGTCGGCGAAGATGCGGTTGCGTTCGGCATCGCCTTCGCCGCGCGTGCGCTCGCCCTCGCGCGACGCATCGGCCTTGATGATCGTCACCTGGCGGTCGGCATCGGCGCGAATGCGATTGCCCTGCGCCGCGCCCTCGGCGCGGAACTCGGCGGCCTCGCGCTGGCGCTCCGCGCGCATGCGGTCGAAGATGTTCTTGGAGTTCTGCTCGGGCAGGTCCGCACGTTTGATACGGACGTCCACCACCTCGAGGCCGAACTCCTTGCCTTCCTCGTTGACCTGCTGGGCGATGTGCTTCATCAGCACCTCGCGCTTGTCCCGCACCACGTCCTCGAAGGTGGCCCCACCAAGCACCCGGCGGATCGAAGATTCCACGATCGGCCCGAGCCTGGAGCGTACGCTGCGCTCGTCGCGCACGGTTTGGTAGAACAGCAGCGGGTCGATGATGCGATAGCGGGCGAAGGCATCGACCACGAGGCGCTTCTGATCAGAGGCCGTCACCTCCTGCTGCGCCGTGTCGAGATCGAGGATGCGCTTGTCGAAATAGTCGACCGTCTGCACCACGGGAATCTTCCAGAACAGGCCCGGCTCGTTGATGATGCGCACGGGCTTGCCGAACTCGAGCACGATTGCCTGCTCGTTCACGTGCACGATGAACAGCGCGAAATAGGCGGCGGCGCCGACGGCGCCGGCAATGACCACGAGGGCCGCGAGGAGCGCTCTAAGCATCAGTTCGCCCCTTCCTTTTTCTTTTGCAGCTGGTCGAGCGGCAGGAAGGGCACGACGCCCTGGCCGCTCTTGCTGTCGAGAATGATCTTGTCGGTGCCGCCGAGCACGCGCTCCATCGTCTCCAGATAGATGCGCTTGCGCGTCACGTCGGGAGCCTTCTTGTATTCGTCGTAGACTTTGAGGAAGCGAGCCGTCTGTCCCGTGGCCTCCGCCACCGTCCCCTCCTTGTAGGCACGTGCAGCCTGCAGGATGCGCTCGGCCTCGCCGCGCGCCTCCGGCACCACGCGTCGGGCATAGGCATACGCCTCGTTCTGCAGGCGCTCCTGGTCGGCGCGGGCGGCCTGCACATCGCGGAACGCGTCGATCACCTGGGTCGGCGGATCCACCTTCTGCAGCTGCACCTGGTCGACGCGGATGCCCGCGCCATAGTGATCCAGCGTCGACTGCATCAGCGCCTGCACGGCCTGCTCGGTCTTTTGCCGAGCCTCGGTCAGGATCGGCTGGATCTTGTTCTGGCCCACGACCTCGCGCATCGCGCTCTCGGCCACCTCCTTCACGGTGACCTGGGGGTTCTGGATGTTGAAAAGGAAGGCCTGCGCGTCCTTGATGCGCCAGAAGACGACGAAGTCCACGTCGACGATGTTCTCGTCGCCCGTCAGCATCAGGCTCTCCTCGGGCACATCGCGCACGCCGGTGAAGCCGCGGCCCTGGCCCGTGCGCATGCCGACCTCGATGATGTTCTGCTGGGTCACCTTCGGCAGGCGCACCTCCTCGATCGGGTAAGGCAGGCGGAAGTGCAGGCCCGGCGGCTCGTTGCGGATCGGCTTGCCGAATCGCATGACGACACCGAGCTCATCGGCGCCGACCTTGAAGGTGAAAGCGTAGAAGGCAACCACCGCCGCCAGCACCACGGCGACCAGAAAGACGAAGGAGCCGGGAAGGCCGGTTCCACCCGGCATGACCTGCTTGAGCTTGTCCTGGCTCCGCTTGAGCAGCTCCTCGAGATCGGGCTGGTGATGCGACCCACCGGATGGCCCCTGCCCCCACGGACCGCCGCCGCCTCTGCGGCCGCCTCCGCCTTGATTACTCCACGGCATTCAGTGAACCTTTCGGCATCGTCGCGCTGGTTGCTTCATGCTGGTTGCGCGTTGAGCACTTTGCCCCGGCAATCGACCGGGCCAAAATGGGCTGCAACCTCGCTACTGCTAGGAAATCCGCCACCTGTGTTGCTTATAGGGCGTCCTCGTGGTGCGCGCAAATGAACGTGCGCAGGTGGCTAATATGGGGTGGGGCGGCCGCCAGCGCCAGGAGCGGCTGCGTCAATCCTGCCGGTCCAAGACAATGAATTCCGCCGAGAATTCGTCTCTGGGACCCTGCGGCATGGGCTCGCTTGCCGTCTGCCGCCACGCCTTCGGGTCCGGCTCCTCAAAGCGGGTATCCCCGAGCGGGGCGGCACTGACACGCGTGAGGTAGATCCGGTCGGCCAAAGCCAGGGCGGCACGGAATATCTCCTCCCCGCCAATGATGGCGATCTCCTCGGCATCCCGCTCCGCCGCCAGCTTGCGACCGAGCGCGACCGCCTCCTCCAGTGACGATGCGACGTGCGCGCCCGCTGCCCGAAATCCTCGCTGGCGCGTGAGCACGATGTTGTCGCGGCCATCGAGCGGCTTGCCGATCGATGCGTAGGTCTTCCGGCCCATGATGACCGGCTTGCCGAGCGTCAGCGTGCGGAAGCGCCGGAGATCGGACGGCAGCCGCCAGGGCAACTGGCCGTCGCGGCCGATGACCCCGTTCTCCCCCACCGCGACGACGAGGGCGATGCGGGCCGGCTTGCCGCTCACACCGCCACCTCGGCCTTGATGTGCGGGTGCGGGTCGTAGCCGGTGAGTCCAAAATCCTCATACATGAAGTGAAAGATCGATTTGACCTCAGAATTGATGTGCATTGTTGGTAGCGGTCTGGGGGAGCGGGCCAATTGCTGGTCGGCCTTCTCAAGGTGATTCAGATAGAGATGCGCGTCCCCAAACGTGTGGACGAACTCTCCGACCTTAAGGCCAGTCACCTGTGCCATCATCATTGTCAACAACGCGTAGCTTGCGATGTTGAACGGCACACCTAGGAACACGTCAGCCGAACGCTGGTAGAGCTGGCAAGAGAGACGTCCTTCCGCGACGTAGAATTGGAAGAGGCAATGGCAGGGTGCCAATCTCATTCTGGGAATATCCGCCGGGTTCCAGGCGGAAACAATAATCCGACGACTGTCCGGATTTGACTTCAACAACTGGACCGCGTCCGCAATTTGATTGACTGTTCCGCCATCTGGTTTTCGCCAGCACCGCCATTGCTCGCCGTAGACCGGTCCTAGATTGCCCTCTTCATCAGCCCACTCATCCCAGATGTGTACCCCCTCCTTCGTGAGGTCCTCAATGTTTGTCCTGCCAGAGAGGAACCAGAGGAGCTCATGGATGATGGACTTCAGATGAAGCTTCTTGGTGGTGACAAGAGGAAAGCCGTTCGCTAGGTCGAAGCGCATCTGATGCCCGAACACGCTAAGTGTGCCCGTGCCCGTGCGATCCGTCTTGCGCACGCCTTCTTTGCGCACTCGGCGCATGAGGTCGAGATATTGCTCCATTTATCCAAGCTACTGCGATTCCGCAGGCGCTTCAGCAGGACAAATTGTGCAACGCACGGCCCTACCTCACGGCGGCAGGGGCACGTGCCTGAGAAACACGACGATCAGCGAGTTATACAGCGCATGGCAGAAGATGGGTACGCGCAGGCTCCCCGTCCGCCAAAGCAGCCACGAGAGGAACAGGCCGATCAGGAACACCTCGAGAATACCGGCTGCCGAGTAGCCCCAATGCAGAAGCGTCCACCAGGTCGTGGTGATGATCGTGCCCCCAGCGAAGCCGAGCTGGGAGCGAGCCAGGGCTGACAGCAGGAAGCCCCGGAACAAGAGTTCCTCCGAGAGCGGGGCGCCGATGCCGACGACCAGCAGCGCCAGCAGCCATTGATCGCCGAAGATCCCGACGAGAGGGCGCAGATCGGCATACATATCGTCGGAAAAGAAGACATATTGCACGCCGCTGACGGCAACCTGCATGAGGAGCATCAGCCCGATGGCCTCGAGGTAGACCAGGGGGGACCCCGCAGGCTGGTGAAGCGCCAGCACCTCCAGCGCCTTGCCGCCGAAGAGGCCCGAGGCCATAAGAGTCAGCGCTATGGTGAGGACCTGCCACAGTGCCAGCGTCCTGAGCACGTCGGGGTCCTGCCCCAGCCTTGCTCCGCCGAGCGAAACCGGTACCATGCCGAGAAGCTGTGCAACCGCCGCGGACGCCAGCGCCACCGCCAGGATGACGACGGCTGCCGCCGCGGCCGGAACTCCACCCCATGGTGTTCTGGGAACGTACGCGGGCGGTCCCCGAAGCAGCTTCGACCGCTCAGGTTTTTGATTTTCCACGGAACTTTTGAGCCTCCTCGTCAGGCCGACTTGGTCGGGGCGAGCGCTGGCGGGCAGGGCACAGCTTTCATTTGACGCCAGCCTCCCCTATATTATGGGGGCCGGATTCGTCCGGCTATGGCGATAAATGGACGTCGGAATAAGCCTATCGGACCCGGGGGCAGTACCCGGCGCCTCCACCCCAGGGGCCAGGCATCGAGAGCTGGATGTCTGACCCTTGCGGCGGGGGCGAACTAGGATCGACGAGGGTGTAAAGGACGCGCTTTCGCTCGGCATGATACCGCCGTTATCGGGTCATTCAGAATAGTTGCCAACGACAACTATGCTGAGGCTGCTCTCGCTGCGTAACGCGGCGCGAAAAGCCTGAACTTGAAGCCCTGGCGTCTAGCAACGTCAGGCGCGGTTTCGGAGGGCACCGGGCAACAGAAGCCCTCCACTTTCTTGCACCACGGCGCCGCCCGTGGTCTCTTGTCGGGCATGACGGCGGACAGGGAAATCGACTACGAGACGTTGGCGCAAAATGCCATGCGCGGCATCGTGCGCACCGTCCTGACGCGGGTGGCCGAGACCGGGCTGCCTGGCGAGCATCATTTCTATATCGCCTTCAAGACCGACGTTCCCGGCGTTTCCCTCTCCGACCGCCTGAGGGAGAAATACCCCGAGGAGATGACGGTCGTTCTCCAGCATCGGTTCTGGGACCTCATCGTCAGCGACGACCGGTTCGAAGTGAACCTGACGTTCGACAGCATCCCCGAGCGGCTGGTCGTGCCGTTCTCCGCCATCAAGGTGTTCTTCGACCCGAGCGTGCCGTACGGGCTTCAGTTCGACGAGGCGGAGGCCGAGGAGGCAGCTCCTCAGCAGGTGGCTGCCCCCCGCAGCGCAGGCCAGCGTGTCGCTCCCCGCGAGGCACCCATGGACTCGGCGAAAGTCGAGCCTGCGCGCGCGGGGAAGAAGTCCCGCGCGCCGCGGCGCCCACAGGCAGAGAAGGCCGCCGAGCGCGGGGCGGGTGGGGACAAGCCGCCGGCCAAGCCGCTGCCGCTGGCTAAGTCGGCAGATCCTGGTCCGGGAGCCGGCCCGAAAGTCGTCAACATCGATGCTTTCCGCAAGAAGTAGCGGCGACCCGGTCACAAGCCCAATCGCGGCGTGCGGGGGCTGGGCCGTATTTGATCTGGATTGCGCGGCAGGCCAGGTCCTTCAGCAAATTCGGATCGCAGCCGTCGGCCAGCAGGCTGTTGCAGCACTGTGCCAGCTCTGCTTGCGCTCGTTCGATCAGATGCGGACGCGTGATGAAATGCAGCTCAAGGACCGCCCAGGTCTCCTCGTAGATGTTGCTCATGACCTGCGCTTCGCCAGTCCGCATCTGCATGCCCAGTTATCAAGACGATAGCCTCGTCCGCGTGCCCGCTCTGTTACCCGCGGCACATGACGGGGGCGTGTCGGAAGGAACAAGCTTGCGTGAGAAAGATTTGAAGTGACGGGCGCTACTGCGCCGCCAGCGCGCCACGTTCCAGGGCGGCGAAATCCTTGGCGTACTGACAGTACTGCAGCACGATCAGCGCCGTGAGCGCCTGCTTGGCATCGTCAAGCGGCGCGAACTTTCGCGCCGGGCTGCCGACGTACATCCAGCCGCTCTCCAGCACCTGCCCCGGCGTCGTGCGTGCGGCCGCAGCGAGCAGCACGCGATCCCCCACCACCGTGCCTCCGGCCACCGTGCTGCCGATGCCGATCAGCGTTTTCTCGCCGATCGTGCAGTCGCCGATCGTCACGTTGTGGCCGACGGTGGAGTTGGCGCCGATGGTCACGCCCTGCGGCGTCGTGCAGCGAATTGTCGTGTTGTCCTGGATGTTGGTGTTGGCGCCGATGCGGATGGCGGCGCTGCCCGCGTCGAAATCGTTGCTGAACCAGATGCTGGATGACCCTGCCGCGATCAGCCGGCCGCGCACGGACGCCGTGCTGGCGATGAAGACGGAGGAGTGCACCTCGGAGCCCACGACGACAGCAGCCGGCGCACCGCCTGCCGCCTGTCCTGCGCTCTGCGCGCCGCCGAGCCTGGCGCGCTGATCTGCCGCCTCCCGGGCCGCCAGCGCCCGGACCGGCTTGGCCGGGCTGCCCGCATAGACGAAGCCCGTCGGAATCCGCTTGTTGGGGAACACGGTGGAGCCCGGCTCCAGCACCACGTTGTCCTCGACGACGGCGCCGTCGAGGATGACGACGTGATCGCCGATCACCACGTCGCTGCCGACCACGCAGGCGTGCACGCAGGCCTCGCTGCCGACCGCGACGCGGTCTCCCACGATGCACGGGTGGATCTCGTGGTTGATATGCAGGGTCGAGCGCGGGCCGAGATGGAAATCATCACCCACCCGCACGAAATGCCCGTCGGCACGGATGACACTGCGCTCCCCAAGCCACACCCCCCGGCCCACGGTGACTCGCCCGAGCACGGCCGCGCCCGGCCCCGCGTAGATCGGCGGCGTGGCGAACGCGGGCGCGGTGCCGGCATAGGTCAGGATGTGGGGTGATCCAGCGAACATACCGACAAGGTACGCAAATCGCGAGCCTTGGCAAAGACCGTCATGCCCGCAAGGCGGAGCGGGAAGCGGGCATCCATCGACAAGCACCAACCTCCGTCTGGGGCTGCACTCCCGCTGACACGCTTGAGCTTGCAGGAATGACGACGGCGTCAATCGAGCTCGAATGCGCTCTTGTAGTCGAGGGCGAGCTTGGGATCCTGCTCCTCCTTGCGCAGCACGCAGTTGCCGACCACCAGCACTTCGATCTCGCTGCCCATGAAGCAGCGGAAGGCATCCTCGGGCGAGCACACGATCGGCTCGCCGCGCACGTTGAAGCTGGTGTTGACCAGTACCGGGCAGCCCGTGAGGTCGCGAAAGCGCGAGATCAGCGCGTGATAGAGCGGATTGGTCTCCTTGTGCACGGTCTGCACGCGCGCGGAGTAGTCGACGTGCGTCACCGCGGGGATATCCGAGCGCGGCACGTTGAGCTTGTCGATGCCGAACAGCAGCTGCTCCTCCTCGCTCATGACCCGCTGCCGCTCCTCCTTCACGGGCGCGACCAGCAGCATGTAGGGCGAGTCGACGTCGAGCTCGAACCAGCTCCCGACATCCTCGCGCAGAACCGAAGGTGCAAAGGGGCGGAAGCTCTCGCGGTACTTGACCTTGAGATTGAGCGTCTTCTGCATGCCGGGTGAGCGCGGGTCGCCCAGGATCGAACGGGCGCCGAGCGCGCGGGGGCCGTACTCCATGCGGCCCTGCATCCATCCGACGGCCTTGCCGTCGGCGAGAGCCTGGGCGGTAGCCTCAAGGACGGCGTCCGGCTCCAGCAGCGCGAACTTGGCGCCGGCCCTTGTCAGCGCCATGGCGATCGACTCGTCGTCGTAGGCCGGCCCCAGATAGGAGCCGTGCATGCCGTCCGGGCCGGACGCTTGCGCCACCCTCGGGCGATCGAAGAACGTGTGGTAGCCGACGAGGGCCGCGCCAAGGGCGCCGCCGGCATCGCCCGAGGCCGGCTGCACCCAGATGTTGTCGAAGATGCCCTCGCGCAGGATCTTGCCGTTGGCGACGCAATTGAGCGCCACGCCGCCGGCAAGGCACAGGTTGCGCTGTCCCGTCTCGGCACGCACGGAGCGCGCCAGCCGCAGCACGATCTCCTCGGTCACGGCCTGGATCGAAGCCGCCATGTCCATGTGGAACTGGGTGAGCTGATCGGACTCGGGGTTGCGCACCGGCTTGCCGAACAGGCGCGCGAACGCGTCGTTCGTCATGGTGAGCCCGGTGCAATAGTCGAAATACCGCTGATCGAGACGGAAGGAGCCGTCGGGCTTCAGGTCGATGATGTGATCGAGAATGCGCTCCACATAGCGGGGCTCGCCATAGGGTGCCAGCCCCATCACCTTGTACTCGCCCGAGTTGACCTTGAAGCCCAGGTAGTAGGTGAAGGCCGAGTACAGCAGGCCGATCGAATGGGGGAAGTGCATCTCCTTCAGCACGTCGAGCGACTGGCCGCGGCCGACGGCCAGCGACGTGGCGCTCCATTCGCCCACCCCGTCCATGGTGAGCACGGCGGCTTCCTCGAAGGGGCTCGGATAGAAGGCGGAGGCGGCGTGGCTCAGGTGGTGCTCTGAGAACAGCAGGCGCTTCTCGGCATCGAAATCCGGATCGAGCTTGCGCAGCTCCCTCGCCAGCCCCTGCTTCTGGAACAGCTTGTCGCGCAGCCACACGGGCATGGCCATCGCGAAGGAGCGGAAGCCGCGCGGCGCGAAGCTCAGATAGGTCTCGAGCAGCCGCTCGAACTTCACGAGCGGCTTCTCGTAGAACACCACGGCGTCGAGGTCCGAAAGCCTGGCGCCGGCGTGCTCCAGGCAATAGGCGACGGCATGGGCCGGAAAACCTGCGTCGTGCTTCCTGCGCGTGAAGCGCTCCTCCTGGGCAGCCGCTGCCACATCGCCGTCGATGACGAGGGCAGCTGCGCTGTCGTGATAGAATGCCGAGATGCCGAGGATACGCATGTGAGCTCGCGATAAGCGTCAGAACAGTGTGTAGATGAAGGGGGCGACGGCCGAGCCCTGGGCCAGCACGAGCAGCCCGCCGAACAGGCCGAGGACAACGAAGATCGGCAGCAGCCAGAACTTCTTGCGTGCGCGCATGAAGCGCCAGAGCTCGTTCACAAGGGACATGTGCGGTTCTCCTTCAGAATTGGTCGCGGAGGCGTTCCGGCGATGGGCGCGAATCCTGGCGCGGCAGCCAGTAGGTCGCGGCCTCAGGGTCGCGCTTCAGACGCAGGAAATCCTTGCCGAGAAGGCGGGCGAGCAGGGCCATCGGCGTGATGAGCCCGAAGTAGATCACCCCCATGACGACGGGAGCCATGATTGCCCCGAGCAGCAACCCGAGCCTGGTCCACGCGCGGTTGAGCGGCGCCATCAGTGTGGGCCGCGTCAGGGCGAGGATCAGGAAGGCGAGCGCAGGGGGCAACGGCAACGGCCACCAGGCGCTGCCTTTCCAGGCGAGATAAGCGGCAAAGAGCGAAAGGGCGCCCGTGAACACGAAGCCGAACGACCGGTCGCTCGACGTCTCGATCTCGTGGTGTGCCGTTGCGAACTCGTGGTGGCCAATGGCTTGCTTCATTTCCGCCCGCTACTCGAAGTGGGCCTCTTCGTGCAGTGGCCCTGTCCGCCCCGTCTGTAACGATAGGGGACTCGAGGTTAAGCGGCTTGCATCGGCCGGGCCGCCGGGCGCGCTGGACCGGCGCGACGTGTGCACATGCTTGCCAAAGAGTTATCAGCCGTCCGGCGACGGGCGCCTATTGCCTCGGCTCGAACCCCGGCGGCGCCAGCTCGAAACCTGAGAACTGAAAGCCGGGGGCCACCGTGCAGCCGACGAGTGTCCAGGCCCCGAGGCTGGCGGCCTGCTGCCAGGCGTGAGCCGGCACAACGGCCTGCGGGCGATCGCCGGCGGCAAGATCGGGGCCGAGCCTTACACTGTGGCGGCCGGCGCCATCGGCAATCGTGAGCGCCAGCGGCGCGCCTGCGTACCAGTGCCAGGCCTCGGCCGCGTCGACCCTGTGCCAACGTGAGACTTCGCCTTGCCTGAGGAGAAAGTAGATCGCGGTTGAAGCGGCACGACCACCGCCGACGCTCGCCATATCGCGGAAGGTCTCGCGATAGTGCCCGCCCTCGGGATGCGGGGAGAGTTGCAGCAGCTCGATGACCTCGTCTGGCGTCAGGTTGCGGATGCTGCCGGAAGCGCTCATGACGCAATCGAGCTCGACATCGTGGCGCCTGCTAGTCGGTATCCGGCAGCGGTGGCGCCTTGAGGGGGCGGCAGTCCACTGCGAAAGCGAGGCGCGCGCCTGAGCGCGCGCCGAGCTCGGCCTGCGTCATGCCGTCGAGCACCTCGCGCACGACGAAGCCGGCCGGCGTCACATCCACCACCGCCAGGTCCGTGTAGACCCGCTTCACGCAGCCCACTGCCGTGAGCGGCAGCGTGCAGGCTTCGACCAGCCGGGGGCCGCCCTTGCGCGTCGTGTGCTCCATGATAACCCACACGGCCTGCGCGGCGGCGGCCAGATCCATGGCGCCGCCGACCAGCGGCCCCTTGTTCGGCACGCGCATGTCCCAATTGGCGAGGTCGCCGTTGGCGGCCACCTCGAAGGCGCCGAGGATCGTGATGTCGATGTGGCCGCCCCGGATCATCGCGAACGACCAGGCGGAGTCGATGATGGCCGCTCCCGGCCGCAGCGTGATCTGGCGGCTGCTGGCGTCCACGAGATCGGAGTCGGCATGCTCCGCGTCCGCAACAGGCCCGGCGCCGATCACGCCGTTCTCCGCCTGGATGAACACATCGGCCTCGGGCCGCAGGTAGTCCGCGACATGCACCGGCATGCCCATGCCGAGATTCACCAGCAGGCCGCTGTCGATATCCTGCGCCGCGCGCCAGGCCATCTGCCGCCGGTTGAGAGGTTTGATCGCGCTCATTTGCCCGCCGTCACAATGCGATCGACATAAGTTCCGGGCACCTGCACGCGGGAGTACGGGATCGGCTCGTCCTCCACCGCACGTACCTCCGCCACCACCAGTTTCGCGGCCGTCGCCATCGCCGGCCCGAAATTCGCCTGGGCGTAGCGGAAGGTCAGGTTGCCGTAGACATCGGCGGTGTCGGCACGCACCAGCGTCAGGTCGCCCTTGATGGCGTGCTCAAGCACATAGTTGCGGCCGTCGAAGGCGCGCATCTCCTTGCCCCTCGTCAGCTCGGTGCCGTAGCCCACGGGCGTGTAGAACGCGGGGATGCCGGCCCCGCCGGCGCGGATCGCCTCGGCGAAGGTGCCCTGCGGCAGGCACACAAGCTCGATCTTGCCATCCTTCCAAAGCTGCTCGAACGCGGAGAGGTCCTTGCCCTGCCCGCGCGCCGCACTGCAGACGACCTTGCGCACCAAGCCGGCCTCGATCAACTCGTGGGTGAGCGAGAAGCGGTGCGTTGCCGAGTTGACGATGAGCGTCAGCTCCCTGGGGCCGCGCTCGCGCAGGGCGCGGATCAGCACGTTGGGAAAGCCCGCCCCACCGAAGCCCGTGATGAGGACCGTGGAGCCGTCCCCGACATCGGCCATCGCGTCCGCCGCGGATTTCACCCGCTTGTCGATCGGCATGCGGCTTGGTTCCTCCCCGGCGCAGATTACCACCATGCACGCCGCGAGGGTCAAGCGATCCGGGGCAAATCAAAAGCACCGCCGGGCATGGGGCTACCTGCGCCAGCCGACCAGCATCGCCGCGATGGCCAGCCCCTGCACGAGCGCGGCGGCAAGAAACAGCGCGGGGGCCTCGCCCGGACCCAAGGTGGTGCCAAGGACCGGCAGCTCCCGGATCAGGCCAAACGCCGCCGGCGCGAAGGCGTAAGTGGCCTGGGAGATGGCAACGATAAGGGGCACGGCGCGCGCCACATCCTCCGGCTGGAACTCGACCTGGGCAATCAATGGCGACAGCGACGTGGCGTTACCGAAGCCCAGTCCGAACAGCACGACACCCAGCAGCAGAAGCGGTACGCTGGTTCCCGCCGCAAGAACGAATACGAGCGAGCCCGCAAGCTGCAGGGCATAACTCGTGCAGCCGACAAGCCGCCGGCCGGACCCGGCCGGCATGAGCCACCCCGTCAGAGTACGTCCGCCGATGGCAAGTGCCGTCGCCAGGCCCATCGCCAGCCCGGCCTGGCGCAATCCGAGCGCCGGCATCAGCAGCGAGACGAGATGCGAGGCAAGGCCGATCTGCGCGATCAACCCGAACGACATCGCCGCAGCCAACGTCAAAAATTTCAGGTCGCGCCACAGGAGTGCGCCGGGCAGTGGCGTGGCCGATGCCGACACGACCGGGACAGCCGCGACATTTGGAGCGTCGCCATCGGGAGCCAGACCCATCTGCTGCGGCGTCCTGGAGAACACCAGGCCCGCCAGCGTCCACATGGTGATGACCATGACGAGGCCGATCACCGCCGCGGCCAGGGGAAATCCCAGCGCGCCGATGGAGAGGACCCAGAGCGGCGAGAAGATGATCCCGCCGACGCTGCCGCCATTGTAGGCCATGGCCAGGGCCGTGGGCCGCGCGCGGACGAACCAGGGCGAGACGATGGCATTGACCGCTGCCGCGCTCATGGCGCTCCATCCCGCCCCGCTCAGCAGCGCCGCCATGAAGAGCTGCCACGGCTCCGCCGCCAGCGACCAGGCGAATACGCCAATGGAGAGCGACAGCGCGGCGACCTTCGTCACCCCCGCGATGCCGAGCCGGCGGTTCAGCGCCGGCAGGTTACCGGCCACCAGAGCGCCGGTCAGGTAGTGGACCGTGATCGCGCTCGATACAAGCGCCAGCGACCAGCCTCTTTCGGAGGTGAGCACGCTCAGGAACACGGGCGGGCCGTAGAACCCCATGCCCCAGCCGAAGATCGCCAGCACGAACGCGGCCGCAACCACGCGCCAGCCGTAGAAGCGGCTGCTGCTCAGGGCCGCAGTGGTCATTTGCGCCAGCCTCCTCAATCGACGTTCGCGGCCGAAGATGCGCGCTGCGGCCCCAACTATGCTACGGTGCGTGTCGAACCTTCGAGGTGGCCACTGCGCGCGATCAATCCCGTGCTTGCCCGGGGACCGGCATGAGCGACACGCAGGGAAAGCGAACGATCATCGAACCGGCCTCCGCGCCCAGGCTGCCGCGGCACGTGAAGATGCGCCGTGACGCAGCGCGCGACTGCTGGCTGATACTGGCACCGGAGCGGGTGTTCACCCCGGATGCCGTCGCCGTCGCGGTGCTGCAGCTGTGCGACGGCAGCCGCACCGTCGAGGCGATCGCCGCCGAGCTGGCGAAGACCTACAACGCGCCCGCCGGACGCATCCTGGAGGACATCGTGCCCATGCTGCAAGGGCTCGCCGACAAGGGTGTCGTGGCGGCATGAACCCCGAGGGTAGCCCGCCCCCGACGCCAGCTGCCGCGCAGCGCCCACCCGTCGGGCTGCTTGCGGAGCTGACGCATCGCTGTCCACTCCAATGCCCCTACTGCTCCAACCCGCTCGAGCTCGAACGCGCCGCCGGCGAGCTGCCCACGGACGTATGGTGCGACGTGCTGACACAAGCCGCCGACCTCGGCGTGCTGCAACTCCACCTCTCCGGCGGCGAGCCGACGGTGCGGCGTGACCTCGAGCCGATCGTCGCGCAGGCGACCAAGGTCGGTCTCTACTCCAATCTCATCACGTCCGCGGTCACGCTCACCCGCGCGCGAATCGAGGCCCTCGCCGCTGCCGGCCTCGACCACGTGCAAATCTCCATCCAGGACGCGGATGCGGCCAATGCCGATCGCATCGCCCGCTACGCCAACGCACATGCCAGGAAGCTCGAGGCCACCCGCTGGGTGCGAGCGCTGGACCTGCCGCTCACCATCAACGCCCCCCTGCACCGCCAGAACGTCGGCAATCTGGAAGCCATCATCGAGCTTGCGACCCGTCTTGGTGCGCAGCGGCTCGAAGTGGCGCACGTGCAGTACTACGGCTGGGGCCTGAGGAACCGCCAGGCCTTGATGCCCACGCGCGAGCAGGTGACGCGCAGCGTCGAGCTGGTGGAAGCAGCGCGCGAGCGCCTCAAAGGCGTTCTCCTCATCGACTTCGTGGCACCCGACTACCACGCGCGGCGGCCGAAGCCCTGCATGGGCGGCTGGGGCCGCGGCCTCATCAACGTCACGCCCTCGGGCAAGGCACTCCCCTGTCATGCCGCCGAGACAATCCCAGGGCTTGTGTTCGACAACGTGCGCGAGACACGGCTGCGTGATATCTGGCTGCATTCCGCTGCCTTCCAGCGCTTCCGCGGTACCCACTGGATGCCCGAGCCTTGCCGCTCCTGCGAGGAGCGGGAGCTGGATTGGGGTGGATGCCGCTGTCAGGCCCTCGCGATCACCGGGGAGGCGGCCGCCACGGATCCGGCCTGCGCCAAATCCCGACAACACGGCGCCTTCAGCGCCCTCGCGCTCGAGGAAGCGTCATTGCCCGCGCGCGAATTCGTCTTTCGCAACCCACGGGCGCCGGGCCATACCCTCCCCACACCTAGACTGCCCACCAGCTGAGCAAGGGGTCGGCTGGAGCTGTCGAGCCGGGCGCCGGAACATTTTCTGGGGTTACGGCGTTAGTGGTAGCCTAGGTTTGCGCTATTGTGTGGGATCTGCGCCGTACACTGGGGAGACTAACGTGGAGGGGCCCGTGAGTGAGGCAGCCGCCGGGGCGGCAGATTCGTCCAGCCCCCCATTTCCCTTTGCGGGCGCTATCTCGGGCGAACACCTGCTGCAAATTCTGCAAACCATTCCCGCAGCCGTCTATACGACGGATGCGGCAGGGCGAATCACCTTCTTCAACAACGCCGCCGCAGAGCTCTGGGGTCGGCGGCCCGAGCTGGGGACGACCGAATTTTGCGGGTCCTGGAAGCTCTACTATCCCGACGGCAGGCCGATGCCGCACGGCGAATGTCCCATGGCGGAGGCGCTTCGCACAGGCAAGGCGGTTCGAGGAGAGGAAGCGATCGCGGAACGGCCCGATGGCACGCGCGTGCCCTTCCAGCCCTATCCCACGCCGCTCTTCGATTCCGCGGGCAATCTGACCGGCGCAGTCAATATGCTGGTCGACACCTCTGAGCAAAAGCGCGCCGAGCATACCGCGAACCGGCTTGCAGCCATCGTGGAATCCTCCGAGGACGCCATCATCAGCAAGAACCTGGACGGCATCATCACAAGCTGGAACGGCAGTGCCGAGCGCATGTTCGGCTACCTGGCCGAGGAGACGATCGGCAAATCGATCATGATGCTCATTCCACCGGATCGACATGATGAGGAGCCGAGGATCCTCCAGCGCATGCGGCGCGGTGAGCGCATCGAGCACTATGAAACGGTTCGCAGACGCAAGGACGGAAGCCTCCTCCAGGTCTCGCTCAGTGCGTCGCCGGTCAAGGACGCTTGGGGCAACATTGTCGGCGCCTCAAAGATCGCGCGCGACATCACCTCCCGCAAACAGGCCGAGGCGCACCAGGCGCTGCTGACAAGCGAGCTGCAGCATCGCACCAAGAACCTGTTTGCCGTCGTGCACGCCGTGGTATCGCGAAGCTTCGTCGGCAAGCGCACGGTGGAGGACGCGCAAGCTTCCGTTCTCAGTCGTCTGCGCTCGCTGGCGCAGGCACACGTCATGCTGATCGAGAAGGAATGGAACGGCGCCGATATCGGCGAGGTCGTGCGCACGGAGATGAGCCCCTACGGCGAGCGGGTGACGATCGAGGGACCGAGCCTCATTCTCACCTCGCAGGTTGCGCAGAATTTTGCGCTCGCCGTGCACGAGCTTGCCACCAATGCCGTGAAGCACGGTGCGCTTTCCAACCTGTCGGGCAGGGTGCGCATCAGCTGGACTGTGGCGCAGCCCAACGGTCATCAGCACTTTACCTTCCGCTGGCAGGAGCAAGGCGGACCGCCCGTCAGGGAACCGGTCCAAAAGGGCTTCGGCAGCACCGTGCTGGAAAAGGTGATGGCCGAGTACTTCGAGGCCCCGCCGAAGATGAACTTCGCGGAATCCGGCATGGTCTATGAGCTCACGGGAACGTTGGACTCCATCAGCGGTAGCGCGTAGGAGCGCCTGCGTCATCGCGGTCCCCTGGGTGGCTCCATCATCGTTGCACGCCTCGGCCGCCGAGCACGCGTTGCTCAGGCGGCCGATTAATTTCTCAGTGCAGATAGCCGAGGAAATAGAGAAGCAGGATCACCGGAAGAGGAATGCCGATCACCCAGAGAAGAAGTCCGCGGCCCATGCTCATCTCTCCTGTCGATTGTTGTTTTCCTGGCCGGACAACGTCCAGGGCGGAGCGGAGTTCCGGCTTCGCCCTGGCTCAATCCGACGCCGGAAGAAGGCCGCCCGCGCAGCTGCGCGGGCACACCTTCGACGGCGATGCGATGCGCGATTGGAGAGGAAAGCGCGGGCTATCCGCTGATCTGAGCCGGACACGCGCGGCGCCGGCTGTCCGGACCCGGCGGCGCAGCTACATGGAGGCTCAAGCCGTGGTGGCTAGCCGCGGCGTCTCGGGCCGCCCGCGGACGTCGAAGAACAGCGCCTGGCTGATCACCGCCTTCACGTGCTCGGGCCGGAAGGGCTTGGTGATCAGGAAGGTCGGCTCGGGTCGGGTACCGGTCAGAAGCCGCTCGGGGTAGGCGGTGACGAAGATCACCGGCACCGAAAAGCTGCCAAGGATCTCGTTGACCGCCGCGAGCCCCGAACTGCCGTCGGCCAGGCGGACGTCCGCAAGCACCAGGCCCGGCCGCTCGCGGTCGACCATCTCGACCGCCTGCTGCTTGGTCCGCGCGATGCCCGCGACCTTGTGGCCGAGCTCCTTCACCAGTATCTCCAGCTGCAGCGCGATAAGGGGCTCGTCCTCGATGATCACCACCTTAGTGGCGATCTGCTGGGCAATCGCACGACCGGCTTCGTCGACCAGCCGCTCCAGCTCGGCCGCATCCACGTCGAGCGCCGCGGCCGCATCCTGCGGGCCGAATTCCTCCGCTGCCACGAGCAGGAACGCCTGGCGCGCCTTCGGCGCGAGCACGCCGAGATTGCGGCTCGCCGCGGCGAGGTCCGGGGGCGCCTCTGTGTCGGCCTTCCGGTTTACCTTGACGGAGTTCATGATCTTCAGGAACGTGCGGAACAATGCGACCCGCGGCGGAAGATCGGCGGGAAACACCGACGGATCGACGAGGATCGCCTCCAGCGTGGAGACAACGTAGGCGTCTCCGCTCTTCTGGCTACCGGCCACCGCGCGCGCGAAGCGTCTCAGCCGCGGCAAATGCGCCGCAATCTGTTCCGAAACCGACATTGTCCCCTCCTGTGCTTCGCGAACGGCCGTCTCGCCACGCCGTCAACGTGGAGGATAGGTATTGGTTCCATGTCGGATGCTGCTATCGGCACCCTAGGGCGCCGGCCACGTGCGCACGCTCAGCGTGTCCCTGGTTTCGGCCAGCCGAGCATCGAGCGCGTCGCGGGCCAGCAACCCCGTCTGCGTGTCAATATGGCCGACGACGGAAGCTGCGTTGAGCGCGGCCGCCCGCAACGCCTCGGCCGGCGGCCTGCCCAGTGCGACATAGCTGGCAAAGGTGGCGTTGAAGGCATCGCCGGCGCCAGCCGTACCCGCAACATCCGTCGGCGGAACGGGGCAATGGTGAATCGCATCATTGCAGGCGAGCCAGGCACCGTACCGGCCATCGGTCACCACCACATAACGGGGCCCGAGCCGGGATACCGCAGCGAAGAACCCGGCCAGACTCATCTCGTGCCCACCGCTCGCGAGCCCCCGCAGGGCGAGCCGCGGCGCCTCCTCGCCCTGGGCGAAGCCCAGCGCATGGCCGCCCTCGCCGAAGCGCGCGACAAGGCTCGGGACCAGCACGTCGGCCTCGGAGCTGTTGACGGCGAGAATGTCGATCAGGGCCAAGCTCTCCTGGAAGGCGCCTGCGCGCGAGGACAGCTGGCGCACGCGCGGATTGGTCGCGACTACAGCGCGGTTCGCCTTGGCGCGCCTCACGATGGCCGGGAAGGCATCTGCCGACTCGTTGCTCAGCGAGGAGATGTAGACGAGGTCGACCGCAAAGGCCTCCTCGCGCAGGTCCGCTTCCTCCAGCAGCGTGTTGGCGCCGCGAAAGGTGAAGATGGCGGCGTTGCGATCATGCGATGACACGAGCACCGACGCCCCTGTGGGGGCACGCCCGTCACGCATCGCCCACCGCGCCGACACGCCCTCCTGCATCAGCCCGGCGAGGACAGTCTCCGCGCGCGCATCCTTGCCGAGCTTGACCAGCGTCGCGACATCGAGGCCCAGCCGCGCCATCGCCACCGCGGCATTGACGGCACCGCCGCCGACGTGCGTCGAGACATCGAGCGCCTCGGTCTTGCGCCCCTCCTCCAGCAGCAGGAACGAGCTTTCCGCATTGCGCATGGTCATGCGCTCGATGCGATCACTGGCAATGATGGCGATCGTATCGATCATGGCACCGCCGACGGTAAGGACCTTCATCTTCTCTGCTCCGGCACGCGCACCTGCGCCATCGGCTCGTCGCGGAAGTATTCGTCCATTTCCGGCTCCCAGAGCCGCACACCGCCAGTGATGCCGGCGATGTTGCTGGTCACGCGCACGTGCGCCGGCAGCGCGAACGCGAGTTTGCGCGCGTTGCCGCCACCGATATAGAGCCGATCACAGCTCGTGAGCCCTGTCACCGTATCTATGGTCCTGCGTACGCGGCGGTTCCATCGCTCTACGCCTTTCGCGACCAGCGCCTGCTGACCGACATAGGCGTCGTAGTTCTGGCCCTTGCCGCGCATCATCTGACCGAACTCCAGATGCAGCAGGAGCCTGCGGTCGCGGAACAGCGCGCAGCCCACGCCGGTGCCGAGCGTGAGCACGCATTCGAGCCCAGGACCTTCGACGACGCCCAGGCCCTGCACGGCCGCGTCGTTGAGCATGCGCACCGGCGCCGAGAGGCGTTGCGAAAGCGCCTCGATCAACCGGAAATCGGCCCAATAATCGGTCCCGAGGTTGGGTGCGGTCATCACCCTGGCGCCCTTCACGACGCCGGGAAATCCCACGGAGATGCGATCGAAGGGCGGCAGTCCGGCTGCCAGGCCGGCGATCACATCGAGCACGGCCTGAGGCTTGGCCGGCATCGGCGTTGCTGTGCCGATCTGGTTGACGAGCAGAGCGCCGTCACGGTCAAGCACCGACGCCTTGATCCTCGATCCGCCAACGTCCACGCCAAGGGTAAATGGTGCGCCGCGTGCCACCGTGCGGCGATGGGAGCCATTGGTCCGGCGCTCCCCGCCGGCTGCCATCGTCGCGCCGACCGAACGGCCTTTATGCCCGCTGCGGGACCTCATCGCACTGCGGGCTAGTTGTGCAAGATGCGCCGCGGCTTGCTGGGGGCCTCCATCGTCACCTCCCGCAACCGTTCGAGCGCTTCGCGAATGGGCTCGGGCGTCTCCTGGCCGGAAGGTCCCCCCGAAACCCGCGCCCGCTCGAGGCGCGACAGGAAGGAGCTGCACCAGGTCGAGACATCGTGGCGGCGCAGCGTGGCGAGGAGCGCGGCGTGACGCCGGCGGCGCTCGTCCCTGCTCATCTCCAGTGCAACGCGGATAACATCGGCAGTCTCCTCGATGTTGTAGGGATTGACGATCAGGGCGTCGCCCAGTTCCTCGGCTGCGCCGGCGAACTGCGAGAGGATCAGCACGCCGGGATCCTCCGCATCCTGCGCGGCGACATACTCCTTGGCAACCAGGTTCATGCCGTCCCGCAGCGGTGTAACCAGGCAAATCCGGGACGAGCGATAGATACCGGGCAGCCGGCGCCGGGGGGTGGCGCGGTGGATATAGTGAATGGGCACCCAGTCGAGCTCGCCGAAGCTGCCATTGATGGACCCCGCCAGCATCTCGAGCTCGTGGCGGATGTCCGAATAGGCTTCCACGCTCTCGCGCGTGGGTGGGGCGATTTGCGTCAGAACCACCTGGCGCCGATACTCCGCCGACTTCTCAAGGAAGCGCCCGAACGCCTTGAACTTCTGCGGCAGGCCCTTGGTGTAGTCGAGCCGATCGATGCCAATGATGCGCTGCACCGATCCGCGCGCCTGCACAAGGCCCGCTTCGCGATCGGCGCCGGCGAAATATTCAAGGTCGATCCCGATCGGGAAGCTCGCTACGGAGACCAGACGGTTGAGCACGCGCACGCGGCCGTCCGGCACAATGCGCCCGTAGACGCCGCTTGTAAGGTACGCAAGCAGATTTGCGACGTCCGCTTTCGTCTGCAAGCCGATCAGATCGAAGGCAGCGAGCATGCGCGCGAGCTCCTGATGCTCGGGGATCGCCATGAAGGTCTGCCAGGGCGGGAAGGGAATGTGCAGAAAAAAGCCGATCGGGCTCCTGACCCCGAGCTTCCTAAGTTCGGCGGCGAACGGGATCAGGTGATAGTCGTGCACCCAGATGACGTCGTCATCGCGCAGAAGCGGCAGCAGCAAGGCCGCAAGACGCCGATTGACGTCGAGATAGCTCTCGAAGAAGCCGGCCTCGAACTGGGCAAGGTCGAGCCGGTTGTGCAGGACCGGCCACAACACCGAGTTGGCGTAGCCGAGATAATAGCCTTGATGGTCGCTCTCCGTCAGCGGCACGGTAGCGATGCGGCCGCTGCGCTTGACCGCCATCTCCTCAAGCGGCTTGATCTCGCCGCTCCACCCGAACCATGTGGCGTTGCGTGAGCGCACCATGTCCGCGAGTGCCACGGCAACACCCCCCGCCTGCGGCGCCTGCCGCAGGTCGATAACCCTGTTGGATACCAAGACGACCCTGCTCAAGCCGTCGCCCCTCCATCAATCGGTGGTCTAATTTCCATGCACAAAAGCGGGTTTTGCCCTGCCCGGGCGCGGTGTCCAAAAGCAAAACGATCGGCGGCGCGGTAAAGTTCCAGCTGGATGCCGAGCATTCCGACCGCCCTGGCCGGTCAGGGCTGGGCCCACGCTTCCTGCCAGCTGCGCGAGAGTATGCGCCCGGAGTTGATTATTCCGGCCATTGAATAGGTCTGGGGCAGGTTGCCCCACAGCTCGCCGGTGGTGGGATGAATGTCCTCCGAGAGAAGGCCGAAGCTGTTCCGGCGCGCCAGAAGGTCGGCGAACATCTCGCGCGCCTCCGCCTTGCGGCCCAGCGCGGCCAGCGCATCGATGTACCAGAACTGGCACACGAGAAACGCCGTCTCGGGCATGCCGAAATCGTCCTCGGCGGTGTAGCGCATGACAAAGCCGTTGCGATTGAGCTCCCTGCCGATCAGCTCGCACGTCTTGACGAACCTCTCGTCGCTCGCCGGCATCAGGCCGAGTTCCGGCAGCAGCAGCACGCTGGCATCGAGCTCGTGATGATCGAGCGCGCCTGCGATGGCCCCGAGCCGGCTGCTCCAGGCGCGCTTTAGAATCTCGCTCGCCAGCGAATCGGCACGGTAGCGCCAGTGGGCGGCGCGGTCGACGAGGCCGACGCGCGGGGCGATGCGGGCCAACCGATCGCACGCCACCCAGCACATAGTCGCGGAATGCGTGTGCACGCGCTGGCGACCGCGATACTCCCATGGCCCCGCGTCGGGCTCCATGGCGAAGCGCAGCGCCTGCGTGCCGAGCGGCTCGAGGCGGCGGAACAGGTCGGCATCGCCCATGCGCGGCAGCCGCTCATCGATGAACATCTGCGCCGCACCCAGGATCACGCTGCCGTAGGCGTCGTGCTGCAGCTGCTCGGCCGCCTGGTTGCCGATGCGCACGGGTCCCAGCCCCTGAAAGCCCTTCAGGTCCGACGCGTTGCGTTCCTCCAACGGCTCGGCCGAAATGATGCCATAGACGGGCGACAGCGGCCTGTCGGCATCGATGGCGATGTTGGTGATGTAGTGGATGTAGTCTTCCATCGTGCGCGTCGCGCCCAGGCGATTGAGCGCCTTGATGACGAAGAAGGCGTCCCGCAGCCAGCAGTAACGGTAGTCCCAGTTGCGCTGGGTGCCCGGCGCCTCGGGGATCGAGGTGGTGTGAGCGGCGACGATCGCCCCCGTCTCCTCGAAGCTGCACAGCTTGAGCGTGATCGCGGCGCGGATGATTGCTGCCTGGAACTCGAGCGGAACAGCCAGTGATCGTACCCAGTCGAGCCAGTAGTCCTTGGTACGCTCCAGGAACTCGCGGGAAGCCGTGGGGATGGACGCCTCGAAAGGCTCGTCGGGCCCCAGGATCATCGTCATTGGCCTGATCAGCGCGAACGGAATCTCCTGCGCGATATAGGAAAGCGCGCCGTCCGTGGTCATCCGCAGCGCCTCCGTACCGCCGAAATAGCGGATGTGGTTGGAGCCGATGGCGCGCGAGACGATCGGTCCGCCGTAATTGAACGTCGGCCGCACCCTGATGCGGATCCGCGGCAGGCCCGTCAGGGGCTCGATGCGGCGGAAGATCTGCGGCGGATTGAAGATGCGCTCGAAGCGCCTGAAGCGCGGCACGAAGTCGGTGATCTGCAGGGCGTTGCCCTTGTCGTCCTCGATGGTGGTGACGACGATGGCGGTGTTGCGGACATATTCCGCGCTCGAGTGGGTGGTGCCCTCCATCACCACGTCGCAGAAGCCCTTCTCCTCGTCGTCCGCCAGGAGGCGGGAGAACACGGGGTCGGAGTCGAAGCGAGGAAAGCACCACCAGGGAATGCGCCCGGCCGCGTCGAGCAGGGCGGCCGTTCGACAGTTGCCGATGACCGCGAGGTCGAGCGCGCTGGTGCGCGAAGCTGCCCGTTGCATGTCCCGTGGATCCTCCAAGCGCATAGCCGAGCCTTTAACGGGATTGAGCGCGTTCCGGTTCGAGACCAGCCACGCCGGGAAGGTTTGTCAATGAAACAAGGCCGCCGGGTGACTGGCCTGCGGCGAGGCCCGCAAACCTCCCATTGACCAATGGGTAATTTCCCACGATAATTTGACCATGAATACAGCCGCCCGCACCCTGTTGACCGAGATCGAAGCCTTCCTGGCGGAGACCGGCGTCACCCCCACGAAATTCGGCATAGCCGCCGTCAACGACGGCCACCTCGTCGCCAATTTGCGCCGGGGCAACAGCGTCACTCTCAAGACCGCGGACAAGGTGCGGACCCACATGGAGAAGGAGCGGGCGGCCCTGCGCGCGTCTGTGACGCCGGAGAGGGTCTCTTCGCCCTCCCGGAGGGTCCTGCTCATCATTGGCGGGGGCATCGCCGCCTACAAGTGCCTGGAGCTGATCCGCCGGCTGCGCGAGCAGGGGGTGTCCGTGCGGGCGGTCATGACGAGGGCGGCGCAGGAGTTCATCACGCCGCTGTCGGTCGGCGCGCTCACGAGCGACAGCGTCTTCACGGAGCTCTTCGATCTCGACGACGAGCGTGAGATCGGCCACATCCGCCTGTCGCGCGAGGCCTCGTTGATCGTCGTGGCGCCCGCGACCGCCGACCTTCTGGCCAAGATGGCCGGCGGCCATGCCGACGATTTGGCCTCCTGCGTGCTGATGGCAACCGACAAGCCGGTGCTCGTCGCGCCTGCCATGAATCCGCGCATGTGGCTGCATCCGGCCACGCGGCGCAACGTGGCCCAGCTACGCGCCGATGGCGTGCATTTCGTCGGCCCCGGCGTAGGCGAGATGGCCGAGCGAGGCGAAACCGGCCCCGGCCGCCTCGCTGAGGTTCCCGAGCTCCTGGACGCCATCGAGAGCCTCTTGAAGGCCTCCTCGCCTGGTGAGCAACGGTCGCCGCTGCGGGTTCCCTACCCGCCCGCGAGCGAAGGCACGAGAGGGAGGGACTCCCAAGACTTCGAGGCCGGGCTTTCTCCTACCCCTGTCCCCTCCCCGCAGGTGGGAGGGGGACCCTCGGACAACTCCCAAGGTCCGCTTGCCGGCCGGCGCGTCCTGGTCACCAGCGGGCCGACGCACGAGCCGATCGATCCTGTCCGCTACATCGCCAACCGCTCCTCCGGCAAGCAGGGCGCCGCAATTGCCGCCGAGGCCCGCGCGCTCGGTGCCGACGTGATCCTCGTCAGCGGCCCGAGCAACATTGCAGATCCACCCGGCGTCACCGTGGTCAGGGTCGAGACAGCTCTCGAAATGCTGGCCGCCGCGCGCGCAGCGCTGCCGGCGGACATCGCCATCTTTGCCGCGGCCGTGGCCGACTGGCGCGTCGCCACGCAGGCCGGCGACAAGATCAAGAAGAGCGGCAAGAGCTCACCCAAACTCGAGCTGGTCGAGAACCCGGATATTCTCAAGACCATCGCCAGCGAGCCGCCGGGCGTCAGGCCGCCGCTTGTGATCGGCTTTGCCGCCGAGACGCGGAACGTGCTGGAATACGCCGGGGCCAAGCGCAAGGCCAAGGGCGCCGACTGGATCGTCGCCAACGACGTCTCACCCGAGACCGGCATCATGGGCGGTGATCGCAACAGCGTGCATCTCGTGACTGCGCAGGGAGTAGAAAGCTGGCCAGAGATGGACAAGGGCGAGGTAGCCCGGCGGCTGGTGCTGCGCGCGGCCAAGCAGCTCGCCGCGATCACCGCCGCGACATGAGGCGCAGGGATGGCGCCGACGGCGAGACTCACATCCGTGTCGCCGTCGTGCGCCTGGCACACGGCCGCGATCTCGACCTTCCCGCTTACCAATCCGAGGGGGCGGCCGGCCTGGACCTGCTGGCCGCTGTGCCGCAGCGCTCCCCGCTCCGCCTGAAACCGGGAGCGCGCGCGCTCGTCCCGACCGGCCTCGTCTTGCAGCTACCCCCCGGCTTCGAGGCGCAGGTACGCCCGCGCTCGGGGTTGGCGTTGCGGCTCGGGCTCACCGTGCTCAACAGCCCCGGCACGATCGACTGCGACTATCGCGGAGAGGTGCAGGTGCTGCTCGCCAATCTCGGCAGCAAGGCGGTGACCATCGCGCGCGGCGAGCGCATCGCGCAGATGGTGGTGCAACGCGTCGAGCGTGCCGAGTTGGTCGAGATAGGCAAGGTCGCGCAGACCGTGCGCGGCGCCGGCGGCTTCGGCTCGACGGGCGTCGCAGCCAAGGACACAACACCGCGACGCAAACGCGTGCGCAGGAGGCCATGAGCGTGCACGGGTGCGCACGCCTGTTTCGCGATTTCAACGCGGCAGTTTTGATCCATTAAGATTCGTTAATCATTCTACTGAGCGTCCCGCATCGGGCTACGTCATCGTCCGGCCGCAGATCGAACGCCCTTTCGCCGCCAGTCCATCCAAGCGCCGACACTAAGAGCGCGTACGAGCAGCGCCTTCGTGCGTGAGTCATTGAGAAAGGGTAGTGACATGCGCTCTTGGTCAGGTGCACCTCTTGCCGCAGCCGCATTTGCCGCGCTCGGCTTCTCCGGCGGGGCCGCGCTCGCCGATCCCGGCATGCGCGTCTCGGGGCCGCACGTGCATGCAAATCTCGCAGTCTACTTCGTGCATGGCGTCAGCGTCGGCGGCGCGGTTCCCCTCACCCTGCAGGAGGCGCTGGCCAAAGGCCAGGTGCAGGTGATCGAGACCGGAAAGGTCAACGAGCTTCAGATCGAGAATACCGGCACGGAACAGGTGTTCATTCAGTCCGGCGACATCGTCAAGGGCGGCAAGCAGGACCGCGTGCTGACGGTGAGCTTCCTGCTGCCAGCCAATTCCGGCCGCGTGCCCATCGCCTCGTTCTGCGTGGAGCAGGGCCGGTGGGCCGCGCGCGGCAAGGAGGATCTGGCGAAGTTCTCGAGCGCCGGCGAGGCCATGCCCTCCCGCACCGCGCTGCTGGCGATGGCCGCGCCACCGGCCAAGGCCAGCCCGGAGGTCGGGCGACCGGCCGCCGAAGAAAACGCGGCGGCCGTGCAGCGGATCATTCGCGATCGCGACGAAGTCGGCAGGAAGCAGCGCGAGGTGTGGGACCAGGTCGCTGCCACCCAGAAGAAGCTCTCGAAAGGCCTGAATGCCGCGGTGGCGTCGCCGCAGTCCGCATCGAGCCTGCAGCTCGCGCTCGAGAACGACAAGCTGAAGGAGGCACGCACCGCCTACATCAAGACGCTCGAGCCGCTGGGTGAGAAGGAAGCCGACGTGATCGGTTACGTCGTCGCCATCAATGGTCAGATGAGCGTCGCCAACCTCTATCCCTCGAACGCGCTGTTCCGAAAGATGTGGGGAAAGCAGCTGGCTGCCGTCGTCACCGAGGCGATCGGAGAGAAGCGGGACGGTGCCGCGGCTCCGGCAGCAGCCCCGCCCGCGCCGCCGGCCGTGACGAAGTTTCTGGCCGAGGCCGAGAGGGGCGCGTCGCACGAGCGCGTAGTGGCGGCCGGCGCGCGCCAGGAAGTGCGCGACGCCGCCACGTCGCTCTACAACGAGGCCCGCAGTGCCGACGGCAAGTGGATCCACCGCAACTATCTCGCGAAGTAGCAATCGCGGAACGCGGGCTGATCGGCGCGGGGCGGCTTCGGCCGCCCCGCTTGCTTTGCCTCACGCGGCAGAGCGTCGCCGCGGCCTGACCTCCAGGACGAGGTGCGCAGTCAGACGGCGGCCGTACTCGTCGCGAGCCTCCACGCTGATGCAATGCCCCCCGGCTGCAGACCCGCTGGCAGCGGCGCGGTCCAGACATGGGAGGACGGCACGGCGCGCACCCACGACTTCTGCGTCGCGGCGTGCGCGGCAAACAGGTTAGCGACGTAAGGGTCGGGAGTCGCAACGCGCTGCAAGCGAACGGGCTCGGTGATTGCCCCGGCGATGGTGTAGCTCACGTGCGACTGCGGCCCACCGTCGAACACATTTACGATCAACCGGCAGCCTCGACACCATGACGCCGGCAACGCCGAGGTCGCAAGCGCGGGGCTACGGTCCGCGCCACCTCGTAAACCCCGCGCTCAGGCTTGATCCATCGCCTCGAGCTCGTCGATCATGGCCTCGATCACAGCGAGCCCCTTGCGCCAGAACTCGGGATTGCGGGCATCGAGCCCGAACGGTGCCAGCAGCGCGCTGTGATGCTTGGAGCCGCCAGCCTTCAGCATCTCGAAATACTTGGCGACGAAGCCGGGATGCGCATCCTGGTAAAGCCCGTACAGCGAATTGACCAGGCAGTCGCCGAACGCATAAGCGTACACGTAGAACGGCGAATGCACGAAGTGGGGGATGTAGGACCAGTAGGTTCCATACCCCTCGTGCAGGTCGATGGACGGGCCCAGGCTCTCACCCTGCACCTCGAGCCAGATCTGGCCGAGCCTTTCCGAGGTCAGCTCGCCACTTTTGCGCTCCTCGTGCACCCTGCGCTCGAAGCAGTAGAACGCGATCTGGCGCACGACCGTGTTGATCATGTCCTCGACCTTCTGCGCCAGCAGCGCCTTGCGCTCCCGCTCGTCCTTCGCCGTGTCCAGAAGGGTCCGGAAAGTCAGCATCTCGCCGAACACCGAGGCCGTCTCGGCCAGCGTCAGCGGCGTCGGTGCCAATAGCGGACCCTGGGGCGCCGCCAGCACCTGGTGCACGCCGTGGCCGAGCTCGTGCGCCAGCGTCATCACGTCGCGCAGCTTGCCCTGGTAGTTCATGAGGATGTAGGGGTGCGCAGAGGGCACCGTTGGATGGGAGAAGGCGCCAGGCGCCTTGCCCGGGCGCACCGGCGCATCGATCCAAGCGCCGTCGAAGAAGCGCCTGGCGATCCCCGCCATCTCCGGGGCAAAGTCGCCGTAGGCCTCGAGCACGATGGCCTGCGCGTCGGACCAGGGTACGATGCGCTCGGCCCTCTCCGGCAGCGGAGCATTGCGATCCCAATAGGCGAGCTTCTTCTTGCCGAGCCACTTCGCCTTCATGGCGTAGTAGCGATGCGCGGTGCGGGGATAGGCCTCGCGCACCGCCGATACCAGAGCCTCCACCACTTCGCGCTCGACACGGTTGGCGAGGTGGCGGCTGTCGGCAACATCCTTGAAGCCGCGCCAGCGGTCCGAGATCTCCTTGTCCTTGGCAAGCGTGTTGGTGATGAGCGCGAAGAGGCGTGCGTTCTCCTTGAACGCCTTGGCCAGCGCCTCGGCCGCCGCCCGCCGCTTCCGCCCGTCGGGGCTCAGCAGGAAATTGAGCGTCGGCTCCAGCGTCAACGGCTCGTTCTCGCCCTCTACGTCGAAGCGCAGCCCAGTCATGGTCTCGCTGAAGAGACGGCTCCAGGCCGCGTGCGAGGTGATCGCCTTCTCGTGCAGCAGGCGCTCCAGCTTCTCGTCGAGCTGGTAAGGCTTCTCCTTGCGCAAATCCTCGATCCAGGGTCGGTAGCGCGCGAGCGCTGGACTCTCGAGAGCGCGTGCAAGCTTGGCATCGTCGATGCCGTTGAGCTCGAGCTCGAAAAAGATGAGGTCCGTCGTAATCGCCGTGATCTTCTCCTGGATGTCACCGTAGAACTTGGCGTGCTCCGTGTTGGAGGTGTCAGCTGCATAGAGCAGGCCGGCGTAGGACCCGAGCTTGCCGATGGTGTCGCTCAGGCTCTCGTAGGCGGAGACGGCGACGGCCAGCTGCGCCCCGTCATCGGCGAGCGCGGCGAGCTTGCCCTGGTAGCGCTGCTTCAGGCTCGCGGCTGCAGCCGAGGCCTTTGCCAAGTCCTTCTCCACCGGCTTGGAGCCGATCCCCGGATAGAGATCGGCGAGATTCCAGACCGGCATGACGCCAAGCTCGTTTGCTGGCGCCGAGCCGCTGGCTCCCGCCTGCTGCACGCGCATGCCCTGTCTCCCGCTGCTTTCGTCCCGCCTCATGCTCATGTTCCGCTCCCGAGCTTGGCCGTGCCGGCCGGATCTGGAAGGCATCCTCCCACAAGATCACCTTCGCGTCGCAGATGCCATGCCGCCTGCGGCCCGGCTATGGCGATGGTCCCACACTCGGCAAAAAAGCATCAACTCAAGTCGCGCAGAAACGATGCATTTACCGATGTGCGTCACTCTACGCGCAGTGCCGTAAGTCATGCGTGGCCGGCTGTTCGATCCCGGAACGGCCATGCGGCCGATGTGTGTAACTCGTTGAGTTGAGTATCCCGCGACATGCCCAAGCTCGTCCTCGTCGTCGACGACGATCCCGCCCAGCGCCGCATTCTCGAAGAAACCATCAAGCGTCTCGGCTTCGAGACCCGCGCCGCCGGCAGCGGCGAGCAGGCTCTGCAGATCCTCGAGGGTCCCGACCGCAGCGCGGTATCCCTGGTGCTGCTCGACCATGTCATGCCCGGCATGGACGGCATGGAGGTGCTGAAGCGCCTCGCCGCCAAATCCGGCACTCCCCCCATCATCATGCAAACGGCGCACGGCTCCATCGACGCCGCCATCAGCGCCATGCGCGCGGGCGCGGTCGACTTTGTGGTCAAGCCCACGTCGCCCGACCGCCTCGAGGTCTCCATCAACAGCGCGCTCAAGATCGAGGCGCTGCAGGGCGAGATCGCCCGCATAAAAAAGAAGGCCGAGGGCACGCTCACGTTCGCCGACCTCATCATCGGCGGCCAAGCCATGCAGCGCGTCATCGCGCTCGGGCGCCGCGCTGCCAATTCCAACATTCCCGTGCTGATCGAAGGGGAGAGCGGTGTCGGCAAGGAGCTGATCGCACGTGCCGTCCAGGGCGAGAGCGAGCGCAAGTCGCGCCCCTTCATCACCGTCAACTGCGGGGCTATCCCCGAGAACCTGGTCGAGAGCATCCTGTTCGGCCACGAGAAGGGCTCCTTCACCGGTGCCGTCGACAAGCGCATCGGCAAATTCCAGGAGGCCGATGGGGGCACGCTCTTCCTCGACGAGATCGGCGAGCTGCCGCTCGAGGCGCAGGTCAAGCTGCTGCGCGCGCTGCAGGAGGGCGAGATCGATCCCGTAGGCGCCAAGCGGCCGGTGAAAGTCGATTTCCGCCTCGTCTCCGCCACCAACCGCGACATGATCCAACTGGTCAAGGACGGCAAGTTCCGCGAGGACCTCTACTACCGCCTCAACGTCTTCCCGATCTGGGTGCCCCCGCTGCGCGAGCGCCTTGAGGATATCCCCGAGCTGGCACTGCACTTCCTTTCCCGCTTCGCTGCGGAGGAGGGTCGCCGCGTCAACGGCATCTCCAAGGAGGCGCTGGAACTGCTCACCGGCTACTCCTGGCCGGGCAACGTCCGCCAGCTCGAGAACGCCATGTTCCGCGCCGTCGTGCTGGCGGACGGGCCGCAGCTCACGGTCGCCGAGTTCCCGCAGATCGCCGCGCACGTCGAAGGCTTCCGTGCCGCCATTCCGGCGGCGCCGCCACCGGTCGACCGGCGCCCCGTCATCACCGGGCCTGCCATGCTCGGCGCCGAGAACACCGTCCCCCGCACCGTCGAGGTTGGTTCCACTGCCGGCAGCAAGGGGGCCCTCGGTATCCCCGCGGTCACCGACGCGGGTGAGATCCGCTCGCTGGAGGCCATGGAAGCCGACATGATCCGCCTCGCGCTCGGACGCTATCGCGGGCATATGACGGAGGTCGCCAAGCGCCTGGGCATCGGCCGGTCAACTCTCTATCGCAAGATGCGCGAGTTCGGCCTGGAGGAACGCGTGAACTGAGATACGCCCCAAGGTGCTGTCGGTCCCCGGGGTGGAGCGGCCTCCGTCCTGGGCCCGTCGCGGGAAGGCAGCACGCAACGGAGGCTTCAACTCTTGGAGCAAATTCGAGAAGTAGAAGACCCCGGGAGCCCCGTCGCTAATCGATCTGGCCCAGGAGGTGGGCCAGCATCTTGAAGAAGTTGGTCGGGCCCCAATAGCCGACGATGCGGCCGATCTCCTGGCCGTCGCGCATCACCACCACGGTCGGTACCGTGTCGATGCGGGCGTTGAGGGCGAGCTTGCTGCTATCGCTCGCCTGTACGTCGATGAAGCGCAGCGGTGCCACCTCGCTGCGCACGCTCTGGCGATACTTCGGCAGCACATCGCGACGGAACACCACGCAATAGACGCAGTCGATGTGCTCGAAAACCAGCACTTCGAGGCTGGGCGTTCGGACCGGCGAATGGTCGACGGCGGCGCGGCCCGCACCCAGGCACGCGAGCAGGACGGCGAACGAAACAACTATCGCGGAAAGCACGGCACGCATGGCTTGCACAACTCCGGCGAACACAATTGCGCAACATTTCTGGGACGGTTGAGGCCCCTCTCGCCCAAGGAGCCTAGGTCCATGCCGCGCCAGCGGGAAGCGATGGTTGAGGAATGCGTAAACCGCGTGCCGGCGCGGGAATGGCGCGGCGCCCGGTCATGCGTTCGGAACGCGGACCGACAAAACGGAAATTGCCGGCCGCCACGGGCATCTCGAAGGGCTCGACCGCAAGGCACCGCTATACTATAACGTTGCGCAAAATCCGAGATGGAGCGGCGATGCATGTCTTCTGACGGGGCAGGCATGGTGTTGCGCCTGTTCGCGCGTGCCCTGACGGCGACGGCAGCCATTCTGGCGGTCGCCACCGGGGCATTTGCGGCATCACCGCCGAGCGTCGTAGTGACTATCAAGCCGCTGCACGCCCTGGTTGCCCAGGTGATGGCCGGCGTCGGCTCCCCCGAGTTGCTGGTCAAAGGCGCGGCCTCGCCGCACACCTTCGCGCTGCGACCCTCCGAGACGCGCCTGCTGCATGCCGCCGCCCTTTTTGTGCGCATGTCGGAGGCGCTGGAGCCGTTCACCGTCAGGGTGGTGCGGTCGCTGCCCGCATCGGTGCAGGTGGTGACACTGCAGGAAACGCCACGGCTGAAGCTGCTCGGCCGGCGCAGCGCGCCGACCTTCGAGCGGCATAGCCACGCCCGCGGTGAGCACAGCCATAGCCATGGCCGCGCCCAACCCGCATCCAATACGGATGCCATCGACGGACATGCCTGGCTCGATCCGGACAACGCCGTCGCCATGGTCCATCGCATCGCCGAGATCTTGAGCGCCAAGGACCCCGCCAACGCCGCCGCATACGCGGGCAACGGCGAGGTATTGATCGGCAGGCTGAAGGCGCTTGGTGATGAGCTCGACCGCGATCTGAAGCCGATCGCCGGCCGGCCCTATGTCGTCTTTCACGACGCCTACCAATACCTGGAGCGCCGATACGGCCTCAACGTCGTGGGCTCCATCTCCGTCAGCCCCGACGTGCCAGCCAGCGGGAAGCGGTTGAGGGAGCTGCGCCGGAAAATCACGGAGCTCGACGCCGTTTGCGTGTTCGCCGAGCCGCAGATCGACACGCGGCTCGTCGACAATCTGATCGAGGGGACGAGCGCCCGCCCAGGAACGCTCGACCCCGAAGGCGTTACGATCGAGGCGGGCCCCGAACTCTACTTCACGCTGATGCGCAGGCTCGCCGACGACCTCAAGCGCTGCCTTTCGCCGCCTGCGTAGCTGCAGGCGAGAGGTCCTGCTCCCCGGCTCCGCTGAGGATGCGATCAATGCTCCAGGCGCCGCCACCGGCTACCGCAAGGTAGAGGAAGACGAAGGAATAGAGCGCGGCCAGCTCGCCGCCGTTCAAGAGCGGGAAGAACCCGCGATGGGCATGCGCGTAGAAATACGCGACCGCGGTCATGCCGGACAGCAGGAACGCCGCCGGCCGGGTGAAAAGGCCGATCACGACAAGCCCGCCGCACACCAGCTCGATGAGGCCGGCCGCGCCGCTCATGGACATGAGCTGGGTGTCGCTCATCCGGCTGACGGGGAAGCTCAAGTATTTGGTCGTGCCATGCTGAAGGACAAGCAGACCAGACATGATGCGAAGCGCGCTGAGCGCGTGAAGGCGCATAGATTCCATGGGTCTCCCGATTTGCTTCGGTTGTGGATGGAGTTGCAGTTTGGTAGGCGGCAACGCTTTGCCGGATATCCGCCTCACGCGCTATTCAAATTTTCCGGAGTGCCGTGAGGACTACCTCGGGCGTGACCGGCTGCGTGGTAACGCAGGCTTTGAAGGGGCTGAGCGCATCGTTGATGGCGTTCATGACCACGGCAGGCGCGGCGCCGGTGCCGGATTCGCCCACGCCCTTGGCGCCCAGCTCCGACACCGTCGTCAGCGTCTGCACATGGGCGACGTCGATATCGGGCATCTCGGCCGCCATCGGCACGAGATAGTCGGCCATGGTTCCGGTCGTGAGCTGGCCGGCATCGTCATAGATGCAATGCTCGTAGAGCGCGCCGCCCAACCCCTGCACACAGCCGCCGCGCACCTGCTCGTCGGCCAGCTGCGGATTGATCACGCGTCCGCAATCCTCCACCACCCAGTGCTTGAGCAGTTTTGTGAAACCCGTGTCGACGTCGACCTCAACGTAGGCGCCGTGGATGCCGTTCGTGAAAATGTAGAGCTCGTCCTCCAGGCGGAAGCGTCGCGTGTGCGAGAGCACGGGCTGAAGGCTGTTCGGCAGCTCTGCCACCTGGAAGTGACCGATGCGGCCGATCTCGGCGAGAGAGATGCGCCGCGCGCCGCCGGCACGATCGATCACATGGCCGTCGACGATATCGAGGGCGCCAGTCCCCGCCTGCAGCAATACGCCGGCAATCTGCAGAATCTCATCCCTCAGGTCGCGCGCTGCCTGGTAGACGGCCTCGCCGCCGATGGCCACGGCCCGTGAGCCGAAGGTGCCGCCGCCATAAGGGACGGCATCGGTGTCGCCGGAGATCACGCGCACGCTCGCCATCGGCACGCCGAGCGCGGAGGCGGCAATCTGGGCCATCACCGTGTCGGTGCCCTGGCCCTGCTCGGTTACGCCGACCATGCACAGCACGCCGCCGTTGGGCTCGAGCCGGATGGTGCAGGCGTCCTGCAGCGAGATCGGCGCGCCGCCGATGCCGTAGTAGCCGTGCGGCCCGGGCGCACAGCTCTTGATGAAGCAGGCAATCCCGATGCCGCGATGAACGCCCTTCCTGCGCAGCTCTGCCTGCTCCCGCCTCAGCGCGTCGTAGCGCATGCGCTCCACCAGAACGTCGATACAGCGCTGGTGCGACAGCTCCTTGATCGTGATGCCGCTCGCCGTCACGGCCGGGTAGGCATCGTCGGGAAAGACGTTGCGGCGGCGCATCTCGATCGGATCGATGCCCAGCGCTTGCGCGGCGCGGTCGACCAGGTGCTCGCCGATCGAGTTGCCCACGGGGTGGCCGACGGCGCGATACTGCGAGGACGGCGGCTTGTTCTGGAAGACGATGGTGGCCCGCGCGCGATGATGCTTGTGCCGGTAGGGCCCGCCGGTGACGTTGAGCACCTGCGTGGCCTCGAGCACGCTGGTGCGCGGATATTGCGAGTAGGCGCCCGCGCCGCCGAGCACGTCGATGTCAAAGGCCTCGATCTCGCCCGACTTGCTGACCGCGATGCGCCCCTTCACATGGTTCTCGCGTGCGTGGATGTCGGAGACGAACGACTCCAGCCGGTCGGCCACGAACTTGACCGGGCGTCCGAGCCGCATGGCTGCTGCGCAGGTCGCGAGCTCGTCACCGTAGGTATGGATCTTGAGGCCGAACGAGCCGCCGACGTCGGGGGCGACGAGTTGGACCATGTGATCGGGGAGCCGCAGCGTCTCGGCGAAAACGCGCTGGATCATGTGCGGGCACTGGCTGCTCGTGGTGATGGTGAGCTTGCCGGTGCCCTTGTCGAAATTGGCGAGCAGCGTGCGCGGCTCGAGGCTGACCGCGGTATGGCGGCCGAAATCGAACGTCGCCTCGACGACGAGATCGGCAGCGGCAAACGCTGCCTCCGCATTGCCGTTGTCGACCACCTTGCGGAAGGCAAGGTTGTCACCGAGCTCGGGATGGATGACGGGCGTCCCGGGATCGAGCGCCGTTTTCTTGTCGGTGACGGCGGACAGCTCCTCCCACTTGACCGCCACATGCTCAGCCGCATCCTCGGCCTCGGCGCGCGTGCGCGCCACCACGATCGCTACTGGCTCGCCGACCCAGCAGGCGCGCTCCACGGCCATGGGATATTGGGGCGCCGACTTCATGCCGGGAAAGCAGGTCAGCGTGCCGACCCAAGGGCCCGCGCACAGTTTGGCGAGTTCCGTGCCGGTCATGACCAGCGCGACACCCGGCTGGCTCCGCGCCGCGGCGGGGTCGATCGCCACGATCCTGGCATGCGCGTGCGGGCTGCGCACGAAGGCCGCATGCAGCATGCGCGGCAGCGACATGTCATCGGTGTAGCGGCCGCGCCCCGCCACAGCACGCCGGGCTCCGGCGCGCGAGAGCGTGCGCCCGACATAGCTGTTGGGGCGCGACAGCGCGAAGAAGTCGGGCTGATCGTTCACGAGCGTTCGGGCTCCGAGGATGCCTGCAGGCGCACGGCGAGCGTCGCCGCGACCGCATCGACGATGGCGTGGTAGCCGGTGCAGCGGCAGTAGTTGCCGGAGAGGAAGGTGCGAATCTCCTCCCGACTGGCGGGCTTGCCCTCACGCAGCAGCTCGGACGCCGTCATCAGCATGCCGGGGGTGCAGTAGCCGCACTGCAGCGCGTTGCGGGCGACGAAGGCTTCCTGCAGGTCGGCGACCTCGCCCGTGTCGTCGAGGCCCTCGATGGTGACGACGTCGGCGCCGTCGGCCTGCACGGCCAGCATCAGGCAACCGCGCACCACTGCGCCGTCGACCCGCACCGAGCAGGCACCGCACACGCCGTGCTCGCAGCCGATGTGGCTGCCGGTCAAGCCCAGATCGATGCGCAGGAAGTCGACGAGGTTCTGCCGCACCGGCACGAGGCGAGAGACGCGTTCTCCATTGACAATAAGGGCGATCGTCAGGGTTTCTTCGTCGCTCACGCCACAACTCCTGCACGCTCGGCTGCCAGCTCGAAGGCGCGCCGTGTCAGCACGCGCTGCAGGTGCAGCCGCATCTTCGCGCCACCCTGCGGGCCGGACATCGGATCGAGGTCACGCCCAAGCGCTTCGGCGGCGGCGTCCCCGCCGGGCTGGCCAAGGCGTTTGCCTTTCGCGGCTGCAAGCGCGGTCGCGGCCAACGTCGGCCGCGCCTCGCTGCCGAAATAGACAAGACTGGCGTCCTTCACGCGTCCGGCCTCGACGGCCAGGTCGAAGGCGACACCCGCGATGGCGAAGTCGCCATGGCGGCGGGCAAGCTCCATGAACACCGAAACCGTACCGGGCTTCTGCACGGGAATCAGCGTCTCGATCAGCAGCTCGTCGGGCCGGCGCGCCGTCTCGTAGAGGCCGAGGAAGTAGTCGCGAGCGGCAATCTCGCGTCGTCCCTTGCTACTGGCGACTACCAGCGTCGCCCCGAGGGCCAGCACGCAGGCGGGCATCTCGGCGGCGGGATCGGAGAGCGCAACGCTGCCGCCGAAGGTGCCCCGGTTGCGCACGGCAACGTGAGCGACATGCGGCATCGCCTCGGCGATCAGGGGAAGGTGCTCGGCGACCAGCCTGGAATTCGCGACCTCGACGTGGCGCACGAGTGCGCCGATGCGGACGCGATCGCCCTGCAGCGCAATGCCCTTGAGCGCATCGATCCGGTTGATGTCGATCAGCAGCCTGGGCTGCGACAGGCGCATGTTGAGCGTGGGCATCAGGCTCTGCCCGCCGGCCAGGATGCGCGCATCCTCGCCGTACTCGGCGAGCAGGCCGAGCGCGTGATCCACGCTCTCGGCACGGACGTAGCTGAACTTTGGTGGTTTCACTGCGCCTTCCCGGCCCGATCGCGACAACACCGACTACGGGTGTCCGGATCAAGCTGCCATCACCCCCGATGCCGTGCAAGCGTCCCGCGGGCCCAACTCGGCCAGGTCAGTGCAGGGTTGCGCGTTTGTCTGGTCGCCTTTGGGGCACGAGCGCCGGCGCGGCGCAACCGTGGCTAGCGCAGCTTCAGGGTGGCGAGGCCGACGAGGGCAAGCACGACCGAGATGATCCAGAAGCGCACGACGACGGTCGATTCCTGCCAGCCCTTCTGCTCGAAGTGGTGATGCAGCGGCGCCATTCGAAAGACACGCTTGCCCGTCAGCTTGAATGACGCCACCTGGATGATCACGGACAAGGTCTCCAGCACGAACAGCCCGCCGACGATGGCAAGCACGATCTCGTGCTTGGTGGCAACCGCGATGGCTCCGAGCGCCCCGCCAAGCGCGAGCGATCCGGTGTCGCCCATGAAGATCATGGCGGGTGGGGCGTTGAACCACAGGAAACCGAGCCCCGCGCCGATCAAGGCGCCGCAGATGACGGCGAGCTCGCCCGCACCCTGCACGTAGTGGATCTGCAGGTAGCGCGAAAAATTGGCGTTGCCGGTCAGGTAGGCGATGAGCCCGAAGGTCGCCGCGGCGATCATCACCGGCACGATCGCGAGGCCATCGAGGCCGTCCGTGAGATTCACCGCGTTGCCTGCGCCGGCGATGACGAAGATGCCGAGCACCACGAACAGCACTCCGAGCGGCACGACCACGTTCTTGAAGAACGGCACGGTGAGCGAAGAGGAGAAGCCGGCGCTGCCGACGCGCATCACCGCATAGGCGGCGATGCCGGCCACGGCGATCTCCGCCAGCAGACGCAGCTTGCCGGAGACGCCGCCGGTCGTGCTCTTGGTAACCTTCAGGTAGTCGTCATAGAAGCCGATAGCGCCGTAGGAGAGCGTGACGAACAGCACGATCCATACGTACCAGTTGGCCCAGTTCGCCCACAGCAGGGTCGACACCGTAACACCCGACAGGATCATGAGCCCGCCCATCGTCGGCGTGCCCTTCTTGGCGAAGTGCGTCTGCGGCCCGTCCTCGCGGATCGGCTGCCCCTTGCCCTGCTTGAGGCGCAGCAGATCGATGATGGCGGGGCCGAACAGGAAGACGAACAGCAGCGCCGTCATGATGGCGCCGCCGGTGCGGAAGGTGATGTAGCGAAACACGTTCAGCGGCGAGATCTGGTCGCTGAAGCTCACCAGTGCATAGAGCATTTCTCACCCTCCCGGCCGTCCCGGTCCGTAGCGCCCCAGCATGGCCGCGACCAGCGGCGCCATGCGCGTACCGAGCGAGCCCTTGATCATCACGACGTCACCGGCCTCCGCCGACTGGAGCAGCAGCGGCTCGAGGCCTGCCGAGGTCGGCGCCCAGGATCCCTGCTGCGATGCCGCCAGGTCGTCCAGCAGACGTTGCATCATCGGACCGCAGGCAACAACCAGATCGACACCCGCCGCGTCAATCGCTTCCTTCAGGCCGCGATGCAGCTCCTCGGAGGCGTCGCCCAGCTCCAGCATGTCCCCGAGCACCGCGACGCGGCGCGGGAACTGATCGCGCGGCGTTGTCGCCATGGCCGCCAGTGCGGCCCGCACCGAGGCCGGATTGGCGTTGTAGCTCTCGTCGATCAGCAGGATCTGGCCGTCGGGCGCATCGAGGAGCGTACGTGCCCCGCGGCCGGTGGGCGCGGAGATGCGGGCAAGGCCCGGCAAGCAGCGCATGACGTCGGCACCGACTGCGCCGAGCGCCGCCAGCACGGCTAGCGAGTTCCTGACATAGTGCTCGCCGGGGGCGCCGAGGCGATAGGGGAAGCGCTGGGAGCCGTGCCCGGCGATGACGGAGGAGCCTTTCGGCCCGAGATCGACCTGCAGGGCGCGGTAGTCCGCCTCGTCGTGGTAGCCGAACGTGATGATCCTGGCGCCGACCGCGAGCGCCCGCTCGCGCAGCAGGTCGAAGTGGGGGTTGTCGCGCGGCAGCACCGCGGCTCCGCCCGGCACCAGGCCGGCGAAAATCTCCGCCTTGGCCTCGGCGATCGCCTCCACCGAGGGAAACTGGCCCAGATGCACCGGTTCAACGGTCGTGACGACCGCCGCGTGCGGCCGTACCAACTGGGCAAGCGGTGTGATCTCGCCCGCATGGTTCATGCCGATCTCGCAGACGGCATAGGCGCTTGCCTGCGGCATGCGCGCCAGCGTCAATGGCACGCCCCAGTGATTGTTGTAGGACTTCTCGGCCGCGTGCGTCGGCCCGGAGAGCGCGAGGCAGTGGCGCAGCATCTCCTTGCTGCCAGTCTTGCCGACACTGCCCGTGACGGCGACGATCCGGGCATTCGCGCGCACGCGCCCCGCCCGCGCGATGCTCTCCAGCGCGCGCAGCGGGTCGTCGACGCGCAGCAGCGCGCCGTTGATGCCGACGCGGGCATAGTCGCTTGCAACGATGGCCGCCGCCGCACCCGCCTTGAACGCAGCCGGCACGAACTCGTGTCCGTCGCGCTGATCGCGCAAGGCGACGAACACGTCGCCCGCCTCGAGGCTGCGGCTGTCGATGGAGAAACCCGTGATGCGCAACCCGGGCTCGCCGTTCGCCTCCCCCTGCGCCGCCGCCACTAACTCCGGCCATTGCCACAGTGCCTCAGACATGGCCGCCATCCCCGGCGAATGGGGTCAGACCCCTCGCCTCCCGCCTCGCGATTCTGCCGCGACGTTCTGCCGAGGGGTCTGACCCCACCTGGGTGGCAACCTCAGACATCGATCGGTGTCTCCGCCAGCGCGTCGCGCACCGCATCGTGGTCGGAGAACGGCAGCACCCTGTCCCCGACGATCTGCCCGGTTTCGTGACCCTTGCCGGCAATCAGCAGCACGTCGCCATGCCCGAGCAAGCGGATGCCGGCGCGGATCGCCTCCGCCCGGTCGCCGATCTCGCGCGCACCGCGCGCACCGGAGAGAATCTCGGCGCGGATGGCTTCGGGCTTCTCGCTGCGCGGATTGTCATCCGTGACGATGACGTGATGCGCGTTCTCCACCGCGATGCGCCCCATGATCGGTCGCTTGCCCCGATCACGGTCCCCGCCGCACCCGAACACGCAGCCGAGTCGCCCCTGAGCGAACGGCCGCAGCGCCTTCAGCGCCGCCAGCAGCGCGTCCGGCTTGTGCGCATAGTCGACGACGATGAGCGCGCCGCGCACACGTCCGACGATCTCGAGCCGGCCTTTGACGCCCTGGAGCTGCTCGAGCGCGGGCAGCACCCGGTCCGCCGGCTCGCCCACCGCGATGGCAAGCCCTGCCGCCAGCAGCGCGTTCGAAGCCTGATAGGTGCCGATCAATGGCAAGCGGATGTCGTAGGCCGTCCCGTCATGCCGGACGCCGAGCCGCTGGTCGAAACCGTCGCGGTCGAGCGAGACCAGTTGCAATCCGTCACCGGTCCTGCCGACCCGCAGCACACGCCGGCCCGCACGCTCGGCGGCAGCGGCCACCTGGGCGCCATGCTCGGCGTCGGCGTTGACTACGGCAACGCCGTCCGGAGGCAGCACCTCGGCGAACAATCGCACCTTGGCGGCGAGATAGGCGTCCATGCTCGGATGATAGTCGAGGTGATCGCGCCCAAGATTGGTGAAAGCCGCCGCCTTCATGCGCACGCCGTCGAGCCGGTACTGGTCGAGCCCGTGCGAGGATGCCTCGAAGGCCAGGTGCGTGATGCCCTCGCCGGCAAGCTCGGCCAGCGTCTCGTGCAGCGTCACGGGATCGGGCGTGGTGAGGCCGCCGTAGACGCTGCCGTCGGGCTTGACCACGCCAATGGTGCCGAGCGACGCCGCCTGATGCCCGAGCGACGCGAAGATTTGGCGAGCAAAGTCCGCGACCGAGGTCTTGCCGCTGGTGCCGGTGACGGCAACGATGCTGGCCGGCTGCGCCCTGTAGAAGCGGGCGGCCATGAGCGCCAGCGCACGGCGCGGCTCTGCAACCCGCAGCATGGTCGGGCCGCCCGACGCTCCATCCGGTACGTCGGCATCATCCTTGACGATAACGGCGGCGGCACCTTTCGCGACCGCTTCCGGCACGAACCGGGCTCCGTCCGCCTTGGCTCCGGGAATCGCAACGAATATCCACCCCGGGGCGACCTTGCGACTGTCGGCGGTCACCCCGGCGATCTCGGTTTCGCCGCCCGTCGGCGGCAGCACAATCTCCGAACCGAGCAAGGATCTGAGCAGCATGCCTCTCAACGATCGCCGTCCCCGTTCTGAGCTTGCCTGGCCTCGGACTTGTTCCGGGGGGTCGAAGAACGCGACAGACTCACAACGCTCATGGCGCGACAAGCGCGCCGCGAGCCCCTCATTCCCACCATTGGCAACCGGCCTAGCGCAAGTCAGCCCATGCCGACCTCGCCGCGGATGCGGGGTCGTCGCCCACCCCGACCCAATCTGCACGATGGCTTCATATTGTGCCACGCGCGGGGCGTCAAACCATGCGGCGCACAACGGCCCTGAGACTGCCAGGACGCCTCCCCAGCTCAAATGCGACTCAGGGCTGATTGACGGCCGCCCCTCGCGGCAGAACGCCCAGCAGCGGCGCGATGCGCTCGACCAGCCGAGCCGTGGCCGGGGCCGCATTGACGCCCGCGGTGATGCGCCCGGTTCCGCCCTCGCCGCTCTGCGGCTCGAACAGCGACACGAGTATCACGTAGAGCGGGGCATCCATAGGAAACGCGCCGACGAAGGAGGAGATGACGGATTTCTCCTGGTAGCCGCCCCGGCCCGGCATCTCGGCGGTACCGGTCTTACCCCCAACTCGGTAGCCCTCGGCGTCGGCGTGGCGGCCCGTGCCGTGCGCGTTGGTCACGTTGAGGCGCATGATCTCGCGCAGCTTGGCGCTGGTATCGGCTGAAACGAGCCGCTCACCGTGGTTGCCTGGCTTGACCTTTGCCAGCAGCGTCGGCGTCACCTTGGTTCCCCCGTTGACGAGCGCCGCAACGGCCGCCGCGAACTGGAGCGGCGCCACCGCCAGCCCGTGTCCGTAGCCGACTGTGATCGTCTCGATCTTCCCCCAGCGCACCGGCAACTGCGGCGCGGCCACGGGGCCGGCTTCCGTGCGCATGCTCTCCGTGAGACCCAGCCGCGCCAGGAACGCGCGCTGCCGCTCCGCGCCCGACTCCAGGGCCAGCATGCCGGCACCGACGTTTGAGGAGTGCAGAAAGATTTCCCTCACTGTCAGCGGACGGCCTTGCGGATAGGGGTCCTTGATGGTGTAGGCCCCCGCTACGATCGGCTGGCGCACGTCGTAGATCTTGTCGAGATCGCTCGTGCCCCCCTCCAGCGCCATGGCGACGGTAACGGCCTTGAAGATCGACCCGAGCTCGAAGGTTCCCGCCATGAGGCGATCGGCGCGCGCGGCGTCCAGCCATTCGGCTGGCCTCGGCGGGTGCACCTCGGGCAGCGACACGCCGGCAATGATCTCGCCCGACAGAGCGTCGAGCACGAGCCCCGCCGCTGCCGAGGCCGTGTAGCGGATCGAGGCCTGCTTCAGCTCCTCCGCCAGCGCGTACTGCACGCCGACATCGATCGAAACCCGCAACGGCAGCTTCGATGTGCGCCCCGGCCCCTGCACGGCTTCGGCGCGCCCGGTCTCGTCGAGCATGCGTTCCAGGCCCGCCATGCCTTTGTTGTCCGTGTTGACGGTGCCGAGCAGGTGGCCAGCCAGCGGGCCCAGCGGGTAGAGGCGTTTCAGCTCGATACGAAAGGCGATGCCGGGCAGACCCAGCGCATGCACACGCTGCGCCTGCAGTGGACTGAGCCCGCGCGATATCCAGGCGAAGCGCCGGTTCCTGTCACTCAGAGACCTGCGCAGCTCGTCGGCATCGAGGCCCGGCAGCACACCGGAGATCTTCTCGACAACCTCGTCGAGATCGAGGATCAGGCGCGGATCTGCATAGAGCGAGTGCACGCCGACATCGGTAGCGAGCAGCCGGCCGTTGCGGTCGACGATATCGGGCCGCGACCACGTGCGCGCCAACGGCTCGGCCAGGTTGAGCCTGATCTCCGGGCCGCCCTTCAGCGCCAGCCGCACCAGCTGTCCGGCGATGGCGGCAAGCGCAAGCAGCACGGCGGCAAGCACGAGCAATGTGCGCCTGCGACGCTGCATCGCGGGATTCACTCGCGCGCGGTTGCCGTCGCCGTCCACGCCCCCGATCGCTGTCTCCACCGGGAACATCGCGCTCACCTCTTGCGCACTTCCTCTCCCCCTGGTGGGGAGGGGCCAGCGGTGGGCGGAGTTGCAACATCAGGGGTTCGGGGGTCCCCCCTTCCACTGCCTTCGTCCACGAGGAGGGAGGGAGTCCGGGCGGCGTCTGCGGTCGGGCCAACGCGCAGGTACTGCGCAGGGGTGACGGGCGCGAGCCCGATCAGCCGCGCCAGCGGCTCGAGCCGCTCCGGCCGGGCCAGATGCGTGCGCTCGGCCATCAGGATGGCGACGTCGTTCTCGGCCTTCTCGAGCGCCCGCTCCTGCGCCTGCACCCGCGCCTCAAGCCGGCGCGTGTCATACTTGACGGCATAGAGCGCGAAGGCGGCCGTCAGCGTCGCGAGCATCAGCAGCCAGTTGAGCCTGCGAAGCATTGCGCCTCTCCAGCACGTCGGCCGGGCGCTGATGTCAGGCACCCAGGCGCGGAAACGAAAGCTCCTGGCGACCGCGCGGCCAGGCGGCGGCCTCGGTGCGGATGGCAGAGCGAAGCCGCGCCGAGCGCGCGCGCGGGTTGGCCGCGACCTCCGCATCCCCTGGGCTTACCGGGCTACGGTTAATGAATCGGAAACTCGGCGGCGGACGCACGCTCACCTGCGGCGGCAGGTGCCGCGAGCCCTGCTCCTCCAGTTCGGCGCGATCCCGCAGAAATTGCTTCACGAGGCGGTCCTCCAGGGAATGGAAGGTGACCACGACCAGCCGCCCGCCCGGCGCCAGCACGCGCTCCGCCCCCTCCAACCCCCGCGCGAGTTCGCCCAGTTCGTCATTGACGTAGATGCGCAGCGCCTGGAACGTGCGCGTCGCCGCATGCCGTCCAGCGATCTTCTCCCGCCCCAGCACGCGCGCCACCAGCCGGGCAAGCTCGCCCGTGCGCGTCAGCGGCTGCTGGCGCCTATGGGCAACGATGCTGCGCGCGATGCCCCGCGCGCTGCGCTCCTCCCCCAGATGAAACAGGATATCGGCCAGCCGTCCCTCGTCCTCGCCGTTGACGACGTCGGCGGCCGTAGGCCCGTCCCGGGACATGCGCATGTCGAGCGGACCGTCGCCTTGGAACGAGAAGCCGCGGGCCGGATCGTCGATCTGCATCGAGGAGATGCCGATGTCGAGGACAATGCCATCGCAGGGGGCAAACCCGCGCTCCCCCGCAATCTCCTCGAGATCGCCGAAGCATCCTTGCACCGACTGCAACCGGCCGACATGGCGCTCCAGGATCGGCCCGGCCGCGGCGATGGCGGCCGGATCGCGGTCGATGCCGAGCACCCGCGCGCCGGGCGCCGCCGCCAGGATCGCCTCGCTGTAGCCGCCGGCGCCGAACGTGGCGTCAATGTAGGACTGGCCGTCCCTCGGCGCGAGCGCGTGCAGCATTTGAGGAAGCAGCACGGGAACATGGCGCATGGTCCCCCTCGGGGCAGCCTCGGCCGGCCGGGCGCCTCGCGTCGCCATTATTCCCGTGCTCCTCCTGTGCCGCCTCCGTCCCCCTGGAGGCGGCTCCCCGCGCTGAACAATCGGCGATGCTCGTGAACTTTTTCGCGGGCGCGCGCGCGTCGCTCCTCGAAGCGCGCGGGCTCCCACATCTGGAACTTGGCTCCGAGGCCGACAAAGGTGACGTGGGTCGATAGGCCGGCGTGGGCACGAAGCAGCTCAGGAAGCACGATGCGTCCGTCCTGATCGATCGTGACGATCTGCACGTCACCATAGAGCGCGACAGACAGCTCGTCCCGCTCGTCCGAATAGTCCGGCAGGCCATCGAGAAGGCTGTCGATCTTTTTCGCAAGGCTCTGGCCGCCTGCATCGAGCGCCGGAGCATCGAGCGAGGGGTAGCAATAGATGCCCCCGGGCGCACCCCCCATGTACCCGTCGCGCTCAAGCACGGCGCGGAAGGTGGCAGGGACCGAGACCCGACCCTTGGCGTCGATCTTGTTCGTGAATGTCGAGACAAAGCGATCCATCCTCGCGCTCGAACCTCAGCCGAACTCACCAACCGACCCGCGCCCACCTCCGGGCTGACGTCATCCCGTCAAAGCACTTGGGCACATATGGGATTACATGGGATTTAATGGGAGTCAATGGGCTAACGGTACATGCATGTGGACGGATGAGTTGGTGTGGCAAGCCCCGCCTCTATCGGCCTGGGGCCGTAGGGGTGCAAAAAGCGAAGCCGCATTGCGCCCAAAACGCCGGTTAATCGGTGCAATGCGCTTCGCTTTTGCACCCTACGGGCGGACCGCTCCCCAGCCCCGCTGCGGCGGCCTACAATCACGCCAGCGGTAAGCGCAGACTGGCAGGGGGAGGAGGAGCGTGGGTGAGCTTCGGGACGGCTTGACGATCGGCGAGCTCTTTGGCTCCGCCGTCGCATCCCACGGCGACCGGCCGTTCTTCGCGGTGCCCGCCAACGACAAGCGCGACTATCTTCCAGGCGGCTTCGAAATCTCCTACCGCGACGCCGACCGGCGTATTGCCGAGCTCTCTGCCGCCTACCGGTCCGCCGGCTTCGGCCTCGGCCACCGCGTCGCCACGCTACTGGAGAATCGGCCCGAGTACGTGCTGCACAAGTTTGCCCTCAACGCCGTCGGCGCCTGCTGCGTGCCGATCAACCCGGACTACCGCGCCGGCGAAACCGCCTACCTGCTGGAGCACAGCGAGCCCGACCTGATCCTGGCGCTACCCGCGCGCGAGGCGCAGGTCGGCGAGGCGCTGGCGCAGAGCACGCACAAGGCCCCTGTCGTCATCGTGGACAGCTTCGCATCGGTCCCGCCCCCGAAAGCGTTACGCCCCGCTCGCGGGCGCACACCAGGACCCGAAACGCCCTCCAGCATCCTCTATACCTCCGGCACCACGGGCCGACCGAAGGGCTGCGTGCTTTCGCACGGCTACGAGGTCGCCAGCGGCCACTGGTACGCCGAACTCGGCGGCGTCGCGAATTTCCGCTCGGGCCAGGAGCGCATCTACAATCCCCTGCCGCTCTATCACTGCAACTCGGCCGTCGTGTCGCTGCTGGGCGCGATCTGGACCGGCAACTGCCAGGTCCAGCCCGACCGGTTCAGCCCGCAGCGCTGGTGGGTCGAGGTCGCGGAGAGCCGCGCCACCGTCGTGCACTATCTGGGCGTGATCGCGCCGCTCCTGCTTGCGCAACCGCCCGGCGAGCACGAGCGCGCCCACGTCGTCCGCTTCGGCATCGGCGCCGGCATCGAACCGCAGCTGCATGCGGCTTTCGAGGCGCGCTTCGGCTTCCCGCTCGTTGAGGTTTGGGGCATGACCGAGATGGTGCGCGTGCTGGCCGACTGTTTCGAGCCGCGCCAGGTCGGCACGCGCGCGTTCGGGCGCGCGGTGCCGGGCATCGACGTGCGCGTCGTCGACGACGCCGACCGCGACGTACCCGACGGCACGCCCGGCGAGATGGTCCTCCGTCACTCCGCGGCGACGCCCCGGCGCGGCTGCTTCTCGGGCTACCTCAAGGACGAGGCGGCCACCGAGGCCGGATGGCGCGGCGGCTGGTTCCACACCGGCGATACCGTTCAGCGCTCGCCGGACGGCATGCTGCATTTCGTCGACCGCAAGAAGAATATCATCCGCCGCTCCGGCGAGAACATCGCCGCCGCCGAGGTGGAGGCGATCCTGCTCACCCACCCCGACGTGCGGCAGGCCGCCGTGATGGCCGTGAAGGACGAGGTGCGCGAGGAGGAGGTGCTAGCCTGCATCGTACTGAACGAACCGCTGTCGCCGCAAGCGGCCCAGCGCGCCGCCGACGCGCTGTTTGCACACTGCAACGAGCGCCTGGCCTACTTCAAGGCGCCGGGCTGGCTGCACTTCGTCGACAGCCTGCCGACCACAGGCACCCAGAAGATCCAGAAGCACGTGATCTACCCGGGCGGCATCGACCCCCGCACCGTCGCCGGCGTCATCGACCTGCGTGCCCGCAAGCGTCGGAGCCCTGCAGCGTGAGGCAGTGCACCCCTTGCGGCAGGCTGCGGCCGCAAGTGATGTCACCGGCAGCATCTCCGGACCGGCCTTCGCCCGGCACAACAGCAGCGCCGTAGTCCGTCATTTGAACATTGCAATGGTCGGCTACCGACGCTCCGATATCAGCAACACGGGGAAGCCGCCATGACAGAGGATAGGTTCTCCAACAAGGCAGAAGCCTTCGAGGCATTTGACGATAGGCCGCTGTCGCCGCCGGTCGGCGACACGATCGGTGCCATCATCGCGCGGCGCTACAGCCGTCGCGACATGCTCAAAGGCAGCCTCGGCGTGACCGCTGCCGCGGTCCTGTTCGGCGAGGCAGCACTTGTAAGCGCCTCGGGACCGGCCAAGTCGGCCTCCGCCGGCTTCGCCTTCCGCGAGGTGACCGCCGAGATCGACGAGACGCACAGGGTTGCCGAGGGTTACCAGGCCGATATCGTCATTGCCTGGGGCGACCCACTTGCCGATGGCCTCAAGCCATTCGACCCCAGAAATCTGACTGGCGACGAGCAGGCCAAGCGATTCGGCTACAACAACGACTACATCGCCTTCTTCCCGCTCGACGCCCAGGGCACTCGTGGGCTGCTGTGCGTCAACCACGAGTATGCAAGCCCGGAGGTGATGTTCCCCGGCGTCGGAACCCGGCCCGACCGCAACGACTTCGCCACGATCACGCCCGCACACGTCGCGGTCGAAATGGCCGCGCATGGTGTCGGCATCGTCGAGATCGCACTCTCCGACGGCCGCTGGCGGCCGGTGACCGGCAGCCCCCTCAACCGCCGCATCACCGCGATGACCGAGATGACCGTTGACGGGCCGGCTGCCGGCCATGCCCGACTTAAAACCACGGCCGATCCGCAAGGCCGCAAGATCCTGGGCACCATGAACAACTGCGCCGGCGGCCAGACGCCGTGGGGCACCTACCTCACTGCCGAGGAGAATTTTCACGGCTACTTCTGGACCGAGGACAAGGGTCCCGACGGCAAGCGCAAGACCCGCGGCCTCGGCGGGGCGCAGCAGAGAAGCTACGACCGCTACGGCGTGCCCGGCAACTGGTACAGCTGGGGCCGCACGCACGACCGGTTCAATGTCGACAAGGAGGCGAACGAGCCCAACCGTTTCGGCTGGATCGTCGAGATCGACCCCTCAGATCCGCGCTCCACACCCGTCAAGCGCACCGCGCTCGGCCGGTTCCGGCACGAGGGTGCCGAGGTGATCGTCAACAAGGACGGACGGGTCGCCGTCTATTCCGGCGACGATGCGCAGTTCGACTATGTCTATCGCTTCGTATCGGCCGGCCGCTACGTTGCGGGCGATCGCGCCGGCAACATGCGCCTGCTGTCCGAGGGCGCCCTGTCCGTTGCCCGCTTCGATGACGACGGCAGCGTCAAATGGCTGCCGCTGGTGTTCGGCGAGGGCCCGCTTACGCCGGCCAACGGCTTCCACTCGCAGGCCGACGTGGTGATCGACGCGCGGCTTGCCGCCGACCTGCTCAAGGCGACGCGCATGGACCGGCCCGAGGATGTGCAGCCGCATCCCACGTCCGGCAAAGTCATCGTCATTCTCACCAACAACGAGCGGCGCCGGCCGGAGCAGATCGACAAGGCCAATCCGCGGCCGCAGAACGACTTCGGCCACATCATCGAGATGACGGCACCCGACGCCGACCACACTGCCTCTGCCTATACCTGGGATATGCTGGTCGTCTGCGGCGATCCCAGGCTGGCGCAGGTCGGCGCCCGCTGGCATCCCGAGACCAGCGCCAGCGGCTGGTTCGCCGCGCCCGACAATTGCACCTTCGACTCCCTGGGCCGGCTGTGGGTTGCCACCGACCAGGGGTCCGCCTGGTCGAAGAAGACCAGCAAGCTCGACGGCCTCTATGCGCTGGAGACCGAGGGGAAGGCGCGAGGCCTCTCCAGGCTTTTCTTCCAGACCCCGGTGGGCGCCGAGGTCTGCGGGCCTTGCTTTACTCCCGACGACGAAACCGTCTTCGTCGCCGTCCAGCATCCGGCAACGGACGGCGTCAAGGACTGGAAGCCGTTCGGCCGCGAATCGACCTTCGAAGACCCCGCGACGCGCTGGCCGGACTTCAAAGCAGACATGCCACCGCGCCCGGCGGTCGTCGCCATCCGCAAGAAGGGCGGCGGCAAGATCGGCGTCGCGTAGGCAGCAGGGTCGATCGAGATCGCACCAGACCGGAACTCGCGCTGGAGACAACAAGCGCGCCGCTGCCCTTTGGCTTTGACCTCGCATCGGATGCCAACGGCACCTCCGGAAGGCTGAGGTCCACTCAAGGCCTCCGCCTGCAGGCATGACGTCCCGCAGCGCCACTGCCGTGGAGAAGGGCCAGCCCGGCTGCTGCACGCCAGCGGGGAAGGCGATATGCAGCACCGGACTGGCCC
>JBFWRV010000013.1:0-100673 GCA_050248715.1 Hyphomicrobiaceae bacterium | reverse complement strand
GAAGCCCGGCGGCATCTCGCTGACGAGGCAACCCCGCTCGCCGATCCGGCGCTGCAGGTCGGCATTCTCCGGCGGATAGACGTTGTCCAGCCCGCCGGCGAGCACGGCCACCGTACCGTGCTCGAGTGCGGCCTCGTGGGCGGCCGCATCGATGCCGCGGGCAAGGCCGGAGGCGATGACGTAGCCCGCGCCGCCGATGCGGGCAGCAAACATGCGGGCAAGCTTCTGGCCGGCCGCAGAGCCGTTGCGGGCACCGACGATGGCGACCATCGGACGGGTGAGATGGGATATGTCGCCCTTGACGTACAGAAGCGGCGGCGGCGCTTCGAGGGCTGCGAGCGCGGGCGGGTAGCTCGGCTCGATCGTGAAGAGCGGGCGCGCTCCTATCCTGTCGGCCGCCTCGAGCTCGGCCCTCGCCTGCGCCTCAGGGCAGACGCGTATCGATTGCCGGCCGCCGCGGTGCGCGAGGTCGGGCAGCGCCGCCAGCGCCGGCCCGGCGCCGCCGAAGTGATTGATGAGCTCGCGGAAGGTGACCGGGCCGACATGATCGCTCCGGATAAGGCGCAGGCACGCCAGGCGCTGGGCGGCATCGAGCGGCGCCTGCGGCAAGGGCGCCGGCGTCAATCGCGTGCGCGCCTCAGGATTGGGCTGACGGGGTGGCGGATGACCGGGCACCGATCTTGCTCTCCTCGCCGGCAAGGAGGCGCCTGACGTTGCCGTGGTGCTTGCCGAAAATGAGTATCGCCATGATGAGAATGAACAGCAGCCCGGCCTGGCCCAGCACCGCGTAGTAGAGCACGACCGCGACAGTGGCGAGCAGGGAGGCGAGGGAGGAATAGCGAGACATGACAGCCGTTGCCGCCCACACCAGGCAAAACAGCACCGCCACCGGCCAATGCAGCCCGAGCAGCACACCGATGAAGGTTGCCACGCCCTTGCCGCCGTTGAACCGCAGCCAGACCGGAAAAAGGTGGCCGAGCACCGCGCCGAGGCCGGCAACGTAGGCGAGCTGGAAGGCGTCGAAGGCCACGTAGCGCTTCGCCACCTCCCAGACCAGGACCACGGCGAGGAAGCCCTTGAGGCCGTCGAGCAGCAGGGTTGCCGCGGCAAGGCCCTTGCGCCCGGTGCGCAGCACGTTGGTGGCGCCTATGTTGCCCGAGCCGATGCTGCGCACGTCGCCCAGCCCCGCTGCCTGCGTCAGCAGCAGGCCGAACGGGATCGAGCCCAGCAGGTAGCCGGCGAGCAGGGCCAGGGGCGCATAGGCAGAGAACAGAAGACCCATCGAAGCGCGCTTTGCTCAGCGATTGACGTGGCAGCCTATTGATACACCGTCTTGCCGGCAACCATTGTGGCGAGCACGCGGCCCTGCATCTTGCTTTCGTCGAAGGGCGAGTTCTTGGACCGGGCTCTGAGCTGCGCCTTGTCCACCACCCAGGGCTGACCGAGGTCGACCAGGATCAGGTCGGCGGGCGCCCCCTTGTCGAGCCGGCCCGACGGCAGGCCGAGCAGCCGCGCCGGATTGATCGTCATGGCGCGGAGCAGCGGGATGAGCGCCAGCTCGCCGCTGTGATAAAGCCGCAGGGCAGCGGCAAGCAGGGTTTCCAGGCCGATGGCGCCGTCGGCCGCCTCGGCGAAGGGATGCCGCTTCACGTCGGCATCCTGGGGATCGTGGCTCGAGACGATCACATCGATGTCCCCCGCGCTCAGCCCCCGCACCATGGCCGCCCTGTCCTCCTCGGAGCGCAGCGGCGGTCTGAGACGCAGGAAGGTGCGGTAGGAGCCGATGTCGTTCTCGTTGAGAGTGAGGTGATTGACGGAGACGCCGCACGTCACCGGCAGCCTGCGCGCCTTGGCGGCACGCACGACGCCCAGGCTCTCCGCGCAGGAGAGCGTCGCTGCGTGATACCGCCCGCCCGTGATCTCGACGAGGCGCACGTCGCGCTCGAGCACGATGGTTTCCGCGGCCTTGTTGACGCCGGGCAGACCGAGCCTCGTCGCCACCTCGCCGGCATTCATCACGGCGCCGTCGGTGAGGTAAGGGTCCTCGGTATGGTGCACGACGAGAGTGCCGTGATCCTTGGCATAGAGCAGCACGTTGCGCATGACGCGCGTGTTGATCACGCTCGACTTGCCGTTGGTGAAGGCAACGGCGCCCGCCCGCTTCAGCAGGCCGATCTCCGCCATGTCCTGGCCCTTGAGGCCCCGCGTCATCGCCGCCATCACCTGCACGTTGACGATGGCATTGTCGCGGGCGCGGCGTTGGATGAAGTCGACCAGCGCGACCTGGTCGATCACCGGCTCGGTGTCCGGCATGACGACGATGGTCGTGACACCGCCGGCCGCGGCGGCATGGCTCGCGGTCTTCAACGTCTCGCGATGCTCGAGCCCGGGCTCGCCCGTGAACACCTGCATGTCGATGAGGCCCGGGCAGAGCACATGGCCCTTGCAGTCGATGACGCGGGCATGCTCGGGCGCGTTGCGGCGCAGGTGATTGCCGAGGTCGGCGATCACTCCGTCCTCGACCAGCAACCCGCCCGGCTCGTCCTTGCCCGAGGCCGGATCGATCAGGCGGGCATTGAGGAATGCGGTTGCCTCCGCTGGCGGGGCCTTGGGGGAGCCATTGTTGCGCATCGGTGTGCTCTTCAGTGGTTCGGCAGTTGCCGGGCCATCGCCTCAAGCACCGCCATGCGCACGGCGACGCCCATCTCCACCTGCTCGCGGATCACGCTGCGCGAATGGTCGGCGATATCGGAGGCAATCTCCACGCCTCGGTTCATGGGGCCCGGGTGCATGATGAGCGCGTCCGGCTTGGCGCGCGCCAGCTTCTCGTGATCGAGCCCGAAGAAGTGATAGTACTCGCGCGTGGAGGGCACGTAGGAGCCCTGCATGCGTTCCCTCTGCAGGCGCAGCATCATGACGATATCGGTGCCCTCGAGGCCCGCGTTCATGTCAGTGAACACCTCGGCGCCCAGTCGTCCCGCCTGGGTCGGAAGGAGCGTGGACGGGGCGACGATGCGCACGCGGGCGCCCATCGTGTTGAGCACGTTGATGTTGGAGCGCGCGACGCGCGAATGCAGGATGTCGCCGCAGATGGCAACCGTCAGGCCGGCAATGCGGCCCTTGGCGCGGCGGATAGTGAGCGCGTCGAGAAGCGCTTGTGTCGGATGCTGATGCGCGCCGTCGCCGGCATTGATCACGGAGCAGTCGACCTTCTGCGACAACAATTCCACCGCGCCGGCCGCGTGGTGGCGCACGACGAGGATGTCGGGCCGCATGGCGTTCAGCGTCATGGCCGTATCGATCAGGGTCTCGCCCTTCGAGACTGAGGAGGTCGACACGTTCATGTTCATGACATCGGCGCCGAGCCGCTTGCCGGCAAGCTCGAAGGAGCTCTGCGTGCGCGTCGAGGCCTCGAAGAAGAGGTTGATCAGCGTTCGCCCGCGCAGCACGTCGCGCTTCTTGATGACTTGACGGTTGCCCTCCGCGGCCTTGTCGGCCAGATCCAGGAGGGCGCCGATTTCGCCGACTGACAAATTCTCGCAGGTGAGAAGATGACGGCGGACGAAGGAAGCCTTGGCTATCGGATTGGTCATTAAAGCCGGTGCTATATCCCGACTCTGGGGCGCCCGCAAGCCCGTCGAGCCGAAGACGGCTCGCGCATCAACACGGCAGTTGATAGGCTGGCCCTACCCTGGAAAACAGGCCGGAACGCCCCGATGAGCAACCCTTTTGCAACACACGAGGTCTTCAATCAGAGCCCGCTGTTCGAGGACATCAACCTCTTCACCTCCGACCGCGCGCTCATGGAGGCTGTGAGCCGCGAAGGTGCCGGCCATGCCGTGGAGGGGCTTACGGACTTCGGCTCGGCCTGCGGCAGCGCCGAAGCCTTCCAGAATGGCCGCGCCGCCAACGAGTATCCGCCCAGGCTCAAGCCGTTCGACAGCAAGGGCAACAGGCTGGACACCGTCGAGTTCCATCCGGCCTACCACGCGTGCATGCAGCTCAGCGTGCGCGAGGGCCTGCACTGCTCGGTCTGGGACCATCTGGCCACGCCCGGCGCAAAGCCTGCAGCCGGCGCCAATGTCGCGCGCTCGGCGGGCACCTACATGGCAATCCAGATGGAGGCCGGCCACCAGTGTCCGATCACCATGACCAATGCCTCGGTGCCGACGCTGCTGATCGAGCCTGAGATCGCCAAGACATGGGTGCCGAGGATCTTGTCACGCACCTACGACAAGGCTTTCGCGCCCGCGGCGGCGAAGCGCGGCGTCACCATCGGCATGGGCATGACCGAGAAGCAGGGCGGCACCGACGTTCGCGCCAATGCCACCACGGCGAAGCCGGCCGCCAACGGGGGGCCGGGGGCCGAGTACATCATCACCGGGCACAAGTGGTTCATGTCGGCGCCGATGTGCGACGCCTTTCTGGTGCTGGCGCAGGCGCCGGGCGGGCTCTCCTGCTTCCTCATGCCGCGCTTTCTCCCCGACGGCCAAGTCAACGCGTTGTCATTCCAGCGCCTGAAGGACAAGCTCGGCAACCGCTCGAATGCGTCCTCGGAGGTGGAGTTCCACGGCGCGCATGCCTGGCTGATCGGCGAGGAGGGGCGTGGTGTACCAACGATTATCGAGATGGTGACCTGCACCAGGCTCGACTGCGCGGTGGGCTCCGCCGGGCTGATGCGGCTGACGCTCGCCAATGCCATCCATCACTGCCGGCACCGCACCGTCTTCCAGAAGCGGCTTGTCGACCAGCCGCTGATGACCCAGGTGCTCGCCGACCTCGCCCTCGACGTTGAGGCCGCGACGGCCTTGTCGTTTCGTCTCTCGCGCAGCTTCGATCGTGCCGCCACGGACCACGGCGCCGCGGCCTGGCGGCGGGTGATGAACCCCGTCACCAAATACTGGGTGTGCAAGATCGGCCCCGCACTTGCCTACGAGGCCATGGAGTGCCTGGGCGGCAACGGCTATGTGGAGGAGGGACTGGCAGCGCGCACTTATCGCGAGCTGCCCGTCAACGCCATCTGGGAAGGCTCCGGCAACGTGATGGCTCTCGATCTCCTGCGAGTCCTGCAGCGCGAGCCGGAGGCGGCGCAGATCGTCATGGACGATCTTGCCGCGGCGGCGCGGGGCGACACCCATCTGGAGGCGCACCTCGGCCGCGTGCAGGGGCTGTTGCAAGAGCCGCGCATGCTCGACCGGCGCGCGCGGGATCTGGCCGAGGCCCTGGCGGTTCTGGCAGCCGGCACCATCCTGCGCGCGCATGCCCCAGCGGCGGTGGCAGATGCATTTCTCGCCACACGCTTGTCTGGCTCGGCGCGCACCACCTACGGGCAGGGGCTCGACGGGGCAGACACCCGCGCAATCGTCGACCGCGCGCTGCCGCATTGAGCGGCAGCCCCGCCGGGGATGGCGAGACCTTATTGTCGCAGCAGGCTGCTCGGCGTCTCAGGCCCGCACGGCTGCCTGGCGGGTCATGGCGCGCACGATCTCGCCGAGCGCCTCGATGAAGTCGCCGCGCTGGCCGGGACGCAGCACCGACAGCAGGCGGTGATCGACCCGGCTGGCGGCCGGCTTGATGGAGGAGAGGGCCGACTGCCCCTTGGCGGTCAGCCGAACAGCGTACATGCGGGCGTCGCGACGGGTGCGCTTGCGCTGCAGGAGCCCCTTCTTGACGAGCCGGCGCACGATATCGGCGAGGGTGGAGCGGTCCACGCCCGTCTGCTCGACGAGACCCGTCTGGCTGATATCCGGATTCTGCGAGACGCTGGCGAGGATGGCGTATTGACGCGGCGTGAGGTCCGCCTTGCCCGTCTCGTTCGTGAACAGCACCTCGGCGCACTGACCGGCGCGATGCAGAAGATGCAGGGCCGAAACGTCGAGAGCACCTGAACGATGGTTGTTCTTCATGGAAAACTCCGCGTCGTGAAGGGATGGTCAAGCGACAACGATCCTCGGGAGGAAGATCCGTCTCCTTTTTTCTACTTAGTGCGCGGCAAGCCTGCGAGCTAGCCCATCCGTGCAACCCTCACATGAATGTCAACGGAGCAATATCGTCAGCACACGCCCGCTGCCGCAGAACTAAGGGTTTTCCGCTCTATCGGCGGCAATGAGCCGCAGCGAGCGCGAGAAGAAGTCGCGGCGCGCCAGGATCAGGATCACCCACGTCGTCGCCAGCATGAACAGCAGCGGGTGGAAGAACCACGCGAGCGCGGCGATGGCATGATAGAACGAGCGTATGCCGCTGTTGGAGTGCTCTCCGGCCAGGCCGATGAGACGCGCGGTGCGCTCGGCGTGGCGCCGGCATTCCACCTCGTGCGCCGCCCCGGCATCCGGCATGGCGCCGATCATGATCGAGCCATAGTGCGAAAGTCGAAAGGCCCAGGCAAATTTGAAGAAGGCATAGACGAGAATGCCCATGAGCAGCAGCTGCTTGGCCTCCCACACGAGCGGCGATGCCGGGGCTACATAAGGCAGCCGCCCCAATATCTCCTGCACCTTCTCGCTCGATCCCATGCTGGCCGCGAGGCCACCCACGGCGATGGCGCTGGTCGAGGCGAAGAAGGCATTGCCCTGGCCCAGGCTGCCGAGAAGGATGGCATCGAGCATGCGGTTCTCGCGCCCGGCCATGTTGAGCATCCAGCGCACGCGCTGCGCCTGGACGGCGCCGCTCAAGCTGCGCGCCTCGAGCTCGCGCCGTCCGGCAATGAAGCGATAAGCTGCAATCGCGATAAAGAAATAGGCGAGCGCCGCCGCGTCGAGCGGTGCGGCTATCGCGGCGATGCCCATTCGTCCCCCTGCTTCTGCCGTCCCGATCCGGCTTCTCGCATGAAGCCGGCGGCCCGCGCCACCGATATCGCCCGTGCGCGTGTCGGCACGAGGCAGGCACGCCAGCTCTCGGACAAAGCGGTGGTAGGCTGCCTAGTTTTCAACTCGCGGCAAGCAGGACGACAGATGGAAGCCGCTGGCGCGGCAAGCCTTCCGGCTAGTCGGGTGTCTTCGCCGGCCCGTCCGCGCCCGGGAGGAGCTTCAGCCGGTCGAGAGCGCCTTGCAGGATCAGGGTCGCCGCCACCTTGTCGATGACCTGGGCGCGTCGGCGGCGCGACATGTCGGCTTCCAGCAGCGTGCGCTCCGCGGCCGCCGTCGAGAGCCGCTCGTCCCAGAGCAGGATCGGCAGCGGCGAGAGCCGGCCAAAGTTGCGCACGAAGGCCCGCGTCGCCTGGGCGCGCGGTCCCTCCGTGCCGTCGAGGTTGACAGGCAGGCCCACCACGAGGCCACCCACCCCATGCTCGGCCGCAAGCTCGACGAGACGATGCGCATCCGCAGCGAACTTGCCTCGCTGCAAGGTGACAAGCCCGGTCGCGATGGTGCGCGTTACGTCGGACAGGGCGAGACCGATCGTCTTGGTTCCGACATCGAGCCCGAGGAGGCGCATGCCCGGGCCAAGGGCGCCGGCGAACGCCTCGGGATCGAGCGCCCGACCCCGGTCTTTGCCTTTACCGGCAGCCTCGTTCATTGCCAGCTCATGATGCCGTGCCGATCCATGTTGTGACGGACTTGCCGGGCCTTATACTCCAGGGCCCGAGAGAGCCAAAGGACGGCTCCGCACCAGCCCGCACGACAAGTGGATCCGCGCATGAAAATCACCTGGCTTGGCCATTCCTGCTTCCGCCTGGAAATCGGCAACAGCATCATCCTCATCGACCCCTTCCTGAAGGGAAATCCTACCTTCGAGAAATCCGGCATCGCCTGGGACGAGGCGACCAAGGGGGTCACCCACGTGGCGCTCACACACGGGCACGCCGACCATGTGGGCGACGCCGCAGAGATTTGCAAAGCGCGCGGCGCGACCCTGTTCGCCAACTTCGAGCTCGCGACATACGTGCAGTCCAAGGGCGCCGAGAGGCTGGAGCCGATGAACACGGGTGGCACGGTCGCAGTCGCGGACTTCGAGCTCACGCTCGTCAACGCGCTGCATTCCTCCTCCCAAGACGTCTACCTCGGCAATCCCAACGGAATCGTCGTTCGCGCCAAGAACGGCAAGGCGCTCTATCACATGGGCGACACCGACATGTTCGGCGGCATGGCGCTCATCGCCGAGTTCTACAATCCCGACATCGGCATCGTTCCGATCGGCGACCGCTTCACAATGGGGGCCCGGTCGGCCGCCTTCACCTGCAAGAAGTTCTTCGGCTTCGAGATGATCCTGCCCTGCCACTACGGGACGTTCCCCGGAATGCTCGATGCCACGGCCGACGCGTTCGTTGCCGAGATGAAGGGCCACAACGTGGTCGTGCCCAAGGTTGGGCAGACGCCCACCGTGTAGCCCGAATGCGCGTGGTACGCGTGCCGGTGCGCCGAGCGCGCTCTCCGAAGGTTGGCCATCTGGCGCTGTGAGTGTCCCGGCAATCCCGGGTGCGTGAGCATATGTTTTTGAAGGGCGCCGGCTGGCGAATATGCTGTTGACTGATCGGCAGCCCATCCTATTAGCTGCCCGGCATCACGACGGCTGCGGTGCTATTGGGGGAGCCAAGTCATGATGCGATTCCTTGCCCTTTTGTTGTTTTCCGCGTTGCTGTTGCCATTCTCGACCCAGGGCATGGCGCAGGGCAACCTGGATGGCGTCTACGACGTCCAGGGCGTCAATCCGAACGGGTCGACATACAGCGGCGAGGTGACGATCCAGCGGCAGGGATCGAGCTATCAATTTCGCTGGCGCATCGGCAGCCAGAGCTTCCAGGGAAGCGGGGCGCTGCGCGGCGGTTCGCTGACGGTGAACTGGGGCCAGCGATACCCCGTGATTTACGTCGTGGGCAACGACGGCGTCCTGCGCGGAACGTGGGACAACGGAAGGGCGAGAGAAAATCTCTTCCCGAGAAACGTAAGCGCGCCCCAGCCCCAGGGTGGTTCGGGCGATCTTGACGGCGTCTATGACGTCAGAGGCACCAATCCGAACGGGACGACGTACAGCGGCGAAGTCTCGATACAGTCGCAGGGATCAAGCTATTTCTTCCGCTGGCGGATCGGTAGCCAAACCTTCCAGGGTAGCGGCGCGCAGCGCGGCGACTCGCTGACGATCGACTGGGGGCAGCAGCACCCGGTGATCTACATCGTCGGCAACGACGGCGTCCTGCGCGGCACATGGGACAACGGCAAGGCCAGGGAAGACCTATTCCCCAGAACCGTGCGGGCACCCGAGGGATCGAGCGAGCTCGACGGCACCTATGACGTGAGGGGAACCAATCCGAACGGAACCAAGTACAAGGGCGAAGTATCGATCCAATACGAGGGCCGCACCTACAATTTTCGCTGGCGGATTGCGAGCGGCCAAGGGTTCGAAGGCAAGGGCACCCTGCGGGGAGACACGCTCACGGTCAATTGGGGGCAACAGTATCCGGTCATATATAACGTCGGCAAAGACGGCGTGTTGCGCGGCACGTGGAACAACGGCCAGGGAACCGAGGAGCTCTATCCAAAGGTCGTGAGCACGGAGCGACCGGCACGCCCCGGCGAAGGCACGACCGCATCTGCGCCGAGCGGCGGCTTCGACGAGACCAGATCGGGGGGCCAGCTGGGAAGCCCCGACGAGGCGGTGGCCGCCACGGGCAAGGTTTGGGACTGACCGCGGCAGGCTGCGGTCCAGTCACCGGCGCGCCGCCCAGAGCACGCCTTTCAGTCGGGACCGACGATGGTTCCGGGATTCTCGCTCTTTGCCGGAAGGATGCGCAGGCTGCCGCACCATTGCGCGAGCCGCCCCGCGCGGCTAAGAGTGCGCCGGCATCAGCAAACACAAGAGGCGCCCAATGCAGGTCGACGAGGCGACGGTGCACCGGATCGCGCGCCTGGCGCGGATCAAGGTCACCGCCGAGGAAGCGAAGGCGCTCGAGAAGGAGCTTTCGGGCATCCTCGACTGGGTCAGGCAGCTCGACGAGGTCGATGCGGCAGGCGTCGAGCCGATGACGCGCGTCACGCCGATGACCTTGAAGAAGCGCGCCGACGCCGTGACGGACGGCGGCATTGCCGACGAGATCGTCGCCAATGCGCCAGCGCGCGAGGACCACTTCTTCGTCGTCCCCAAGGTGGTGGAATGACGACGCTAGCTCCGTGCATTCCCTGCCCCCTTGTGGGGGAGGGACAGGGAGGGGGGGCGTCCCTAGCCGCTGCCGGCGGGTTTTCCCCCACCCCTCCCCCCTCCCCACAAGGGGGAGGGGAAGCGCTCACGGCCTGCGCGTGATGAAAACTGATCTTACCAAGCTGACGCTGTCCGAGGCCCGCGACGGGCTGCGCGTGAAGCGGTTCTCCTCGACCGAGCTGACCGGGGCGTTTCTCGCCGCCATCGAGGCCGGCAACAAATCCCTCAACGCCTATGTGCTGCCGACGCCCGAGCATGCCCTCGGCCAGGCCAGGGCCAGCGACGCCCGCCTCGCCAGGGGTGACGCCCGTCCCCTCGAAGGCCTGCCGCTCGGCATCAAGGACCTCTATTGCACCAAGGGGGTGCGCACGACAGCCTGCTCACGCATCCTCGACGGCTTCGTGCCGACCTACGAATCGACGGTCACGCAGAACCTGTGGGATGCCGGCGCGGTCATGCTGGGCAAGCTCAACAACGACGAGTTCGCCATGGGCTCGTCGAACGAGACGAGCTGCTTCGGGCCCGTCGTGAACCCCTGGCGGCGCAAAGGCTCCAACGTCGCCCTGGTTCCGGGCGGCTCCTCCGGCGGCTCGTCCTCGGCCGTTGCCGCCGATCTCTGCCTTGCGGCCACCGCCACGGACACCGGCGGCTCCATCCGCCAGCCCGCCGCCATCACGGGCACCGTCGGCATCAAGCCAACCTACGGGCGCTGCTCGCGCTACGGCATCGTCGCCTTCGCTTCCTCCCTCGACCAGGCCGGCCCCATCGCCAAGACCGTGCGCGACGCCGCCATCATGCTGCGGCACATGGCGAGCACCGACGCCAAGGATTCGACCTGTGCCGACCTGCCCGTGCCCGACTACGAGGCGGCGATCGGCCAAAGCATCAAGGGCCTCAAGGTCGGCGTGCCCAAGCAGTACCGGATCGATGGCATGCCAAGGGAGATCGAGGACCTCTGGCAGCAGGGCATCGCCTGGCTGAAGGCGGCCGGCGCTACCGTGCACGACGTCTCCCTGCCGCATACGAAGTATGCGCTGCCGGCCTACTACATCGTGGCGCCCGCCGAGTGCTCCTCCAACCTCGCCCGCTACGACGGCGTGCGCTACGGCCTGCGCAAGCCCGGACCGGACCTGATCGGCACCTACGAGGCCACGCGCGCGGCGGGCTTCGGCGCCGAGGTGCGCCGCCGCGTGCTGATCGGCACCTACGTGCTCTCTGCCGGCTACTACGACGCCTACTACATCAAGGCGCAGAAGGTGCGCTCGCTGATCGCCCGCGACTTCGAGGAGACCTTCGCCAAGGTCGACGTGCTGCTGACCCCCACGACGCCGGGGCCCGCCTTCGGCATCGGCGAGGTGTCAGGCGATCCGATCCAGATGTACCTGAACGACATCTTCACCGTGACCGCGAACATGGCCGGCGTGCCCGGCATCTCGGTGCCGGCCGGCCTTTCCACGGAAGCAACGCCGCTCGGGTTGCAGCTCATCGGCCGACCCTTCGACGAGGCGACCCTCTTCCGCGTCGGCCAGGTGATCGAGGACGCCGCGGGACACTTCCCGCCTCCCGCGAAGTGGTGGACCTAGATCGGTCTCGGAGTCGAGCGCGCGAGGCTTGTCATCCCGCCGGAGATTGGCGCCCGCCAGTTCGCGGCCCCTAGGTGCCGGATGTTTCGCTCACGCGAAATTCCGGCATGACAGCGGCGAGGCCGACCGGAGGTCGCGCGCCGCGCTACGTCACGCGATACTTGGCGATCATGTCGGCGTCGAACTCGAGGCCGAAGCCCGGTCCTGGCGACACGGTCATCGCGCCATCCTTGATCGCCGGACGGTTGACCCACATGTGCTGCCACACCGGATCGCGCTCGGGGTCGGCGAAGCACTCGACGCAGGTGCCGTGGGGGATGGCGGCGATCAGGTGCTGGGCAATCTGGGACTCCTCGTGATGCGCGACCGCCACGCCCGAGGCCGCGCATAGCGCGGCCGCCCGCCGCCAGTCCGTCACCCCGCCGCCCTCCGAGGCATCGTAGTTGACGATATCCACGGCGCCCGCATCGATCAGCCGGCGCACGCCATGGCTGGTGATCTCGCTCTGGCCGGCGTTGATGGGTATGCGCGTCTGCGTCCTGACGCGTGCCATCAGCGCCGCGTCGTCATACCAGTGGCACGGCTCCTCGAACCAGCGGATGTCGAGCGGCTCCACGAGCCGGGCGAACTGGATCGCCTCTTCCGCCGTCCACCCGCGATTGGCATCGACCGCCAGCATGAAATCCGGGCCCGCTGCCGCGCGCGCCGCCCGCACGCGTTCCGCGTCTGCCTCCGGCGAGAGCCCTCCGACCTTGAATTTGCAACCCGCCATGCCGGCCTGCCGATAGGCCTCCATCTCACTGCCGATGTCGGTGAGTGTCTTGCCCTCCATGTAGTAGCCGCCGATCGAGATGATCGGGATCTTGTCCGTGAACCCGCCGAGCAGCTCGCGCACGCTGCGCCCCGCGGCCTTGCCGACGACATCCCATATCGCGCAATCGATGCAGGCAATCGCCTCGAGCAGCGTCTTGCGGTCGCGGCTGCCCGAGGTGAGCGCGAACAGCCTCGCCCAGATGCGCTCGCCCGCGAAGATGCTCTCGCCCTCGATCAGGGGTGCCAGTTCGTCCCGGATCAAGCGGACGATCTCGGGGCCGGCCTCGCGGTTGTCGCCATTGTAGACCTCGCTCGCCAACCCGTCCTCGGTGCGCAGCCGCGTAACGATTGTCGAGCGCTTGAGCACTGCATACGTACTGCCGCCGAAATTCTTCCTGAGGGGAATGTCGATGGCGATCGCGTCGACACCGGATATGCGCATGGGTCCGATCCCGGAATTGGTGCGCACGAAGTCTGGCGGTCGCACAGACTGCTGTCCAGCCGACCTGGCGTCCGCGACCAGCCCTGACGCAAATCTTTTCATCCCGGCCGAGGGCGATAGCCCGAGAGCCGGGACCCAGGGTCCCAATCTCCGACCCGTGTTCCTTGCGGCCCTGGGTCCCGGAGATTCGCCTTCGGCGAATTCCGGGATGACAAGCTGCGGAACCTATTGGAGTTTGCTTCGGGATCGGCTCACAAGCCAACCCACCGCAAGGGGCGCACCATACCAGGAGGAAACATGAGCACGTTTCGCGAGCTGATCGCAGGCGGCGAGCCGGTCATCGCACCGCTGGTGATGAATCCACTTTCGGCGCGGCTGGCTGCGGCGGCCGGCTTCCGGGCGCTCTATCTCGGCGGCGGCGCGATGGGCTACTTGAAATGCGGCACCGAAGCCAACCTCACGATCACCGAGATGTGCCAGGCGGCACTCGATATCCGGGGCGTCTGCCCGCTGCCGCTGATCCTGGACGGTGCCTGCGGCTTCGGCGACCCCATGCATGTGCGCCGGACCATCCAGATGAGCGAGGCTGCCGGCTTTGCCGCGATCGAGATCGAGGATCAGCTGATGCCCAAGCGGGCGCATCACCACATCGGCATCGAGCACCTCATTCCCGTCGAGCTGATGGTTGCCAAGGTCAGGGAAGCGGTCGCCGCCCGGCGCGACCCCGGCTTCGTCGTGATCGCCCGCACCAACGCCTGCCGCCAGACCAGCCTGGACGATGCGCTGCGCCGGGGCGAGGCGATGCGCAGGGCCGGAGCGGACATGCTGTTCGTGCTTCAGAAGAAGCCTGAGGAGGTTCGCGCCATCGGCGAGAGGCTGGGCGGCCCGCTGATGTTCATGGGCGTCGGCGGCATGTCGCCGGCCGCGCTCGGGATGAGCCATGCCGACCTGGGCGGCCTGGGCTACAAGCTGATGGTGGATGCCACGACGCCGCTGCTGGCCATGCATCGTGCCCTGCGCGACGCGTACGCGGCGATGGCCAGGGGAGAGCCCGACCCCCTCGTTGGCGCCGACCGGCACGCCGAGCAGGAGGAGATTCACCGTACGATCGATCTCGCGTCGATGCTCGAGATCGAACGCAACACAGTCGAGCGTTGACGTTCGCCTCCAGGCATGCCGTGTCAACTCTGCGCAACCGGGCGCCCCTTCCGGCTCGGCCCGCTACCAGAGCACCGGCACGAGAGACAGCACGAGCAGGCCGGCCATGGACCAGTTGAACGCCCGGCGAGCGCGGGGGCTGCCGAGCACGCGCGCGATCGCCACGCCGAACCCTGCCCAGATCACGACCGAGACAAGGCAGGCCGCCGCAAGCACACCGGCGATCAGGGAGGTTTGCATCAACACGTCTCCTCCAACGGTGGTGAAGGCTGAAAGGACCCCCACCCGCGGTCACCCAGCCCTTGGGGTTGATCCAGGTGAAGAGCAGCGCCTCCACGAAACTGATCGGCCTTGCCTGTGTCACATCGCGGCTCGCCGCGTCGGCCCGAGCGATACGCCAGGCGAGATAGAGCAGATAGGCCGCGCCGGCATATTTCAGCAGCATATGCAGCCGCGGTTCAGCGTGTAGCAGGCCGGCGAGACCCAACCCTGCCGCCGTAGCCGTGGAGCCGAACCCCAGTGTGATGCCCAGCATTTGCGGGATGACGCGGCGGAAGCCGAAATTGGCTGCCGACGCCGTAACCATGACGACATTGGGCCCCGGCGTCGGGCACAAGGCCACGGCGAACAGGACCAGCGGTCCAAGCAATTCCGGCATGGACCCGCCTCTCCCCGATAGCCCGGCACGCGCCGCGGAATGATGAACGCAGGTGGTGCTGGCGCAACTACCTCGCAGGTACTCGCAAGTGGCGTGTCAAGGTCGCTGCGCCGCTCGCTGGGACGCACGGGTGCGGGGCAATGGCCGGCCGATGCACACGGCGACAAGGCCTTCACCTTGCTGCATTTTCGGCCGTTCGATGATCAGCAGGCGTGATACCTTCGCCGCATTCGCAGCCCGAAGCCTGCGAACCCCGGACACGACGGTGAGCGCCATGCCCAATCGCAAGCATTTCCTTCGACTTCTGGCAGCCGCCGCGGCTGGATGGGGCGCTGCTCCGATGGGAGCGAGCGGCGTGGTTGCGCAAGGCGCCGGGGAGACGCCGAAGGAAATCATAGCCGCGCATATCCGCATGCAGGGCTTCGCTTGCGAGAAGCCGCTCAATGCCGAGCGGGATCGGGAGCGCTCCAAGCCCGATGAGCCGGTATGGCTGCTGAAATGCGAGAATGCCACCTACCGCGTGCGGCTCATCCCCGACATGGCCGCCCAGGTCCAACGCGTCGACTGACGGCCGGATTCCCTGCACATCGACGCGGCGACTTGGCTGCCCATTGACGGCGCGCCACCAAAGGTGTGGAGAATCGCGCTCAGCGCCTCCCGCCTTCGGCAAACTCCTTCAAGATGAGCGGATGCGGTATCTCATCGCCATTGCATCCCTGTTCGCCGCGGCGCCCGCCCTCGCCAATCCTCCTGGCGCCGACTATTGCATGAGTAAATTCAATCTGTGCATGTCCAATGCCGCGGGTCCCACGCAGGCTGGCTACTGCCGTGCAAACATGGACCTGTGCATGAAGAAGCCGCCGGCGCACCGGACCGCGGACGAACTCCGCGCCAGAGGGCACGCCCCTGGGATGTGGACCACCACGACCAAACCCAGGTGACGGGCCTGGCGGCCGGACCGCAGCAAATACTCCGAGGGGCCGAGGCGAAAGCAGCGCTCGCTTGAGCAATTTCCGGTCAGCCGGTACGCGCTCGGCGACTTGAGCCTTGTCATGCCGGCAATGTCATGGCTGCGTGCCGACCGAGGGCGGTAGCCCGCCGGCCGGCACCCTAGGGGTCCCGGCCTCGGGACCCCATGAACCTTGGGAAGGCCGAGCGCGGCCTGAGTTCAGTTGCCGAGCGGCTTGCCGTCGAGGATGTAGAGCTTGTCGCCGGAGCGGAAGATGACGGCTCCGTTCGCCACCTCCTTGCCTCCCATCTTGGCGATCAGCGCAACGGGGTCGCTGCCCTGCGCCGCGCCCAGGGCAAGCTTGAAGGTTCCCTTGTCCACGTAGACGCCCTGATTGTTGCCGAGTGCAGGCACCGACTCTGCGCCCTTCATGTACGACCAGCGGCTTTCACCCCATGGATCAAATGCGATTGCGAGGCCGGATGCGGCAACCGCGAGCCCTATGGCTGCAGTGCCTGCCGTCAGAATGGTGCGTGAAAACGACATCGATCTTCTCCTGATCAGACAAGTGGTTCGGGCTTCCCCTGCGGCGCCATCTACCAACTGCACGCCGAGGTGCGGAACCGGGTGAAACCCCCGGTACGGGCGGGGCAAGACCCGAAGGCCCGCGCGGGCGATGTCGGCTCCCAAGCGCAGGGCCCCGGGCGGGGGGTTGGGAAGCCGTTGCGGGCCGGCTTCTCCAAAGCTCGCAGACGGGCGCGGAATCTGTTCGCTTGGCGGCCGGCGTACCCCATTTCCCAATCAAAATATCCGTACTTCCTCCGATGTACGGGCGCGGTGAGGCTCCCCCACCTTCTACGGCGAACGACTGGGCATAGGGGTGGTGGGCCGGAACTGGAAATGAAGAGCGCATTGCACTTTGCCAACTCGGCATCGTCGAGCCGCGAGACCTCTCCCGCGGCCCCGCCGCCTTTCGATGCGATGCCCGCCTGGAACACTGAAGTCCTGGCCGCCAGCGATCGCTGCCTGACCAGGGTCCTCGATCATATGGCGGCGGCCCAGCGCGCGACGGGTTGGCCAGACCGTGTCAGCGCCTCGACGCGAGACTGCATCCTGAAGGCACCCAAGTTGCGCGACGCCATCCTCGGCCTGCCCCGAGACAACACCCTGCGGCACGCCTATCTGCGCAAGCGCTGGAGTTTCACCGCTTGCGAATAGGCCATGAGTCTTCCTTTCCGCTACTTGGTCAGCGGCTTGCGGCTGGCAGCCCGTCGAACGCGAGGTGTGCCGGAGTCGACGTTGCAACGAGGGGTACGTGACATCAGCTGGAACGGCCCTGCGGGCCGAGGAGAAGACGCCCGTCTCTGACAGGGCAGGGGTTCTCGTCGATCTTGCCCTGCAAGGCGGCGGCTCTCACGGAGCCTTTACGTGGGGCGTGCTCGATCGCCTGCTGGAGGAGCCCTGGCTGCGCATCGAGGCGATCTCCGGCACGTCAGCGGGTGCCATGAACGCTGCGGTCCTCGCCGACGGCTGGACCGAGGGCGGGGCGCCGGGCGCACGCGCGGCTCTCGACGCCTACTGGGAGCGGGTGGCCATGGCTGCGACGTTCAGCCCGCTGCAGCGCACGCTGATCGACAGGCTGCTTGGACGCTGGTCGCTCGACTACTCTCCGGTGTTCGTCGCCTTCGATCTCATGTCGCGCCTCTTCTCGCCCTACGATCTCAATCCGCGCGGCTTCAATCCCCTGACCGCGATCCTCGACGAGAGCATCGACTTCAAGCGCCTGGCGCGGTCTCCCATCAAGCTCTTCATCACGGCGACCAACGTCCACACCGGCCGCGGCCGCATCTTCCGGAATGCAGAGTTGACGCCGGACGTGCTGCTGGCCTCGGCCTGCCTGCCGACGATGTTCCAGGCCATCGAGATCGACGGCGAGCCCTACTGGGATGGTGGGTTTGCCGGCAATCCGACGATCACCCCGCTCATACGCGAGAGCAATGCACAAGACACCATCCTGGTGCAGATCAATCCGCGTATCCGTCCGGGCACTCCGAGGGCCGCCAACGAGATACTCAATCGCCTGAACGAAGTGTCCTTCAACGCCGCCCTGATGAAGGAGCTGCGCATGATCGCGCTGATGCGCCACGTGGCCGATCCGGGATCGGGCGAGGGCTGGCGGTGGGCAAAAATGCGCACGCACCGGATCATGACCGACATGATGACCGACCTTGGCTACTCCTCGAAGCTCAACGGAGAGCGGGCCTTTCTCGTGATGCTGCGCGAGGAGGGGCGCAGGTCGGCGGATGCATTTCTTAAGGCGCACGGCGACGACGTCGGCCGCCGCTCGACAGCCGATCTCGACGAGCTGCTGGCGGAGTGCTGAGCGGTGAGCCTCCTCGGCATTGTGCTCGCTCTCGGGCTTCTGATCTGGCTCGCCTATCGCGGATGGAGCGTTCTGCTGCTGGCGCCCTTGGCGGCTCTGGCGGCCGCGGCAGCTTCGCGCGAGCCCCTGCTTGCGCATTGGACCCAGACCTTCATGGTCAGCGCCGCGAACTTTCTGGCCGAGTTCTTTCCGCTGTTTCTGTTGGGTGCGCTCTTCGGAAAGCTGATGGACGACAGCGGCTCCGTCAAGGCGATCGCCCGCTTCATGACCGAGCAGCTCGGGCCGCAGCGCGCGATCCTCGCGGTCGTCCTGGCCGGCGCCATGGTCACGTACGGCGGCGTCAGCCTTTTCGTCGCCTTCTTCGTGCTGGCGCCGATGGCGCAGTCGCTGTTCCAGCAGGCCGACATTCCCCGGCGCCTGATGCCCGCGGCCATCGTCCTGGGAACGTCGACATTCACGATGTCGGCGCTTCCGGGCACACCTGCCATCCAGAACGCCATTCCGATGCCGTTCTTCGGAACCACGCCGTTCGCGGCGCCGGGACTTGGCATCATCGCCTCGCTCATTATGCTCGCCTTCGGGCTGTGGTGGCTCCGGCGTGCGGAGGCGGCCGCGCGCGCGGCCGGCGAGGGCTATGGCGCGGCGCAGCCCGCTGCGGCGGACAAGGCGGCCGACAGCGAGTTCATTCGCGAGCGCGCGACCGCCGCTCGTGAATTCGACCCCGCGGAGATCCATCGCGGGCATCACAGCGAGACCATGCCGCCGATCGCGTGGGCGATGCTGCCGCTGCTGGTCGTCGTCGTCGTCAATCTGCTCATGTCGCTGGTGATCTGGCCGCGGCTGGATCTGGGGTTTCTGGCGGAAGAGCGGTGGGGCGCGACCTCGCTGTCATCGGTCGGCGGCGTGTGGTCCGTGGCAGTGGCGCTCGCAGCCGCGGTCGCGACGGTGGTCGTCATCAACCGGTCGCGGCTGCCGGCCTTGCGCGAGAGCATGGATGCGGGCGCCAACGCTTCCGTGCTGCCCGCTTTCGGCGTGGCGAGCCTGGTCGGCTTCGGCGCCGTCGTCGCCGCACTACCCGGGTTTGCGGTCGTGCGCGACTGGGTGCTTTCAATCGGCGGCGGGCCGCTCGTGTCGCTGGCCGTGGCGACCAACCTGCTCTCGGCGCTGACGGGGTCGGCGTCCGGCGGCATGACGATCGCGCTCGATGCGCTGGGCGAGACCTATCTGCGCCTTGCCGCGGAGGCGCATATCGACCCGGCGCTCCTCCACCGGGTGGCGACGATCTCCGCCGGCACGCTCGACAGCCTGCCCCACAACGGCGCCGTGGTAAGTCTGCTCGCCGTTTGCGGGCTGACGCACCGCGAGAGCTACCGCGACATGGTGATGGTCGGCATCGCCGGTGCCGTTCTGGCCCTGCTGGCCGTCATTGCTATGGGATCGGCGTTCGGCTCGTTCTAGCGCGTGCTGCGATCTGCTCCGTTCCCCGGCCGGGATGACATCGATCTAGCCGGGGCCTCGCCGTTCAGGCCGCTCGCGGGGCATTGTGTGCAGACCACCCGGACGCCACCCACCAGAGGCCGTGCAGGATGAGGTCGGTGCCGACCACCAGGCCGAACACCCACAAGCCGCTGAGCGGCCACTTGGTCAGGATGACGAGGCCCGCGAGGATGCCGACGATGCCCGATAGGAGCAGGAGCCAGCCATATCTGTGCCAGTCCCGCAGGGCCAGGTAGATGCGAACGGCGCCGGAGGCAATCAACGCTGCCGCGAAACCCAGCGTGAGCAGCACCGAGGCCGTCAACGGATCGCCAATGAGGATGGCGCCGCCGACGGCGTAGAGCACCCCGACCAGCAGACGCCAGAAGAGTCCGCTCCAATGCGCGGCCCAGAAGGCGTGCACAACCTCGAGAACACCAGTTGCCAGCAGAACCACGCCGAAGACGATGGCGCTGGCCACGGTGGCGGCGACGGCGTTGCGCAACATGAACAGCCCGCCAAGGATGAGGACGACGCCGAGCAGGATGCTCTGCCACCAGCCCGCGCTCCATGCTTCTGCATCTGCCCGCTGCTGCATTGTGTCCGTGTGCGCCATAGGCTGCTGCTCCCAAGTCGCAATATTCAGGTCCTGCCGCATCTCCAAGGGGCAGTCTGTCGGGCCGCGCCGCAGGCCGATATTGGGGTAATTGCCGATACTGGACCAGGAGAAGTCCCGTTAGGACCCACCACTGGTTTGGATCAAACGATGCGGCGCCTCCTCATCACAGTAGTTGCCGCCCTGGGCATCCTGACGCTCGGCGAGCCGGCGGCGCAAGGCTGGCTGGACGCCGGCGTGCAGGCCCGGGCGGGCAGAGTGTGCTACCAGCGGTGCACGCGCGTCTGGAAATGGCCGTCCGCGCGCTGCCGCGCGCACTGTCAGGGAAGGCCATGGGCGCCGGCCGGCAAGCCGCACGATGGGCCGAAAGATGCTGTGAAGACCCGCCCGCCTGCCTGACGTGCGCGGTTTGGGCCGGCTCACCGCCATCGATCCGCCGCAGCGGCCATGGCACGGCGCCCGTTCCCTGGCGCACGCGGGCCCATCAGGGCTGGCCGCCAATACGGTCGGGGTTAGGCCTGATAGGAAAACCCCGACAACCCGGCAAGCTGAGGCAAGCACCGGATAAGCCGCACTGCGCCACGAGGGAATGCCCAATAATGTCTGTGAACGGCTTTGCCGGTGAAAGGACGCAGTTCCACCTCTTCTGGCTCCCGGCACTTGCGCTCGTTTCCTCGGGCTTCCTTGCCGCGTGCGAGCCGAATGTCGACGCGGCGCCCAGGGAACCTCGTCCCGTTCGTGCACTGACGGCGGACAAGCGTGCGGTCGGCGCGCCGGTCGTTCTCACCGGTCGGATCGAGGCCGAGGACGAGGTCGCCCTGGCGTTCCGGATTTCAGGGAGGGTGCTGGAAAACGATCTCAAGAAGGGCGACCGGGTGGAGCCGGGCCAGATCGTCGCGCGATTGGAGCCGCAGAACGAGCTCAATGCCTTGCGGGCTGCGCAAGCCAATCTCGTGGCGGCGCAGGGACAGTTGACCCAGGCCCGCAATCATTTCGAGCGGCAGGACACGCTGCTCGGGCAGGGCTGGACCACCCGCGCCGGCCACGACCAGGCAACCCAGGCGCTGCAGACCGCCCAGTCGCAAGTCGACGCCGCGGAAGCGCAGCTGAAGAGCGCCTATGACCTCGTCAGCTTCACCGAGCTCAAGGCCGACGCGCCGGGCGTCGTGACCGCCACCGGTCCGCGCATGGGCGAGGTCGTGCAGGCCGGACAGCCCATCCTCAAGCTCGCGCGCCAGGATGGGCGCGACGCCGTCTTCGACGTGCCGGCCCAGGTCCTCCGCTCCGCACCGAGCGATCCCGATATCGTCGTGACCCTCACGGACGACGCGTCGGTGACCGCACACGGGCGCGTCCGCCAGGTCGCGCCGCAAGCCAACCCCGTGACGCGCACTTTCGAAGTGAAGGTCGGCTTGACGAGTCCCCCGCAGGCCATGCGCCTCGGCGCCACCGTCACGGGGCGCATGGAGAGGGAATCTCAAGCCGCCATCGAGCTTCCGGCGACGGCGCTGACCAAATTCAACCGCCAGCCCGCGGTCTGGGTCGTGGATCCCGCGAGCCGTGCGGTGTCGATCCGCAACGTCGACATCCTGCGCTATGACCAGGCGACGGTCGCCGTCTCCGGCGGACTGAATGTCGGCGAGATCGTCGTCACCGCGGGCGTGCAGACGCTGCATCCCGGCCAGGTCGTGCGTGTGCTCGGATTGGAGCCATGAGGGAGTTCAATCTCTCCCGGTGGGCGCTCAACCATCGCTCGATCGTCGCTTACCTCATGATCGTCGCCGTCGCGGCCGGCCTCGCCTCATTCTACCGGCTGGGGCGCAGCGAGGACCCCTCCTTCATCATCAAGACCATGGTCGTCCAGGCTGCGTGGCCAGGCGCCAGCGTCGAGGACACCCTCAAGCAGGTCACGGAACGGCTCGAGCGCAAGCTGCAGGAAACGCCGAAGCTCGATTTCCTGCGCAGCTTCACCATCGCCGGACGAACCACCATCTTCGTCAACCTCCAGGGCAGCGCGACCGCCAAGGAGGTCCCCGACATCTGGTATCACGTGCGCAAGAGCATCGGCGACATGGCGCCGACGCTGCCCGTGGGCGTGATCGGGCCAGGTTTCAACGATGATTTCGGCGACACGTTCGGCATCATCTACGGGTTCACGGCCGACGGGTTCACCCATCGCGAGCTTCGCGACTACGTCGAAGGCATCCGCTCCAAGCTGCTCGGCGTCGCCGACGTCTCCAAGATCGAGGTGCTTGGCGCCCAGGACGAGAGGATCTTCGTCGAGTTCTCCATGCATGAGCTGGCGAGCCTCGGCATCGACCGATCCGCCCTGATCGGCGCGCTGCAGGCACAAAACGTCGTCCAGCCGGCCGGCACGATCCAGACGGGCTACGAGAGCCTCTCGCTCAGGGTGTCGGGCGCGTTTCGCTCCGAGCAGGATGTTCTCGACGTCACCTTCGTTGCAGGGGGGCGCATGCTGCGTCTCAGCGACATCGCCCGCGTCCGCCGCGGCTTCTCAGACCCGCCGCAGCCCCTCTTTCGCGTCAACGGCGAGCCCGCGATCGGGCTTGCCATCGCCATGCGCGACGGCGGCGACATCCTGACGCTCGGCCGCAACATAAAGCAGACGATGGCCGAGATCACGGCCGACCTTCCCCTCGGCATCACACCGAAGCTGGTCGCCGACCAGGCCGTCACCGTGCGCAGCGCCATCGCCGAGTTCATGACGTCGCTGTGGCAGGCCGTGGCGATCATTCTCGCCGTCAGCTTCGTGAGCCTGGGTGTGCGTCCGGGACTCGTTATCGCGCTGGCCATCCCCCTGACGCTCGCCATCGTGTTCTCGATCATGCAGTTGAGCGGCATCGACATGCAGCGCATCTCGCTCGGGGCCCTCATCATCGCCCTGGCGCTCCTGGTCGACGACGCCATGACGACGACGGACGCCATGCTCACGCGGCTGGCCGAAGGCGACGACAAGGTGCAGGCCGCGACGTTCGCCTTCCGCACCTATGCCTTCGCCATGCTCGCCGGGACCCTCGTGACGATTGCCGGCTTCGTCCCCGTCGGCTTCGCGGCGAGCTCCGCCGGCGAATACACCTTCTCGCTCTTTGCGGTCGTCGCCATTGCGCTCGTCATTTCCTGGCTGGTCGCCGTCCTCTTCGCGCCGCTGCTCGGCGTCACGATCCTCAAGCGGCCCGCAGCGAGGGCGGCAAGCGAGCCCGGCAGGATCTACCGCGCCTATCGCGATTTCCTCACGGCGGCCATGCGCGCGAAATGGCTGACGATCCTGCTCACCCTGGCCCTGTTTGCCGGATCCGTCCTGGCCCTCCCGCTCGTGCCCCGGCAGTTCTTTCCGTCCTCCGACCGCCCCGAGCTTCTGGTCGACCTTAGCCTGCCGCAGAACGCGTCGATCTATGCCAGCGAATCGATGGCGCAGCGCTTCGATGCGGTGCTCAAGGATGACGCGGACGTGGCGCGCTGGAGCACCTACGTCGGCCGCGGCGCCATCCGCTTCTATCTTCCCCTCAACGTGCAGCTGCCGAACGATTTCTTTGCCCAGGCGGTGATCGTCGCCAAGGATGTCGCCGCACGCGAACGACTCCGGGTCAAGCTCGAGAAAGTTCTGGCCGACAACTTTCCAAGCGTCGTCGCACGCGTCTATCCGCTGGAGCTCGGGCCGCCGGTCGGATGGCCGGTGCAGTATCGCGTCAGCGGCCCGGATCTGGCGAAGGTCCGGGAGACCGCGCTGGCGCTCGCCCGCATCGTCGCCGACAACCGCCAGACCGTCCACACCAACTTCGATTGGATCGAGCCCGCACGGCAGGTCCGCATCCAAATCGACCAGAACGAGGCACGCCTTCTGGGACTGAGCTCGCAGGCCCTGGCAAGCGTGCTGAATACGGTCATTTCCGGCCGTCCCGTCACCCAGGTGCGCGATGACATCTATCTCGTCGATGTCATTGCACGCGCAACGGATGAGCAGCGCGTCTCGCTGACAACCCTCGGCACCCTGCAAGTGCCGCTGCCGAGCGGCCGCACCGTTCCCCTCAGCCAGTTTGCGACCTTCGGCTACGAGCAGGAGCATCCGCTGGTCTGGCGGCGCGACCGTGTCCCGACGCTGACGGTGCAGGCCGACATCGTCAAGGGAACGCTGCCGGAGACCGTGGTCGCAGCGCTGGCGCCCGCTGTCGAAGGTTTGGCCAAGAGTCTCCCGCGCGGCTACCGGATCGCCGTCGGCGGCACCGTGGAGGAGAGCCAGAAGTCGCAAGCCTCCGTGATGGCCGTCGTCCCGGCGATGCTGCTCATCATGCTGACGGTCCTGATCTTCCAGCTGCAAAGCTTCCAGCGTCTCTTCCTGGTCTTGAGCGTGGCGCCCCTCGGGCTCATCGGCGTGGTCGGAGCGCTGCTGCTGTCCGGGCGGCCGCTGGGCTTCGTCGCCATTCTCGGAATCCTGGCCCTGATCGGCATCATCACCAAGAACGCGGTGATCCTGATCGGCCAGATCGAGTCCGAGAGAGGGCAGGGCAAGGATGTCCGGCAAGCCGTCGTCGACGCCAGCAGCGCGCGCTTCCGCCCGATCATGCTCACCGCGGTATCGACGGTGCTCGGCATGATCCCCATCGCCCCGACGGTGTTCTGGGGGCCGATGGCATTCGCCATCATGGGCGGCCTGCTGGTCGCCACCATTCTGACGCTCGTGTTCCTGCCGACGGCCTACGCGACCTGGTTCGGCTGGAGAGAACCCCAGCCGGCCAAGCCCGCGGCCGGGTGCTCGGGACCCAAAGCATGAAACCAGCCTCAGCGCTTCCGGCGCCGACGGTCGAAACTCGAGGGTAGTCACGCGATGAGACTTGACCGACCGAAGATGAAGGCGGTGCGGGAAGCTTTCGAGAACGGCGCAACCCGGGCGATCGCATCGGTAAGCCTGTTGCTCGCGTCCTTCGCACCGTTCCTCACGATGCCCGGGGCTCCGGCGCTCGCCGTCGAGGCGCGAACCAAGCGCATCCAGATCGAGTATGTCGCGCCCAGCAATCCCAAGCATCGGGAGCTCTATGAGCTGCTCAAACAGCGCCGCGCCCTCGAGAAGCTGCAGGAAATCTTCAGTCCCTTCCGGCTGCCGGTGGACCTGACGCTGCGGACGGTCGGCTGCGATGGCGTGTCGAACGCATGGTACCACCGGCCGACGATCAGCGTCTGCTACGAGTACCTCGACGAGATCTACGACAACGTACCCAAGGAGACGACCGCCTCCGGGGTCACGCCCGCCGACTCGATCATGGGGCAGTTCTTCTACGTCTTCGCCCATGAGATGGGCCACGCGGTCTATGACCTGCTGAGGGTGCCTCTCCTAGGCCCGGAGGAGGACGCGGCAGACTATTTCGCGGCCTACTTCATGCTGCAATTCGGCCAGGATCAGGCCCGCCGACTGATCATCGGCGCCGCTCACGCTTATGACCGACATCTGAGAACCTCGACCGTGATCATGCCGCTGGCTGCATTCTCCAACGTCCATAGCCCTCCGGCGCAGCGCTTCTTCAATCTCGTCTGCCTGGCCCATGGCGCCGGTGCGCCGGCGGGCTTCGCCGACCTCGTCGAGCTCGGCTACCTTCCGCCCGGGCGCGCCCCTCACTGCAAATTCGAGTTCCATCGATTGTCGTATTCGGTCCGCCAGCTCATCCTGCCCCACGTCGACGCGGAGTTGGCGCGGCAGGTTCTGGACGGGACGTGGCTCGGCGAAGCCGAGTTGCCGGCGCCGCGGAATTGACTGCCGGCGGGTGCGCCAGGAACGCCTTAGGCATTAGCATTCGAAGACCGGACGCCGCCGACGAGCCCGCTCGTCCAAGCCGTGAGCCTGCGGCACTCTCGGGTATCGCGGCCGCGACCAGCGGATGCCCGCCCGCAGCCTTCAGCGTCGGGCGCCCTTAGGCCAGTCGGTAGGCCGGCGTGCGGTCCGCCCGGTCCGTCAAAGTTCAGCCTGACTCGGCCAATTGCGGTGTGCAACCTTCATGGCCAGGAGCGTCATACCGGCCAGGACCAGCAGCAATCCGACCAAGATTTCCCACACAGGGCCGACCAAGGCGCCGTGCGCGACGAGCAAGCCGCCCAGCAGCACGAGTGCGAGGCCGCCCACCTTCTTGATCATCAGGATCATCGCGCCATCTCCGTTCTCGATCGTGCCTTGCCGGCGTCGGTCGCATTCTCCGGCCGCGGCTGGCCCTGCAGGCCCCCGTAGCTCACGGGACAGGGGGAAGGGGGTACTCCCGACCCGACGCCGCACCCGGGCCGCCGCCGGAGCATCCTCGCCACCCCAGATCGCTCCAATCCGGGCTTGCACGGAGCCAGCGTCGGACGAGTACCGATCCGGTCATCGCGGCTGGCCAGGCGGCGTCGCCCTTCGCGGTCTGGCCCGCGGCCGGCGAACGACAGTCCCTCAGCCAACGGCCCGTCCAGCCCTCGGCAGGGGAGCAACTGCGGTTTCGGCCCCCAGGGCAGCCGATTGCCGGCACTATGACCATCGATCTGCATGCATTTTGTGCGCCGACGCACTTTTGCTGTCTTCCGCGGCATGCTTAGCTGTGCCGAGGCGGTGGAACCCTGCTCGGACCCAAGACCTCCAAGCCGCGCCGGCTGCGAGCCGGGCCAACGCTTGGACCCAGCGGGCGCATTCGTCCATCTCGCCTGATCGACCCTCGGAGCCCGCAGAATGACCGATGGACGCGCGTTGATCGAACCGGCGGACCCGCCTGCGCGACCGCCCGAGACATCGCCACTGTGTTCGCGGCCAACGCCTTGACAGTGGTGACGCGACGCCGCGGACTGGAGCAAGAACGAATTCAGACAGCTCGATATTTGTTGGGGTAGAAAAATGGATCGCAGAACCGTCATCAAGGGCATCGGAGCCGCAGGCGCGCTGGCAGCGACCGGCAGGCTCTCCGCACCCGCCATCGCGCAGGGCGCCAAGGTGCTCAAGTTCGTGCCGCAGGCCAACCTCGCCAACTTCGACCCGATTTGGGGCACCCAATACGTCGTACGCAACGCCTCCCAGCTCGTCTGGGACACGCTTTACGGCATGGACAGCAAGCTCATCGCCAAGCGGCAGATGGTGGAGGGCGAGGAGGTGTCGGCGGACGGCCTGACCTGGACCTTCAAGCTGCGCGACGGCCTCAAGTTCCACGACGGCGAGCCTGTCCGCTCCAAGGATGTCGTTGCCAGTATTGGGCGCTGGTCGAACCGCGACGCCATGGGCCTGATGCTTAAGACCATCCAGAAGGAGCTGCTCGCCGTCGACGACAGGACATTCAGGTGGGTGCTCTCCAAGCCCTACCCGAAGATGCTGCTGGCGCTCGGCAAGGTCGGGACGCCCTGCTGCTTCATCATGCCCGAGCGTCTCGCCAAGACCGATCCCTTCAAGCAGATCGAAGAGTACGTCGGCTCCGGCCCCATGAAGTTCGTGCGCGCCGACTGGAAGCCCGGTGCACTGGCCGCGTTCGAGAAGTTCGCCGACTACAAGCCGCGCAACGAGCCCTCTGAGTGGTGGTCGGGCGGCAAGGTCGTGAGCTTCGACCGCGTGGAATGGGTGATCATGCCCGACCCCGCCACCGCGTCGGCCGCGCTGCAGAACGGCGAGGTGGACTGGTGGGAGACGCCGGTGACCGACTTAGTTCCGGTCCTTAGGCGCAACCGCAACATCAAGGTCGATATCGCCGATCCGCTCGGCAACATCGGCGCCTTCCGCCTCAACCACATGCACCCGCCCTTCAACAACGTCAAGGCGCGGCAGGCCGTGCAGCTGGCGCTCAGCCAGGAGGACTACATGCGCGCCGTCGTCGGCTCCGACGACAAGCTGTGGAAGCCGATCCCGAGCTTCTTCACGCCCGGCACGGCGCTCTACACGGAGGAGGGCGGCGAACCGCTGAAGGGCAAGCGCGACTACGACAAGGCCAAGAAGCTGCTGGCGGAGGCCGGCTATTCGGGCCTGCCCGTCACCTGCCTGGTGGCCCAGGACCAGCCGCCCCTCAAGGCCATGGGCGAGATCACCGCCGATCTGCTCAAGAAGATCGGCATGACGGTGGACTTCGTCGCTACGGACTGGGGCACCGTCGGCCAGCGGCGCGCCTCCAAGAACCCACCCGGCCAGGGCGGCTGGGGCATGTTCCACACCTGGCATGCGGGCTCGGACTGCGCCAGCCCAGTCGGCAACATCGCCATCCGCACGAGCGGCGACAAGGCCTGGTTCGGCTGGCCCGACAACGCCGAGGTCGAGAAGGACATCGCCGCCTGGTACGATGCCAAGTCGCTCGACGAGGAGAAAGCCATCATCGCCCGCGTCAACAAGGTGGGCATGCAGCACGTCACTTACATCCCGACCGGCTTCTATTTCGGCTACCAGGCCTGGCGCAGCAACGTCGACGGCGTCAGCAACGGTCCGCTGCCCTGGTTCTGGGGGCCGAAAAAAGCCTGAGAGGCCACGCGCCCCTCCCAGTGCCTGCGCCGGGAGGGGACATGAGGACTTTCGATGCTCGGCTACATCGTGCGCCGCGTGCTGGCGACGATCCCAGTGATGGCGATCGTCGCTCTCTTCGTCTTCAGCCTGCTCTATATCGCACCCGGCGACCCCGCGGTGGTCATCGCCGGCGACCAGGCATCGATCGAGGACATCGAGCGCATTCGCAAAGGGTTGGGGCTCGACCGCCCGTTCGTGGTGCGGTTTGCGGAATGGTCGCTGCAGGTCATGAGCGGCGACCTCGGCAAGTCCATGTTCACGGGCCTGCCGGTGACCGAGCTGATCGGCCAACGCCTCGAGCCGACGTTGTCGCTCATGGTCGTGACGCTGCTGCTCGCCATCGTGGTGGCCGTGCCGATCGGCGTCGTGGCGGCATGGCGCGCCGGCGGCTGGCTCGACCGCGGCTTCATGGCCTTCGCCGTCGCCGGCTTCTCGGTGCCGGTGTTCGTCGTCGGCTACCTCCTGGCCTATGTGTTCGCGCTCGAGCTCGACTGGCTGCCCGTGCAGGGCTACACGCCGATCTCCAGGGGGCTGTGGCCCTGGTTCGAGAACCTGATCCTGCCAGCGATCGCGCTCGGCTTTGTTTACATCGCCCTCATCGCCCGCATCACGCGCGCGACCATGCTCGAGGTGCTGTCGCAGGACTACATCCGCACTGCGCGAGCCAAGGGCCTCGGCGAGAACGCCATCCTGTTCCTGCACGCACTCAAGAACGCGGCCGTGCCGATCGTCACCGTTATCGGCATCGGCGTCGCCCTGCTGATCGGCGGCGCCGTCGTAACCGAGAGCGTCTTCGCCATTCCGGGTCTCGGCCGGCTCACCATCGACGCCATCGTGCGGCGCGACTATCCCGTCATCCAGGGCATCGTGCTCATGTTCTCCTTCATCTACGTGCTGGTGAACCTGGTCGTGGATCTGATCTACACCGTGCTCGATCCGAGGATCCGCTATTGAACGACCAGACGCCACAGGCGCTGCAGGCGGGCTTTGCCATCGCGCCGGAGCTGCCCGACATCCTGCCGCCGGTGCGCGAGCGCCGCGGCATTCGCGGCTTCGTGTGGCGCCATCCCACCCTGTCGATCGGCCTTGTCCTTCTCGGGCTTATGCTGATCGCCGCGATTTTCGCACCCTGGCTCGGCACGGTCGATCCGACCGCCCTGGCGCCCGTCAAGCGCACACGTGAGCCCAGCGCCGAGTTCTGGTTCGGGTCGGACGCCTACGGCCGCGACATCTACTCCCGGGTGCTCTACGGCGCGCGCGTCTCGCTGCTGGTCGGCTTCTCCGTCGCCATCCTGGCCTCCCTGACGGGCCTCGCGATCGGCCTCGTGTCAGGATATTTGCGCCGGCTCGACGGCGTCGTCATGCGGGCCATGGACGGCGTCATGTCCATCCCGCCGATCCTGCTCGCCATCGCGCTCATGGCGCTGACGCGCGCGAGTGTCGAGAACGTCATCATGGCCATCACCATTGCGGAGTTCCCGCGCGTCGCCCGCCTCGTGCGCGGGGTGGTGCTGTCGCTGCGCGAGCAACCTTTCGTCGAGGCCGCAATCGCCTCGGGCACGTCGACGCCCCGCATCATCCTCGCCCACATCCTGCCGAACACGGTGGCGCCCCTGTCCGTGCAGGCGACCTACATCTGCGGCAGCGCCATGATCATCGAGTCGATCCTCTCCTTCATCGGCGCCGGCACGCCCCCCATCATCCCCTCCTGGGGGAACATCATGGCCGACGGCCGCACGCTGTGGCAGGTGAAGCCCTACATCATCTTCTTTCCCGCCGTGTTCCTCTCGATCACGGTGCTGGCGGTGAACCTGCTGGGCGACGGGCTGCGCGACGCGCTGGACCCGCGCATGGTCAAGCGGCAGTAGGGCCCGGAACCCGACCCATGGCCCTGCTGGAGATCGAGAACCTGCAGACGCACTTCCGCACGCCGGACGGCGTCAACCGCGCCGTCGACGGCCTCTCGCTCGCAATCGAGGCCGGACAGACGCTCGCCATCGTCGGCGAGTCGGGCTGCGGCAAATCCGTCACGGCCATGTCGGTGTTGCGCCTCATCCCTGAGCCGCCCGGCAGAATCGCCGGGCGCATAACCTTCGACGGCCGCGACCTGCTGCATCTGTCCGACGCGGAAATGCGCGACATCCGCGGCAACGACATTTCCATGATCTTCCAGGAGCCCATGACGTCGCTCAACCCTGTGCTCACGGTGGGGCGGCAGATCCGCGAGCCGCTGCGGCTGCACCAGAGCCTCGACCGCGCAGCCGCCGAGAGGCGGGCCGTGGAGATGCTGGCGCTCGTGGGCATCCCGGAGCCGCAACGGCGCGTCGACGAATACCCCCACCAGATGTCGGGGGGCATGCGCCAGCGCGTGATGATCGCCATGGCGCTCGCCTGCAACCCCAAGCTCCTGATCGCCGACGAGCCGACGACGGCGCTCGACGTCACCGTGCAGGCACAGATCCTCGATCTGATGCGCGATCTCAAGCGCCGCGTCGGCGCCGCCATCATGCTGATCACGCACGACCTGGGCGTCGTCGCCGAGGTGGCGGAGCACGTCGTCGTCATGTACGCGGGCCGCAAGGTGGAGGAAGCGCCTGCACGGCAGCTGTTCGCCCACCCGCGTCACCCCTATACGCAGGGCCTGCTGGGCGCCGTGCCGAAGCTCGGCTCATCGCTGGCGGGAGACGCCGGTCGCCTCTCGGAGATTCCCGGCCTCGTGCCGAGCCTCAAGAGCCGCATCCAGGGATGCGTGTTTGCGAGCCGCTGCCCGCAGGCGACGGACATCTGCCGCCAGGCCGCCCCCGCGCTCGAGGAGAAGGCGGCAGGACACCGCGTCGCCTGCCACCATGCCGTCAGGGAGGCGGTATCGGCATGAGCACGCCCCTCCTCCAGGTCCGCAATCTCAAGAAGCACTTTGCCATCCCCGGCGGCTTCCTCGGCACGGTGAGCGGGCACGTGCACGCCGTCGACGGCGTCTCGTTCGCGATCCGCAAGGGCGAGACGCTGGCACTCGTGGGCGAGTCCGGCTGCGGCAAGTCGACCGTCGGCAAGGCAATCCTGCGGCTCTTCGACATCACCGACGGCGAGGTGGTGCTGGAGGGCAAGCGCATCGACAATCTCTCGGCGCGCGAGCTGCGCCCGCTCCGCCGCGAGGTGCAGGTCGTCTTCCAGGACCCGTTCTCCAGCCTCAACCCGCGCATGCGCGTGCGCGATATCCTGGCCGAGCCGATCCGCAACTACGGCCTGGCCAAGACCACGGCCGAGATGGACGAGCGCATTGCCGGGCTGCTCGACAAGGTGCGCCTGCCGCGCGACGCGGCCGGCCGGTGGCCGCACGAGTTCTCGGGCGGCCAGCGCCAGCGCATCGGCATCGCCCGGGCGCTGGCGGTGGAGCCGGAGCTCATCATCTGCGACGAGGCCGTCTCCGCCCTCGACGTTTCGGTGAAGGCACAGATCGTCAACCTGCTGCAGGATCTGCAGCGTGAGCTGGGGCTTGCCTTGCTCTTCATCAGCCACGACCTTGCCATCGTCGAGCACATCGCGCACCGTGTCGCCGTCATGTACCTCGGGCAGATCGTCGAGCTGGCCGAGAAGCGCGCGCTGTTCGCCAGCCCGCAGCATCCCTACACCGAGGCGCTGCTCTCCGCGGTGCCCGTGCCGGACCCGACGGTGGTCTCGCGCCGCATCATCCTGCAGGGCGATGTGCCGAGCCCGGTCAAGCCGCCCTCCGGCTGCCGCTTCCATACGCGCTGCCCCTACGTGGAGCCACGCTGCCGCGTCGAGACGCCGGCGATGCGCCAGATCGCACCCGGCCACGTCGCCGCCTGCCACCTGCGCCAGGGTGCTCCGGTTGAGGCGGCGTGAGGGCAAGGGAAAGATAGATGGCTCGCATCCTCACGGTCGGTGCCGCACAGCTCGGTCCCATCCAGCGCGCCGACGATCGCACGCGCGTCGTCAAACGGCTGATCGACCTCCTGCGCCAGGCCCACTCCCATGGCTGCCAGCTCGTCGTCTTCCCCGAGCTGGCGCTGACCACGTTCTTCCCGCGCTGGTGGATGACCGACCAGGAGGAGATCGACAGCTTCTTCGAGCGCGAGATGCCGTCGAACGAGACGGCCCCGCTCTTCAACGAGGCGCAGCGCTTGGGGCTAGGCTTCTACCTGGGCTTTGCCGAGCTCGATGCCTCGGGCGCCGCCGTGCGCCGCTTCAACACCTCGATCATCGCGGACCGGAGCGGCGCAATCGTCGGCCGCTACCGCAAGATCCACCTCCCCGGCCACGCCGAGCACGAGCCGTGGCGCGCCTTCCAGCACCTGGAAAAGCGCTATTTCGAGGTCGGCAATCTCGGGTTCGGGGTGTGGCGCGCGATGGATGCCAACATGGGCATGTGCATCTGCAATGACCGGCGCTGGCCCGAGACCTACCGCGTGATGGGCTTGCAGGACGTGGAGATGGTGCTGCTGGGCTACAACACGCCGCGACACAACCCGCCCGCGCCCGACCACGACCGCCTGAGCGAGTTCCACAACCAGCTCTCGATGCAAGCGGGCGCCTACGCCAACGCAACCTGGGTCGTCGGCGTCGCCAAGTGCGGCGTGGAGGAAGGCTGCGAGATGATCGGCGCCTCCTCGATCATTGCTCCGACCGGCCAAATCGTGGCGCAGGCGCTGACCCAGGACGATGAACTCGTCGTCGCCCGCTGCGATCTCGACCTTGGGCTCAGCTACAAGCGCTCCACCTTCAACTTCGCACTCCACCGCCAGCCCGAGCACTACAAGCTGATCACCGAGCGCAAGGGCGCCATCCCGCCCAGAGGTTGAGGCAGAGCCCTAAAGCACCCCTCGTGCTGCATGCTCCAACCCCGTGCTGAGCTTGTCGAAGCACGCAATGGCATGCGAGGCCCGTCCTTCGACAAGCTCAGGACCGAGGCAGTGAGCGTGATAGGACCGGCGCTGGCAGACAATGGAGCCGTTCGGTCACGAACGCACCTGGTGCACCTCCACGATGTTGCCGTCGGGATCGTAGAAAAAGATCTGCTCCCAGCCCTTCATGGCCCAGGCGCCGTAGTCGGAATAGGCGATGCCCCTCTCCTCGAGCCGGCGCTTGAAGGCGGCGATGTCGTCGGTGCGGAAGGCGATGTGGCCGCGCTCCACCGGATTGATTGCCTGCCCGGTGCGGAAGGTGACGCCCAAGTCCTTCTCCGCCAAATGGAATTGTGTGGCGCCTTCCGTCAGAAAGGAGACCTTGCCGGGATAGCCGCCGCCCGGCGTGCGGTTCTCGCTCAACCCCGGCTCCGTCTCCATGCCGAGCACGCTGCGATAGAACTCATCCATGGCCGGCACGTTGGTGGAGCACAGATTCACGTGGTGCAGCTTGATCTTCATCGGCGTCCTTCCTTGCGCGTCCTCGGGTTCTCTCGACGTTGATTTGTATAGGATCGCGCGAGCGATCCCAAGGCCGCGGCAAGCCAGCCGGGGCCGGCGGCAGAACGCAGCAACACCGGCGCAGTTGCCAAGACGGCCCGCACTTTGTAAGCCGCTGCTGACTGCCGTTCCGTATCACCCAGATGAGACCGACCGCCATGGCCCCTCGCCCGCCCGCGCAATGCCGAGACATGTCCGAAGTTCGCGTCGAGATCGACCGGGTCGACTCCGGCCTCGTCGACCTGATCGCCGAGCGCTTCGGCTACGTCGAGCGCGCCTGGCAGCTCAAGCTCGAGGCGCGCCAGGAGGCCAACGTGCCCTGGCGCAACCAGCAGGTGATCGACAAGGTGCGCGCCCGCGCCGCCGAGAAGGGCCTGCCGCCCGACCTGGCCGAGGCGCTATGGCGGCAGATGATCGGCTGGTTCATCCAATACGAGGAGGAGAAGCTGCGCGACCGGATCGAAGGCAAGACGCGCTGAAGCGCGGAGCCGTGTCCGGCGGCCGATGGCCGGTCAGGGCGCAGACTTCTCGATCCTCACGCTAGCGGGGGAGGCGACCCTTGCCCGTTGTACCCGTGGACCTCATGAGCGTGGTCCTGACTGCCCTGCTCAACCCGGCCGTCATCGTGGTCGCCCTGTGGCTCGGCCGGCGCGCCGACCAATGGCAGAAAGTGCCGATTGCCGCCTTCGCTGCCGCCCTGGCAGGCGCCGCGCTGCTCTATATAGCGGTGCGGCTCGGCATCACCGGCATGCCGCGCGTGGGGCGGGCCGCAGCGGGCATCTTCATCGCTCAATTCCTGTTCGCGCTGGCGTGGGCCGCGGCCGCCTACAGGTTCGGACGGCACCGGTGAGCCTGCTGCGCATCTGGCTGATCGCCACGGCCATGATTCTCGCGGTGCTGGCGGTATGGGCATTCGCGCCCGTACTGGTGTTCCTGGCGTTGCTGGTCGCCGCACTCGGCCTAATTTCCGCGGCCATGATCACCCTGGCGCGCACGCTGCAAGCCTGGCGCGAGCGGGGACGGGACGGGAAATGAAGCTACCGCGTATGCATCCCGCATTCTGTCGAAGAACGCCAAAGCGCACCAGCCGTGCTTCGCCAAGCTCAGCATGACCTCCGGCCTGATCGGGCACCGAAGGTGACTGCCTCAGGCGGCCAGCGCGCCCGCCTTGGCGCCGCTAGATTCACGGCCATGTGCCAGCGCTTTCTCGAGCAGCAACAGGCCGTGCACGTCCGGACTGGGCCGTATCGTGAACCCCGACTTGCGCGCGAGCGAGATCATCCGTGCGTTGGTGGCGAGCGTCGTGCCCACGATGCGCGCGACACCCTGTGCGGCGGCACGGCAGTTAAGTTTGCCGAGCATCAGTCTCGCCAGACCCTTTCCCTGCCAGTGCTCCGCCACCGAGACGGCGAATTCCGCGTCCGCATTGTCGGCGAGGCGCACATAGCGCGCCTCCGCCACGACCGTCTCGCGGCCCTGCGAAAACACCTCGGCCACGAGCGCCAGGTGATTGGCATAGTCGACCTGAGTGAACCGGCGCATCAGGTCAGGCGGCAGTTCGTTGAGGCTCGTCATGAATCGATCGTAGCGCGCCGGCGCCGACAGGTTGCGGAAGAAGGCGTGCGTCAGGTCCTCGTCCTGCGGCAGCACCGGGCGGATCACCACGCGCTCCCGGCCGCCGAGGCGGACGACGTCGATGAGATCGGCCGGATAGCGGTGGATCTGATAGATCATGGCGTCCTCCGCCGCTCGGTGAGCGCTCAGGCGCGTACCGTCTCGACATGGGCCGCCCTTGCCGTTGCCGGCGGCGCCGGAAGCTGCCAGGCCGGACCGACCGTGATCACGGCATCCCGGAAGGCATAGACCACGGCCACCCCGGCCCGATCCAGCACCGCCGACTGACCGGAGGCCAGGACGAGGTCGCGCGGATCGTTCTCCTGGGTGATCCAGGTTGCGCCGCGGATGCAGGAAACCCGCATGCCCCGGCCATTCTCGATGCGGTGCACGCTACGGGCGGCGAGCGCGATGGGCTCGAGCGTTACGGACGCCAGCATGTGAGTCTCCTTTGCATGCGTCTAGCGCATGTGTAAAATTGCTGGCCGAACTCAGATTCGGCTATTGCCTAGGAGATACCCATCTCTTGTGCGCAGCACAAACGACGTTTTCTCATTCTCAGGATGAGCCAAGGTAATGCAAAAAAAGCGCTTCAACCTCCCCCCGCTCGACCTTATCCAGGGTTTCGAGGCTGCCGCCCGCAACCTCTCGTTCACTCGGGCCGCCGACGAGCTTTTCATCACTCAGTCGGCCGTCAGCCGGCAGATCCGCGCGCTCGAGGAGCACCTGAGCGTCACCCTGTTCGAGCGCCGGCACCGCGCCCTGGCCCTGACGGAGCAGGGCCGCACCCTCTATCGCGCAGCAACTGACCTGCTCGAGCGGCTGCAGAACGTCACCGACGCGTTGCGGACCGTGGGCATCGCGCCCCACCTGACGGTCACCACGACAAGCGGGTTCGCCTCGCTATGGCTCATCCCGCGCCTGCGCGGGTTCACGGTCCTGCACCCCGACGTCGACGTGCGAATCTCCGCCACCTACAAGCCGATCAACCTCGAGCGCAATCTGGTCGACGTGGCCGTGCGCTACTGCCGGACGGAGGTGGTGCCGGAGGGCGCGGTGCGCCTGTTCGGCGAAGAGCTTTTTCCGGTCTGTGCGCCGTCCCTCGTGGATGCAGGCCCCCACCCGCTGGCCAAGCTGCAGGACCTCGAGCACCACGCGCTCCTGCACATGGAGGAAGCGGGAGGCCTGCTCGATTGGGGCACGTGGCTGGCGTCTCAGGGCCTCTTCGACCTCAAGCCCGCGGCGTCGCTGCGCTTCGACGGCTACGAGCAGATGATCGGCGCCGCACTGAGCGGCCAGGGCGTGGCGATGGGCATCGGCCGCCTGGTCGGCGGGCTGCTGGAGGAGGGCCGGCTGGTCGCCCCGTTCGCCAAGAGCGTCACCGGTCAGGGCGCCTACTACATCATTCGCTCCTCGCTGACCGGCGACCGCCCGCACGTGCGCGCATTCGTCGACTGGCTCATCGAGGCAGCACGCACCGTAGCGATCGGGGACGGATCGGCGATCCTCAGCTTCCGACCACCAACGGCGAAACCAGACGGCGCAAGGCGGCGAGCGCGCTCAGCGCCGTGATGCGCCCCGTGCGGGGGTTCTCCGTGTCCGTGGTGTTCTCGATCGTCATGGTAAGATCGGAGGAATCCGACTTGACGGTGACGGTATGCGTGTTGCGCGTCACGCCCGGGTCCGCCCAGATTTCGATCTGCGTGCGGTCCGGCCCGATGCCGGCCAGCGACAGCGCCACCGCCACGTTGACGTTGGCCGGGAAGCCGGAGATGGCCTCGCGCGCGCTTCCCGCGAACACCCGCAGCGGCGCCTTCAGCCCGTCGACCGACAGCCCACGGGCGACGAGCAGCGGCGCGCCTGCGAGCCCAGCCGGCGGCTTGCGCGTGGTGATGGTGGCAGAGGAGATCTTGCCCTCGGCCGTCGCCCGCACGGCATCAAGCCCGAGCAGGGCCCCGGTCGGCACGATGATGCGGGCGCCGGTCTCGGCGGCACGGTCGATGAGGTGCATATGATCGATCAGCGCGCCGACCGACAGCGGCATGAAGATGCGCCCGCGGGCCACGGCCGGCTCCGCCACATCGAGGAAATGCTTCGACGGAATCCCTTCGACGATCACATCGGCCACGTCCGCGAGCTCGGCAAGGCCCGTCAGTTGCGGCTGCGCACGGAAGCCTGCCATGGCCTTCTTCGCCTTGGCCTCATCCCGCACCGAGACGGCGACGAGACTGATGCCCGGGATGGCGCCCGCGTCGATCCGGCGCGCGATCGGCAGGCCGATGGCGCCGAGGCCCGCGAGGCCCAGTTTCAGATTGGTCTTGCGCTCGTTCATGGCTCACCTGCTGTCTTCCTGGTCAAACATCGCGCCACAGCGCGCGGCCGAAAGGAGACGCGGGAGTGCGGGCCAGCCCTGCTTCGACAAGCTCGGCGCGGGGTTCGAGACCTCGTGCCGCCAACTCGACATCGTCCTGAGCCCGTCGAAGGCCGGCCGCGCACCCTCCAATCGGCACAGGAGCAAGCCTAGCACCTTCCCGGCAGCATGCCAGCTCGACGGCTAAGTAATGCCGAAAGCTCATTGCCTCGCGGAAATTCCGTGCGCTACTCTGCCGCTGACAAACAACACGAACGCACCCAAGGAGACACGCACGTGAAGAAGCTCATCCTCGCATTCTCGGCCGCCCTGACGCTGGCGATCCAGGCCGGTCCGGCGGGTGCGCAGTACCCCGAGCGCCCCATAAAGATGATCGTGCCGTGGGCAGCCGGGGGCGATACCGACAACATCTTCCGCCCGCTGGCGCCGCTCCTGCAGAAGCACCTGGGACAGGCCGTGGTCATCGCCAATGTGGGCGGCGCATCGGGGACCGTCGGTGCGCGAGAGGCGAAGGGCTCCCCGGCCGACGGCTACACCGTCTATGCCGTGCACGACTACATCCACCTCGTGCACTACGCGGGGCTGACCGACATCACCTACAAGGACTTCGAGCCTATCTGCCTCGTCTCGGCGACGCCCTCCGTGCTGACCGCCAGCCCGAAGACGCCCTGGAAGAACTGGCAGGAGCTGGTGGATGACGCCAAGAAGCGCCCCGGCCAGATCTCGGTCGGCGCCACGCTCGGCTCCACCAGCCACATCTTCCCCGCCTCGATCGAGAAGGCCGCCGGCATCAAGTTCAAGTACGTGTCCTATGAAGGCCTCGCGCCGCGCATGAACGCGATCCTTGGCGGACACACGGACCTCACCGACTCCAACCTGACGCAGAAGGGCAAGGTCGACGCCGGCCAGCTCAGATTCATCGCCATCGCCAGCGAGCAACGCAACCCGGATATTCCCAACGTGCCCACGCTCAAGGAGCTCGGCATGAACATCGTCTACGAGGTCGCGCGCGGCCTCATGGTGCCCAAGGGCACGCCGGAGGCCGTGCGGGCCAAGCTCGGCAACGCGTGCGCCAAGGCAACGTCGGAAGCCGAGTTCAAGGACGCCATGCGCAAGCAGGGCACCCGCGTCGCCTACCTTGACGCCAAGGCCTACGCCGCCTTCCTCGACAAGATCGACGGCGAGAACAAGGCGATCATGGCCGGCCTCGGCCTCATCAAGAAGTGAGGCCCACATGAGGCTCGGGCGGGACGGCATCGCGGGGCTGATCAGCCTCGCGGTCAGCTTGGTGCTGCTCCCGCACGCGTTGGGACTGCCCAGACTACCGATCGTGCCGGTGGGCCCCGGCTTCTACCCCTCCATGGTTCTGGTCTTCATGGCGCTCACGAGCGCCGCGTTGCTCGTCCAGGACTTGCTGGCGCACCGGCACGCCGCGCCCGTCGACACGGCCGCCGCACCGCCGACGCCCCGCGCCTACGGGCTCGTTGCCGCAGCCTTCGCGGTGGTCGCCGGCTACATCATTCTCATGCCGCTCGTCGGCTTCCGACTCTCCACCGCGCTCTTCGTCGCGATATTCCAGCTCGTGCTGGACCGCCCGGCCTCGCCGCAGGGTTGGGCCAAGCTCATTGGCATCGCGGTCGGCACGTCGGCCGTCACCTACTGGGTGTTCGAGCACTATCTGCTCGTGCTTCTACCACGCGGCACCTGGACGAGCTGGTGATCCATGCTCGAATTGCTCGCTAACGGCATCCTCACTGTCTTGCAGTGGAAGTATCTCGTTCCACTGTTCGCCGGCACGCTCGCCGGCGTCGTTGGCGGCGCCCTTCCCGGCGTCACCATCACGATGACCATCATCGTGCTCCTGCCTTTCACATACGGGCTCGAGCCGCTGGCGGGCCTCGCGGCCATGACGGGCGTCTACGTCGGCGGGTCGGCGGGAGGCCTGATCACGGCGTGCCTGCTCGGCATTCCTGGCACGCCCTCGGCCATCGCCACCACATTCGACGGCTTTCCGCTGGCGCGTAAGGGCGAGCCCGGGCGCGCGTTGTGGCTTGGCGTGTGGGCCTCTTTTTTTGGTGGCCTGATCGGCGGGCTCTTTCTCATCCTCGTGACCGGCCCGCTAGCCGCCATCGCCCTCGAGTTCGGGCCGTGGGAGTATTTCTCCCTGTTTGTGCTGGCGATGGCGATGGTCGCGGGGCTCGCCGAGGCCTCGCTGCTCAAAGGCCTGCTCTCGACGGCCATCGGCCTCCTCATCACGGTGATCGGCACCGATCCTATCGGCAATGTCGCCCGCTTCACCTTCGGCTCTGAGTTTATCGCCGGCGGTTTCCCCTTCCTCCCGGTGCTGATCGGCATCTTCGCCTTCGCCCAGATCATGACCGACGTCGAGAAGCTGCGCCTGCCTGAGACGCAGGCCAAGGCGCTCGCTGCGCGCCCCAGACTTACGGTTTCGCAGCTCAAGGTGATCGGTGAGATCCTGAGCCGGCCGTTTCTCTTCCTGTGGTCGGTGATCCTCGGCATCGTCATCGGCGTGCTGCCGGCGATCGGCGGTAGCGCCGCCAGCGTGCTGGCCTACGACCAGGCCAAGAAGTTCTCGCGCACGCCCGAGCTGTTCGGGACCGGCCATCCCGAGGGAATCATCGCCGCGGAATCCTCCAACAATGCCAACGTGGGCGGCTCGCTCGTCACCATCATGGCCTTCGGAATTCCCGGCGACGCCGTCACCGCCGTCATGCTCGGCGCTATGACCATCCATGGCATCCAGTCGGGCCCCCTGTTCGTGTCGCAGAACCCGGGCCTCGCCTATGGCATCTACGCCGCCTACATCCTTGCGCATCCGCTGATGGTGCTGATCATCGCCATGTCGACGTTCTTCGTGCTCAGGCTCTCGAGCATTCGCCTTGCGGTGCTCGCTCCCGTGGTGCTGGTGCTGTGCATCATCGGCGCCTACGCGCTCAACAACACCATGAGCAGCGTCTACGTGCTGCTGATGTTCGGCGTGTTGGGCTACATTCTCGTGAAGGCAGGCTTCCCGCTGGCGCCGCTGATCCTGGGGCTCATCCTCGGCGACCAGATCGAGGTCAACCTCGTCCGCGCCATCATGACCGACAGCGATCCCTGGCTGTTCCTGACACGGCCGATCTCGGGCGGCCTGCTGTTGGCCGCGGCGCTGTCGGTGGTGCTGGCGATCTGGCAGCACCTGCGCCACCAGAAGCGCACCGCCGGCGAGGAAGACGCAGATTTCTAGTGGGGCATTGTCGCCCCGGCCGGGCGCAAAAGCGCGCAGAGCCGGGACCCAGGGCCGCAAGCTCCGGCCACGCCCGTGGCCGTGGATACCACTATCCAGCGTGAGCCGCGTCGGCGGCGGCTGAGGCGGCGCAAAAATCAAGCGATTGGAACCCCACCGCGTTTCGGACTACCCTCCCCGCCGGCCTGCAAAATCCCAAGCGCGGCAATCGGCGTTCGATCCGAAGGTGGAGCCCTGTGCCCTGATGACCAGTGAGATGAATGGAGCGGAAAGCCTGGTGCGCACCCTGCTTGCGGGGGACGTGAACGTCTGTTTCACCAATCCGGGCACCTCGGAGATGCATTTCGTCGCCGCGCTCGACAAGGTTCCGGGGATGCGCTGCGTGCTGGGCCTGTTCGAGGGCGTGGTTACGGGCGCCGCCGACGGCTACTACCGCATGCTCGGGCGCCCGGCCTCGACTCTGCTGCACCTGGGGCCCGGCCTCGCCAACGGGCTTGCCAACCTGCACAACGCCAAGAAGGCCAACTCCGGCGTCGTCAACATCGTCGGCGAGCATGCGACCTACCATATCGCCCATGACGCGCCCCTCACCTCCGACATCGAGGGCGTCGCGGCCCCGATGTCGCACTGGGTCAAGACTTCGCCCAACTCGCGCACCATCGCCGCGGATGGCGCGCTCGCCATCGCCGCGGCGCGACAGACGCCCGGCCAGATCGCCACCCTGATCCTGCCGGCCGACACGGCCTGGGGCCCGGCCGAGGGCATCGCCGCGACCGCGCCGCCATCAGCACCGCCGAAGGTTTCCGAGGATGCCGTCAAGGCCGCCGCTGCCCTGCTGAAGAGCGGCCAGAGGGCGACGCTGCTGATGGGCGGTGCCGCGCTCCGCCATCGCTGCCTCGAGCTTGCCGGACGCATCGCCGCCAAGACCGGATGCGGCATCCTCACCGAGGGCGCCAATACACGGCTGGAGCGCGGGGCTGGCCGGGTGCAGGTCGAGCGCATCCCCTACGTGGTGGAGAAGGCGCTCGGCGTGATGAAGGCCGCGGGCAACCTCGTGCTCGTCGGCGCTCGCGAACCCGTTGCCTTCTTCGCCTATCCCGACAAGCCGAGCCTGCTGATGCCCAAGGACGCCAAGTCGACCAAGCTGGCCGGCATCGAGGACGACATCGAAGCCGCGCTCGAAGCGCTCGCCGCGGAGCTGGGCGCCCTGAGCACCCCACCGGCCGGCGTCGCAGCGCCGCGCCGTCCCGCCCTGCCGACAGGCGCGATCACGCCGCCCGCCATTGCATCGATCCTCGGCGCGCTGCTGCCCGAGAACGCCATCGTCGTTGACGAAAGCGTCACCACGGGGCGCGAGTTCTTCCCCGAGACGGCCGGCGCGCCGCCGCACGACTGGATCAACAACCGCGGCGGCTCCATCGGCTACGCCACGCCCGTGGCGGTCGGCGCCGCCATCGCCTGCCCGGACCGCAAGATCGTCGCGCTCGTCGGTGACGGCAGCGCCATGTACACGCTGCAGTCGCTCTGGACCATGGCGCGCGAGGGCCTTGACGTCACCGTGCTGATCTTCGCCAACGGCAGCTACAATATCCTGCGCGGCGAACTCACCAACGTGGGCGTGCGCAATCCCGGTCCCCGCGCCGTTGACATGCTCACCATCGGCCGCCCCGATCTCGATTGGGTCTCGATGGCGAAAGGCATGGGCGTGGAAGGGATGCGGGCAAAGGACTGTGATCAACTCGTCAAGGGCCTCACCGCCGGCCTGCGCTCGCAAGGCCCCTACCTCGTCGAGGTCGCGTTGTAGGGACCGAAGGGAACGAGGCACGGCCGGGCGCATGGTTCCCGGCCTCCGCCGGGATGACGCCAATTTGTGCATGACGTCAGTTCGAGGTGTCGCGCGTCGCCCCAAACGTCATTCCGGCGCAGGCCGGAACCCAGAGCACTGAGCGACGAGATGCGGCGCGAATGCTGTGAACCGGAGGCGTTTTGCGCTCCAGCCGGAATGACAGCTACTCCACCACCACCGTCAGCCGCATGGTCGGATGGATGGCGCAGAACGCCTCGAATGTGCCGGACACGGGAAAGCGGATCGAGATCGACTCGTGCGGCTCCTGCGCCCCCGAGTTGTAATCGAAGCGCGGGTCGTAGATGCGCACGTTGTGAGTTCGCGTGTCGTCGTTGAGGATGGTGATCGGCTGTTCGGCCTTCACCCGGATTGTGTCGGGCGAGAACAGCTTGTCGGCCTGGCTCACCACCGTGGTGCTGACCGGCAGCGGTCGGGCGACGCGCGGGGCGGCATTCACCCAGGCTTCGCGCGAAGGCTGCGGTGGGGTCTCGCTCGACAAGCTCTCGAGGAACGCGACAAGATCGTTGCGCTCCTGATCCGACAACCGGATCACCGGCGGCAGGTCCTTGGCACGCGTCGGACGGTCGATGCCGCCCATCTCGTAGATGCGTACCACGTCGTCGAGCGTGCCGAGCGATCCGTCGTGCATGTAGGGCGCGGTCCAGACGAGCTCGCGCAGGGTCGGCGTCTTGAACGCGTGGTCCGCCGCAGGCAGTCCGATCTCGGCGCCGCGGCCCTTGTCCTCGCTCGGCAGGCCGATGTCGTAGAAGTTATAGTCGGTGAAGGCGAAACCCTTGTGGCAGCTGATGCACTTGCCCTTGCCGGCGAAGAGCTTGAAGCCGTTGATCTCCAAAGGCGTCAGCGCCTTCTCGTCGCCGGCGACCCAGCGGTCGAACCGCGTCGGCGGCGACACCAGCGTACGCTCGTAGGCCGCTACCGCCTTGGCGATGCTGCCTGCCGTGATTGCGGGCTCCGACGGGAACGCCTCGGCAAACGCGCGCACGTAGTCATCGTGGCGACTGAAGCGATCGACGGCGTTGTCGAGCGAGGAGCCCATCTCGTCCGGATGCTCGATGGGAAACCTGATCTGGTTCTCGAGAGTCGTCGCCCGCCCGTCCCAGAACAGCAGCGGGCTCCACGCCAGGTTCCACAGGCTCGGCGTATGCCGGACCAGCCTGCGGCCGGTGACGCCCTTGCCCGTCGGCTCGCCGTCGGTGAAGGCCAGCTTTGGATCGTGGCACGACGCGCAGGAGATGGTGCCTGTCGCCGACATCTCCGGGTCCTCGAAGATCCGCTTGCCGAGCGCGATCTTGGCCGGCGTCGGTGGGTTGAAGTTGGGATTGGGCACGAACGCCGGGCGGGCGAAGCGGGCCTTGAGGGCCGCGAGGTCGTCGCCGGGTTGGCGCGCGTTGCCACCCGACGGCCACAGCGCGAGCGCTCCCAGCGTCGCAAAGCCCAGCGCCGCCCCGAGTGCGAAGGCAGCAGGAGCCCTTGCTCCCCCCGGGGTGGGGAGAGCGAGGCGTTCGTGCGTAGGTTGGGTCAAGCGAAGCGCAGACCCAACGCGAACGCGCGTCCCACCTGGCCGCATCGGGTCATCGCCCCGCTCGACCCAGCTTGCGAGCAAGGAGCGCCACATCAGTACCTCGAGGCATGCAGCTCGATGTCCGAGACCAGCGCCGACATTTCGCCGGCCTGCAGCACAGGCGCGCTCGGGGGCATGGGCGCCGGCCAGGCCGCCTTGAGCTTGGCGAGCGCGGTACGAATGCGCTCGAGCGCCGCCGCGTCCGCCTTGCCGAGCTCCGGAGCCGCGCCCTCGAACATGCGCTCCGCCTGCAGGACGAAGCCGCGGCTGTCCTGATATTCGACGGGCTTGGTGAAGCGGCCATCTTCGATGGAAGCCTCGTATTCGCTGAGCGCCACCTTCAGGACCTCCGCCGCGGAGCGCGCGGTGAAGCCGCGCACCGGCTTCATGAACCGCTTGGCCACGTCGAGCGCTCCATCGAGCCGCTGGTCGACGGCTTTGAGCGCCTGCTCATAGGCGCCCTTGCGCTTGGCCTTGACGGCCTGGGCCAGCACCTGCAGCTCGCGCTTGAAGGGGCGCATGCTGTGGAGCTGGATATACTTTTCCATCAACCCATAGAGCTCTTCGGTTGGATGCAGGAAGTGCGGCAGCGCCTCGTCCCACAGATCGAGACCGATCAACTCCCCGCCGACGAGGAGGTGGCCGCGCATCAAGGCGATGTCGCGGTAGAAGCGGATGCGGGTATCGCGCGGACCGCCGTCGGTGAGGTAGGCCTCGCCGCCCTCGGCCGGATTGGCGACAGCCGGCCCCTTCTCAGCCGCCGGAGGCGGCTGGCCATGCCCCTTGTGGGTTGCATCCTGGGCAACCGCCCCGCCGGCGATCGGAGCGGTCGCGAGCGTCGCGGCACCGATCCCGACCCAGAGTTTGCGCGTGAGCTTGGCCATGTCCGTTCCTTGGCTGGCAGGGTCGGTCGCCGGCGGGTCGGACCCCTCTTCTAAGACGTTCCAATATATACGATACCGTCGTCAAAAGATGCCCACGCCGTGCGGCGAAGGGACCTCCTGCAGGCCGTCTCGAGGAGCGCGCATGATCCTGGCCATTGCCGACGTGCTATCGCCCACCGACCTAACCGAGGTCGTCGACGGCCTCGCGAGTGCAACGTTCGTCGACGGCAGGAGCACCGCCGGCTGGGCGGCGAGGCTCGTCAAGGCGAACCTGCAGGCCGACGCAGGACCCGAGCTGGATCATGTGTCTCGACTGGTAGAGGCGCGGCTTGACGGGCATGCGTTGTTCAACTTGGCGGTGCGGCCCAAGCTCATCCTCGGGCCGATGTTCTCGCGCTATGAGCCGGGCCACGAATACGGCGCGCACGTCGACGACGCGTTGATGGGCGGCGCCCGCACCGACTGCTCCTTCACACTTTTTCTCTCACCGCCGGAAAGCTACGACGGCGGCGAGCTGATCCTCTCGACCAGCGCGGGCGAGGATGCCTACAAGCTGGCCGCAGGCAGCCTCGTCACCTACCCGGCCACCTGCCTCCATCGCGTCGCGCCCGTCACGCACGGCACGCGCCTCGCCGCCGTCGGCTGGGTACGCAGCCTCATCCGCGATGCGAGCCGGCGCGAGTTGCTGTTCGATCTCGAGACCGCCCGCCGCCGCCTGTTCGACCGGGAGGGCAAGAGCGAGGACGGCGACCTTCTCGCCAAGTGCGCCGCCAACCTGCTGCGCATGTGGTGCGAGGATTGAGGCTGGTGGACGGCTCGCCGCGCCTGTCGCGGCGAGCCGCAAGCACGATCACCCGCCCTTGGCCGACTTCATCGTCGTGTAGCTGGTTATGAGATTGCGGTAGTCGGGGATGTGGTTGGAGAAGAGCGTGCCGAGGCCTTCGATGTCGTTGCGCCAGTCGCGATGCAGCTCGCAGGCCAGCCCGAACCAGGTCATGAGCTGCGCTCCGGCCTCCGCCATGCGGCTCCACGCCGAACGCCGCGTGATATCGTTGAACGTGCCTGACGCGTCCGTGACGACGAACACTTCATAGCCCTCGGCGATGGCCGACAGGGCCGGGAATGCGACACAGACCTCCGTCACCACGCCGGCGATAATGAGCTGCTTCCTGCCCGTCGCCTTCACCGCCTTGACGAAATCAGGATTGTCCCAGGCGTTGATCTGGCCCGGACGCGGGATGAATGGCGCATCGGGGAAAGCCTGCTTGAGCTCCGGAACCAGCGGGCCGTTGGGACCATCCTCGAAGCTCGTGGTCAGGATGGTCGGTAGCTTGAAATACTTGGCGAGGTCGGCGACCGCCAGCACGTTGTTCTTGAACTTGTCCGGATCGATGTCGCGCACCAGCGACAGCAGACCGGTCTGATGGTCAACCAGGAGAACAGCGGCCTGGGTCTTGTCGAGTCGGGTGTAGGGCTTGGTCATTGGAAATCTCCTGCGTTTGGAAGAGGTCCGCATTGGCGGCGGCGGACCGGTGCCGTAGGAGGCGGCCTCGGTTGGTGATGCCGCCGCCTCTGCGGTCGGGCAGCACCATCTGTGCTTCGCAGGGTCGCTTTGCCGTTCAACTCGACCGTGCCGGAAGGGGCCGATAGCCAATGGTCTTCCGGCGCGGCAGGGGCCGGCCCTTTTTCCGGCCCCCACCCCGCGCCCCGATGTTCATGGGTGTGAAGCTGGGCGGGGCTCATTCGCGGCAGCGAGCACCCGGCGATCATGTGAAGCCTGCCGCGACGGTACACCCTGTCGCCGGCGCCCTCAAGTCGCTGAGCGCCATCTCGCGAATGATGCGCGCGCGATGCCCGGCCCCTGCCCGCGGCGCCGATGGACGAGATGCCGGCGCCAAGCCTCAGTCGACTTTGCGATTGCTGTCCATCCGCGCGAGCACGGCTTCGGTAATCCTTGCGCACCTTGCGCCGGCAAACGGAAACGCGTCCCGCAAAGTGGAGGCCAAACGCCCCTCCAGGGACTGCCGCAACATGCGTCGAGCGCGATGCAGCCTCGTCTTGACCGTCTCCTCGCGCAATCCGAGCAACGCCGCCATATCCGTCGATTGGATGCAGGTCGGGGCCGAAAGTTCCCGGCCGGGAAACCGGGAACCTTCTCTCCCGCCGCACGCCCGATGCTGCAGGCGAGACGTTGACGCCTGACGTGGTCCACAGCAGGAGGCGGAGCCATGACAGCAGCACCGGATGCTCACAAGGGGCCCGATCTCGCGCTTGGCGTCTCCGTCGCCGCGTTCCCGGCCAGCGGCCGTCGCGGATTCTCATCATAGGCGGCGGCGCCGCGGGGTTTGCTGCAGCCGAGACGCTCCGCCGCGGCGGCTATCAAGGAAAGCTGCTGATGATCAGCCAGGATGCCGCAGCCCCTGTGGACCGCCCGAACCTGTCCAAGGACTATCTGGCGGGCACGGCACCCGAAACGAGCGCACCTGAAATATACGCGGCAGGCGACATCGCACGTTGGCCCGATCGCCTCAGCGGCCAGCAGCTCCGGGTCGAGCACTGGGTTGTTGCAGAACGCCAGGGGCAGACCGCGGCGCGGAACATGCTGGGCGCCGCCGAGCGATATGAGGACGTGCCGTTCTTCTGGAGTCAGCACTACGACGTGCCCATCAACTACGTCGGCCACGCCGAAGCCTGGGACGAGCTGACCATCGAGGGCGACATCGCCGCCGGCGACTGCATGCTGCGGTACAAGCGCGGCGGACGTCTGCTCGCGGCAGCTTCCATTCATCGTGATGTGCAAAATCTACAGGCCGAGATCGCCATGGAGCGGGACTTGGCGTCGGCCGAAGCCGGCCACGCCCTCGCACCAAACCCTGCAGGCGGGAGGGCCGGAGCAAATTTGAGCAGGTAGCGCCCGGCGGCTCAGAGGTGCCCTATGCCGTTCCTCGACACGGTTCTGGATTGGATCGGGCGCCGCATCGCTGAGCGGCTCGAGACGCCGACAGCCGGCAACGAACCGCTCAGTGCCTCCCAGTTCGACATGCTGCGCCGGGTTCTGCGGCCGGCCGATGTGCTTCCCATCGAAGGCCGCCAGAAGCTCGCAACCGCGATCAAGTATCTCACGCAGTCGACCTGGTCGCACGCTGCCCTTTGTGCCGGGGAATCGGTGGTGCGCGGCTGCGGTGAGGGGTGCGTTCTCATCGAGGCCAATGTAGGTCGAGGCGTTGTGGCGGTCCCGCTCTCCAAGTATCGCGGATTCAACGTTCGCATTTGTCGCCCGGCAGGCCTCTCCGAGATGGAGAGAGTACAGGTTGTCTCCTTCGCCGCCTCGCGTATCGGCCAAAAGTACGACACGCGGCACATCCTCGACCTCGCGCGATATCTGTTCCCAACGCCTCCGGTTCCGATACGGTGGCGTCGGCGCATGATCGCACTCGGCTCTGGTGATCCCACGCGCGCCATCTGCTCCACGCTCATCGCGCAAGCCTTCCAAAGCGTCCGCTACCCCATAATACTGCCGCGCATAGGGCAGAAAACCGGCCAACCCTTGAGCGAGCCGGCGCTGAACGAAATCCTGCACATACGCCACCACAGTTTGTTCGCGCCGCGCGACTTTGACGTGTCGCCCTACTTCCAGATCATCAAACCGACGATCGATGGTGCGTTCGACCCTCACAAGCTCGTATGGGCCGGTCAGTCGGATCCGCCTACCCTCGGCCACCGAAGACTCGATGAGGTCGGAGCCGGTCCGCTCGACGTCGGCTCGGAGCAGGTCGGCGACAAGACGACACGCGATGCCGTCGGCACGCACGCCGGTCAAAGAGTGTCCCCGACGGGTTGTTAAGATGCATCGTCGCTATATATTGAGGTGCAGGTATTCAACCGGTTCCGCAACGCGGTCAAAGCATGGTCAAGAAGAGCTCACATGAGCGGGCGGACGCAGTGTGCATCAAGCGCGCCTATGTCTCACCCGCCGAGGAGGATGGCTGTCGCGTGCTGGTCGATCGGCTTTGGCCGCGAGGCGTGGCGCGCAAGTCGTTGGCGCTCGACGAGTGGCAGAAGGATGTAGCTCCTAGTGCGGACCTGCGCCGATGGTTCAATCACGACCCCGCCCGCTGGGATGAATTCAAGACACGCTATCGCGCCGAGCTGGCGAAATCGCCTGCGCGCGAGGCACTGTCAACGCTCGTACGGCTTGCCCGGCAGGGAAAGCTGACTCTGATCTACGCTGCACGCGATGAGAACCACAACGAGGCCACGGTCCTGCGCGATGTCATTCTCCGCCGTTTGCGCGAAAAGCCTCGAGCGAGGCGGCCATGCTTCAATCGCACGCACGTCATTTTGCCGCGTGCGGGAGGCCGGTCTTGATCTGTGCGAGTGGGCTTCATATCTTGAGGCTGTCATGTCATCCGCCCGTCGCCACCTCCTGATTCTTCGCGCGGGTTGCCTTGCCTTCGGCAACTGACGCCCGGACGCGCCCTGCAGGCGGTTCGGGAGGTACCTCGCACATGTGAAAGCGCGCGGCTCGGATTTCATATCCGGCCCGCAGCCACGTTTTCCCGGAGGATAGCGATGCACGCCGAGCCGGCTTTGCCCCCTTTCATCGTCCACGAGCGCGAATTCAATGATCTCACGCAAGCGTCGTTGGCGGCTGAAAACGGCTGCCTTCGCGTGGTTACGGTGGAACGCGTCGACAAGACGCCGGATGAACCGACGAACTCAAGAGAAGCGCTCGATCGCCGGCTCGACCAGGCGCTCGAGCAGACCTTTCCGGCGAGCGATCCCGTCTCGGTGGTGTGCACGCCCGCAAGCTAAGAGGCAAACCTGCTATGAGTGAAAACCCAGCCACCAGCGACCCGCGCTTGGCTGCCCAGCCGCCGATTGTCGTCAGCGACACCGACTACGCGCGCCTGACGACGCTTGCCCGCGATGCGGAGAAGCGCTTTCCCCGTGCCGCCCACGATCTGCTGGCGGAAATGGAGCGTGCGCAGATCGTGCCCCCCGGCGCCCTGCCGCAGCGGGTGGTTCGCATGGGCTCGCGCGTCGTGTTCCGGGCCGACGACGGCCGCACCCGCAATGTCGAGCTCGTGTTTCCAGGCCGGGCCGACATCGGCGCAGGAAGGGTGTCCGTCCTCACGCCGATTGGCGCCGCGCTCATCGGCCTCGCCGAGGGCCAGTCCATCACCTGGCAAACGCGCGAAGGCCAAACGCGCCGCCTTACCATCGTGTCCGTGAAGTCCGAGGCGGAAGAGACTGTCGATTGACGGCGCAGTGTTCGATTGAAGGAGATCGCCATGCATCCATCGGTCCGCATCAGCAGCCGCTTTGCCGACGTGCATGTTGTCGCCACCACCCTGGAGGAGGTCCGCGGGGCTCGAGCCGAAGCCGCCGTCGCGAACCGAATACGCCGTTGTCTTGAATGCGGCGACGATACCGCCGCGTCGCAATGGGAGCGCGTGCGTCGCACGCTGCGCGCAAGGCGCCGAGTGACCTTCAGCTGACGCACGAACGACAGTGGACCGCCCGGCGCATCGGTCCGCTGCCGACGGGCCTCTCCTGGACTTGGCCTGCCTCTTCAGCGACGGCGGGATCGTCCGGGCGCGCAGCGCGCAGGACGGGTGGACGGTGCCTCGTCGCCCAGCTTGATGGAGGCGGCTGATACGGCGCGCAGGCCGGCGACTGCCGGGCCGACAATCGCCTCGTCCGCGCTCGTCGACTGCACCGAGTATATCGGATAGGAGAATTGAGGCATGCCGGGCACGATGTGCAGGCGGCCTGCGGCGAGGTACGGCTCCACGGCGCGCATCCTGAAATAACCCGAGCCGCCCACCTGCAGCACATATTCGAGCCCCAGTGGGCCCAGGTTCACGGAAACGTTCGGAATGATATCCGGAAGGTTTATTCCGTGATGAAGCGCAAACTCGGGGCCCCAATCGACATGGACGTAGTCGAAGGACCCCTTCAGCTGGCGCTTCGCGTCGCTGGTCACCAGCACCAGCGTCTCCTCCATGATCAAGTCGATCTTCAAGCCGGGCCGGTCATGGGGCGCGTACATGATCGCGACATCGACGAAGCCCGATGCGACATGATTGATCAAGTCCTGCGGGACATCGACATGGACTCGCAGAGCAATGTCGCGGAGGGATCCACGCATCCACGTGACCCAATCGACCAGCAACGGCTGCCACAGACTCACCTCGCTGCCGACGACGAGCACCGCGCGGTGGCCCGGCGGGACGGCCACCTGATGACGCGCCCTCTGCCATAGCTGCACGAACGCCGGCGCGTAGCGGAGAAACTGCTCTCCCGCCGAGGTAAGGACCGCGCCTGCCTTGTTGCGCACGAATAGCGTCCGGCCAAGCTGCTGCTCGAGTATTTTGATACGCGCGCTGACGGTTGTCTGTCCGACGTGGAGACGTTCGGCAGCACGAACAAAGCTCCCGCTCGAAACGATCTCGAGAAAGGTCCTGGCGAGCTCAGTGTCCATGGATTGCAACAGCAATTTTGCACTCAACAGTCAATTAAATTCGTTTGTGTGATGAATGCGACAATGGGATGGTGCCTCAATGCATAGAGCCTGGAGCAGACCATGATCGCCCAGATGATCGCGTCGGACAGCCTCAGCACTCGGGCGGATGATCCCGGCGAGACGATCTGCTCAGTCAACCGCCCCAATCGAGGAGTCCGAGATCATGAGCACCAGGGCACTTGACATGCAGGATCAAGGGAGCCTTCGCATGGATGGGGATTTGACGATCAATCCTTCCGGCAATGCCCCACAGCCGGCGTTCGAGCTCAATGGCACGGCCTATCGTAGCCTGGCGGCACTCAACGCGACCTGGATCGGCCTCGCCAACAATCTTTTGAAGGAGAGTTTCAGGCTTGCGGCGGCGGCGCCACCGCGACCATCTCCGTGACGGAGAACACAACGGCGGTGACGACCGTAACCGCCACGGATCCCGACGGCGCCGCAACGATGGCACGCTGATGATGTTTGAGATGCACGCCAACGGTCTACTTACACAACACTGTGGAAATCTGACCACACACGACGCTGGCCACAGTCCGGAATCGTTGACATTTCCTAGCATGGACCGCCAAATATTCGCACACGTGATATAGGGGGTACGCGGCATAGCCGCGACTGAATTGTGATTTGGGGGCAAGTTTTGGAGAAGGCGCCTTTTTTGGTTTGGGTACATGCCTTGCGGGCTGTCGCTGCGCTGGCCGTCGTCATTGCTCATCTACCAGTCCCGCAGGAGGGCGTCGCCTCTGCCATTCCGTATGCTCGCTACGGCGCCGTGGGCGTTGACCTCTTTTTCGTTATCTCCGGCTTCGTGATGGTGCTTACTTCGGGTAGTCTATTTGATGCCGACGGGCCTCGGGTCTTCGGCGCTCGCCGTGTTGCCAGGATTGTGCCTGCCTATTGGATCGCGACTTTCGCCCAAGCCGCGACCTACTATGCTATAGGGCTAGGGGCCGTTGTCACGGTCGAGGGCATGCTGACCTCTCTGTTCTTTCTGCCGATCAACCACGCCACCACCATGGTCGGTGTCGGTTGGTCGCTCAATTCTGAGATGTTCTTCTACCTTCTCTTCGCGTGTGCCCTACCTCTTGGGCGGTCGCGAGCAGTCCTGGTGCTCAGCCTGCTCATGACTGCATTCGCGGTCCTCGGCCGCTCCGTGCCGATGCCGCTTCCGTTTAGCTTTTGAACCAACTCCATCCTGATTGAGTTCGTGTTCGGCATGCTGCTCGGGCTCGCTTACGTGCAAGGTATCCGTCTGCCCGCATGGATCGCCGGCTGCCTGATGATAGTCGGTTTAGGACTTTTCATTCTCTCTGCGAGTAGCGGCTACTACGTCGGCGCTCTTCAAGAGGCACCAAGCCCACGCCCATTGCATTGGGGGGTTCCCGCACTGCTCGTTGTGGCGGGTGCCGTTTTTGCACCTGAGCCGCGCCAACACGGACGCGGCCTCAAATTCTTGGTGCTGTTGGGCGACGCGTCGTACTGCATCTATCTCGCCCACGTGATGGTAATCACGGGAATGATACGTCTGCCATGGGGCGACCACTACTACATAATGATTGCGGCCATGGTTTTCGCGACTTTGGTTGTATCGATCATCGCGCATCTGACCATAGAGAGACGTCTGACGGAGATGACAAAACGTCTGCTCCTGCCACGCTCTTCCCGGGCTCCGGCCGTGGCGGAAGCGGCGCTTGCTCGTTAGCACTGCTCTCCGTTCACATGAACTGAGCACCATGCATTCAAACCGCTACATCTTGGCATCAGCCGCCGCGTATCTTCTCGCCAGCACTACTGCGTTGGGGCAGACCAGTAGCGACACCATTGATGTCGTGGAAGCAACGTACGGCATGAACTGCAAGGCGCACGGGACAATCTACCCAATCCTGAACGTCGTGCGGCTCGGGAACGCCACCAAGGCTATTGCCGACGCCTGCAACGGGAAGACCACGGTCTGTGCATTTGCGATTGATGTGCACCGACTCGGCGACCCGGCCAATGGGTGCCAGAAGGACTTTGTCGTCAGGTGGAACTGCGGGAAGTCGGTGTCGAAGGAGAAAAAGGTTGAGCCAGAAGCTCACGGTAAGACCGTCGAGATTTCCTGTCCATAAGCCGTGCTCCCTGAGACGACCCGCTCCGCCACGCACCCTCGGTCCGCTCATCGCCCACGGGGCGCAGGAATTCGGGTGCCCGGCTATTGTGGTCTGGCGCCGCCACAGTGAGCCAACGGCTCATCCACGTCCCCCGGCGCGGTCGAACTTGACCCGCCTCATCGCCCTGGCTTCAATGCGTGCTGGCAAAGTCCTGCCCTGGAGCCACACCCCGTGTTCGACTTCGACCGCGTGATCGACCGCCGCAGCACGCACGCGACAAAGTGGGACAACCTCGCGCGCGTCTCGGGCATCGAGGCGAAAGATGCGATCCCCATGTGGGTGGCGGACATGGATTTCGCCGCGCCGCCCGGCGTCACGGAAAGTCTCGCCGCCGAGAACAGGCACGCAATCCACGGCTACTACGCCGACACCGGCACCTGGGCCGCCGCGCTCTCGGATTGGATGGCACGCAGGCATGGCATGCGCGTCGACCCGGCCTGGGTGACCCCTACCCCCGGAATCGTCTCCGGCCTCGGCCTCATCCTTCAGGCGATGAGCGCGCCGGGCGACGAGGTCGTGGTGTTCCCTCCGGCCTATCACGCCTTCCGGAGGATCATTCTGGCCAACGAGCGGCGTATTCTCGATGCGCAACTCGTCGAAGCCGGCGGCAGATACCGCATGGACCTGGACGCCTTGCGCGGCAAGCTGACCCCGCGGACCAAGGTCGTCTTCCTCTGCAGCCCTCACAATCCCGGCGGCACGGTCTGGTCGGCCGAAGAGCTGCGCGAGCTCGCCGCCTTGTGCATCACGCACGACCTGATCCTGGTCTCGGACGAGATCCATTGCGATCTCGTCCTTCCAGGCGCCAGGCACACGCCGACACTGATCGCGGCGCCCGACGCCGCCGACCGGCTCATCACTTGCGTGGCGGCGACCAAGACCTTCAATCTTGCGGGCGCCCACGTCGGAGCCTGCATCACTACAAACGCCGAGCTGAAGCGCCGGATCGATGCGCGCGTCATGGCAAGCGGCCTGGGCTCCTACAATCGCTTCGGCATGATCGCAACCGAGGCGGCCTGGAGGACGGGCGAGGCGTGGCTCGACGCGCTGCTGCCCTATCTCGCCCGCAACCGCGATTTGATCGCAACGCGCATCGAGGCTGCCGCACCCGGCGCGCGCGCAATGCACCTTGCCGCCACCTACCTGGCATGGGTGGATTTTTCCGGCACCGGTCTGCCGCCCCAGGAGGTCGATGGCAGGGTCAAAGGCCGCGCGCGCATCTTCGCGAGCCCCGGCTCTCAGTTCGGGCCCGGCGGCGAGGGCTGGCTGCGGTTCAATTTCGCCACGCCTCGCCCGATCCTCCTCGAGGCGCTCGATCGGATCGATGATGCCTTTCGCGATCTGCGGACAGGCGGCTGAGGGCTCCACGATGCGCAAGCCGGTTGTGGGTGTGATCGGGAATTCGCATCGCATCGAGAACCGATTCAACGTCCAGGTCGTCGGAGAACGCAATCTTCGCGCGATTGCCGAGGTTGCCGGCGCGCTGCCGCTGATGTTTCCGGGCGCGGCCGATATCACGGACATCGATGCGCTTCTGGAGGTGGTCGACGGCGTGCTGCTGACCGGCGCCCGCGCCAACGTTCATCCGACCCGCTTCCGGGCTCAGGCGCATGTCAGCCACGAGCCCTATGACGAATGCCGCGACGCCTTAGCCCTGGCGCTGATCGAGAGATGCGTCGATCGCGGTGTGCCCATCCTCGGCATCTGCCGGGGCTTGCAGGAGATGAACGTCGCCTTCGGCGGCACGCTGCATCCGGAAATCCGCGAGCTGCCCGGCCGCATGAACCATCGAATGCCCCGCCTCGCGACGGGAGAAATTCATCCCGATCCCGCCGTGGTATTCGCCGATCGTCACGATGTCAGACTTGTTGCGGGCGGCACCTTCGCGACATTGTTCGGCTGCGAGACCATCCGCGTGAACTCCCTTCACGGCCAGGGCATTCTCGAGCCCGGCACGCGCATCATCGTCGAGGGCGTGGCGGAAGACGGCACGATCGAGGCGATCCGGGTCGCCGACGCGCCGGCCTTCGCGCTCGGTGTGCAGTGGCACGCGGAGCACGATCCCCAGGGGAATGCGATCAACAGAGCGCTGTTTCGAGCGTTCGGCGAGGCGGTTGCGGCGCGCAGGGACGCCGCTTGAGCGGACCCACCGCGCCACCGTTCCCAGCACTCACTCGGGGGCAGACTGTCCGCGCCTGGCCGCGTAGCGGTTCACGGCGGGCTTGAGACCCAGGTTCTCGCGCAGCTTCGTGCTCGCGTATTCCGTGCGGAACAGGCCGCGCCGCTGCAGCTCCGGCGTGATCATCGCGACGAAATCCTCGCATCCGCCCGGCAGGTGTGTCGGCGTGATGTTGAAGCCGTCGCACGCGGCGCCCTCGAACCAGTCCTGCATCACGTCCACGATCTGCGCGGGCGTGCCGATCAGGCAGAAGCCACCCATGCCCGCGACGTCCCGATAGAGCTCCCTGATCGTCGGGTTCTGTCGCCTGACGCGCTCGATCACCTGCGTGCTGGTGCTACGCAGCTCCGCCGGTCCGAGCTTGTCCAGGGGAACCGGTCCGTCGAGGGGATAACCGGAGAGATCGCCGAAGGCCTGGTTCAGCCGCGCCAGTCCAACCAGCGGGTCAAGCAGGTCCTGCAGCTGATCGAACTTCGCCTGCGCCTCCCCCGCCGTCCCCCCGACGACGGGGCGCAGCGCGGGAAGTATCTTCAAGTCGTCCGCGCCGCGGCCGTGCTTCGCCATGCGCCCCTTGAGGTCGGCGTAGAACGCCTGGGCCGCCGCCTTCGTCGCATGGATGGCGTAGACGATGTCGGCTGTCGCGGCGGCAAGCTCGCGACCTTGCTCGGAGGCGCCGGCCTGCACCACCACCGGATGCCCCTGGGGCAGGCGCCCGACGTTCAGCGGCCCGCGAACGGAGAAGAACCTGCCGCTGTGGTCCAGCACATGCATCTTGGATTCGTCGAAGAACCGGCCGGACTCCTTGTCGAACAGAAAGGCATCCGCCTCCCAGCTGTCCCATAGGCCCTTGACGACGTCGACGAACTCCGCCGCGCGGGCATAGCGCGTGTCGTAGTCGACGTGCTGCTCGCGGTTGAAGTTTTTCGCCTCCGCCTCCGACCATGACGTGACGACGTTCCATCCCGCCCGCCCGTTGCTGATCAGGTCGAGGGTGGCGAACTTGCGGGCGATGTTGTAGGGCTCGTTGTAGGTGGTGGATGCCGTCGTCACGAGGCCGATGTGGCTGGTCACCACGGCGAGCGCCGGCAGCAGCGTCATGGGCTCCATCTCGACGATCTCGTAGCCCGATCGCGCCAAGGAACCGCGCGGAACATCCCGCTCCCTGACGCCGATGCCGTCGGCGAAGAAGATCAGGTCGCACTTGCCGCGCTCGGCCGCCTTTGCGCTGCGGGCGTAGTGCTCGAACCGGAGCGTGCCGTCGGCGGGCACGTCGGGATGGCGCCAGGCGGCCGGATGATATCCAAGGCCGCGGATGGACATGCCAAGATGCATCTGTCTGCGCTTCATGCCGCTCTTCCTCGGTCCTTGTCCGCTCCGGCAAGCCAGCGTATGGGGAATTTGGCGTGGCCGCTACGAATGGGCCGGGGCCAACTGCGCAAAACTTTGCGGCCTCCACAGGAGGAATGCACAGCGCGCGAGCCCTTTCGTGCCCAGCAATGCTTACGGGGATGCGCAGGACTCGCTTCGGGCCTGTCTTCCATCCTTCAAACCTGACAGAGAGATATGTCACAGAATATCTACGACAGATCCGAGTTCTTTGCCGGCTATAGCCGATTGCTCCGCTCGCTTCATGGTCTCGACGGTGCCCCCGAATGGCCGGCAATCCGCGCCTTGCTGCCAAGCCTCGCCGGCAAGCGGATCGTCGATCTGGGATGCGGTTTCGGCTGGTTCACCCGCTGGGCGAGCGCGCATGGCGCCACTCGCGTGCTGGGTCTCGACCTGTCCGAGAACATGATCGCGCGCGCCAAGGCCGACACCCACGATCCCGCCATCGAATATCGGATTGTCGACCTCGAGCAGGTCGAGTTGCAGGCGGCCTCGTTCGACTTCGCCTACAGCTCGCTGGCCTTGCACTACATCGAGGATTTCGGCAGGCTGGTGAAATCCGTGCACCATGCGCTCGTGCCCGGTGCGCAGCTCGTCTTCTCGATCGAGCATCCCATCTACATGGCTGCGGCAAAGCCGGGTTGGATCGTCGATGAGGACGGCCGCCGGACGTGGCCGGTAGACTCCTATTCGATTGAAGGTCGGCGCACGACCGACTGGCTTGCCGACGGCGTGATCAAATACCATCGCACGATTGCGACCACATTGAATACGCTGGTCGGTGCCGGGTTTGCGATCCGGCATGTCCAGGAATTTGCCCCAACGGCCGATCAGATCGCCGGTGCCCCCGATCTCGCAGAGGAGCTCGAGCGGCCGATGATGCTGATCGTCTCGGCTGGACGCTGAGCGCCGTATTTCACGAATGGCCGGGAGCAGATCAAATCTTTGCAAGGACCCGGCGTTGGCCGGATCGCACCATGGCCTGGTGCGTCCGTCTACAATCGCTCACTTTGCAAGGTAGTCGTGAACGACTTTGCCCAACCCCAGGGTCAGGTCCGCTATGAGATGGACGGCGGACACGACTTCGAGGACGGGGAGGTCTGCAACGGGGGCAAGGGCATGGGCGCGCAGATCGAGGCCGGCAGGGCCGCTCCATGCGCCCTTGAGCACGACCTGCTCCAAATCGTAGCTGACGATCTCGCAAATGCGTGGCGAACCATCCACGTGCGGGATGATCTTGAGGAGGTAGTTCGGCTTCGCAAGCGACTTCAGCACATCCCCTTCGCTCATAGCCTTGTGCTTGAAGCCCATAGTCCCGGTTGCCACGCGAACCGGCCCATAGTCGAGCGTGCCGACAAGCGTGTCCTTCTCGACCGTCAGAGAAGGCTGGGCATATTTCTTCGGAAAACCCCACAGCTCCCGGCCGCCGAAGATGGGCGGGCCGTCATTCAGGTACATGGCGTGCGAGTAGCCGCCCTCCTTGCCGCGAAAGCGCACCGGGATGACCTGACCGCATTCTGTGTAGTCACCGAAGCCGGTTGAATCGGGCATGCGGATGAACTCGAACTTCACGAGTGGCTCGGTGAATTCGAGCGGCTCGGGAATCACCGCACGCAACCTGTCGGGCTCGGTGCGATACGTGATGATGAGGAATTGCCTGTCGATGAACCGGTAAGGCCCTCTCGGATAGGCGGGCGATGTCAGTGGCATCGAGTAGGCCTGCTCACGGACCTGGGCAATCTTCATGATTCCAACTCCGTCAATCGACTCCGGCGAGATCGACTATCCTCAATTCGAGCCCCGCAGCGACTGGCTCGAGCCGGCATTGGCGGCGCGGGGTGCGAAGACTGCCGTCAGACCTGCCTGCCAAGATTCCCGCATCGACGCTCGGGTGCGCGTGAGAACTCGTGGTTCCTGCCATGGTTCTCGTAGTTTCTGTGCCCGTAAATCGGGTGAACTATGGAGACCACGCGGCCCTCGCATCGTTGGTGGTGCGCTCGCAAAGAGCGCGATTGGCGGCGTGAAAAGCGCAAGGCTCTTGCACCGCGATGCGACGAGCAAGGCAATGGAAACGGCCCGCGCCACGCACGGTGCGCCGTGCGCATCGGCATTCTCGCGATCGGCCCAGGCAGGGCTTGGGGCGCCTCAGGGCTCCCAGCCGCTGCTGCCGTAGGCCCGCGTGATGACTTCCAGCAGGTGGCCGCTCGGGTCCTGGAAATAGACGCCGCGACCGCCGTCGTGGTGGTTGATCTCGCCCGCCTTGGTCCGCGCGGGATCGGCCCAATGCGTCAGGCCTTGCTCTTTCAGGCGGCTGAAAATCCGGTCGAACTCCGGCTCGCTGACGAGGAAAGCGTAGTGCTGCATTCTGATCTCGCCTTCCTTGTCCATGAAGTCGACGTTGACGCCGTTTGCCGTGGTGACCACCTGAAAAGGGCCCCATTTCTTCGGGTCCGGCAGGCCCAGCATGCGGGCAAGGAAGCTCGCCGAAGCCCGGCTATCGCGAGACCAGACTATGGTGTGGTTGAACTCGACGCTCATCGCCACCTCACTTTTCCACAATCGGCACGAAGCCGCCGAAGATCATGCGCTTGCCGTCGAACGGCATCGGATTGGTGTCGGGCTGCATGCGCGGATCGTCCATGAGGGCCTTCATGCCCTTGTCGCGCACCTCCCGCGAGGGCCATACAATCCATGAGAAGACGACGGTCTCATCTGGCTGGCGTTTGACGGCCATCGGGAACGACGTCACCTGACCCTCCGGGACATCGTCGCCCCAGCATTCGACGATCTTGAGGGCGCCGTTTTCCTTGAAGACATCGGCCGCCTCCTCGGCGTGCTTCTTGAATTTCTCGCGGTTTGCGGTGGGCACCGCGGCGACGAATCCATCGACGTAGGTCATGGGGCTTTCCCTTTGTAATCGGAGCTGTGGTCAAACCGGGACGAACCGCCGTATCGCGTGTGGCGGCTGGCAGCATCACATCGGTAGCCTGTTAGCTGGTATCGCCGCGTCGTGGCAGCAAGGCGGCATCTTTCAATTCAGCGAGCGTTGCCTTGGGTATTCGAGCTGCATGGGACGAAGGCGCCCGTATGGCAGGGAGCCGCGACGGCCGGCCTGATGCTGTCAGATTTTCTGAGGCGGTTGCGCGATGTGGGGTTGGGTTCACTTCCCGGCACGGCGGCGGAAGTCGGCCGGTCTCCACGATAGCGCACCACGCTCTATGACAATGCGCCCGCCCAGAGACGCACTGCGAGTTTCGGAGCCCCGCCGTGCCGCGAGCCGCTCAATCCGCCGGTGCGCGAGACGGCCCTGAACCGGCGAAGTAAACCGGGGGACGCTCTCGTATCGTCAGCCAAATGATGTCGGTGTTGATCTTCCTCCCGAAAGGGCCCGGCCGCCGACCGCAGCGCGCAGCGTTTCCGCCCGGGAATGGAGGTACAGGGAAGTGCTCCTGATCGACCCTCGCGGGAGTAGCCGTCTCTGCGCCAGCGCCAGCATCCGCGGGTCGATGATCCCAGACGCCTCGGCAAGCATCTGGGGTGGCGCTGGGCGCCCTCCGGTGCTTGCCCAGGCGTGGCCCCCGAATTGGGGCATGATCTAGCCTCGCGTGCCGCTCACCAACACTGCAGAAACCCATCAAATCTCAGCAAGAACCGCCATAAAGCAGCGAACTGCCATTCCTGCCATTACCTGCCGTTCGAGGCGACACGACTTTCGTACTCGCGGCTACTCTCTGGGCGCCCCGCAGTTTTGTTCCAACGAGCGGGCATAACCCCGTGCAGTGTGGTGCCCTCATTTCCCGATCGGATTCTGAGGTCGCCGCCGAGGCGGCGCAGTCGCGCCGTCATACCCGGAATCCCCACGCCCGCCGGGGAAACATCGATTGCTTGCCCGTCAACCAATCCGATCATCCCCTTCCCATTGTCGCTGACCACGACGTGAACCCACGTCGCAATGCATTTGATACCTATGGAGACCTCGGAGGCGGAGGCGTGACGATGCACATTCGCCAGTGCCTCCTGGACAACGCGCAGCAAGACACGTTGACTAGACAGAGGCAATTCGTCGACTTCAGGGCTGATCTTCACCCTGGCCTCAAGTTCGGTGCGCCTGGCGAAACCCTCAACGTAGCGGCACACCGCGGCTTTGAGGCCGTCCCTTGCAAGCTGCGGTGGGTTAAGCAAATAGGCGTGCGTGCGGAGCTCCTTCGTCGCCTCCTCCAAATTGCGCTCAATCTCACTGCACAGCTCGTGCGTTGGACCGTTGGGGCCTAAGCATTTCTGTACACTCATCATGTTCAGACTGGCCGCCGCCAAGTGTTGCGCCGTCGAATCGTGCAGTTCAAGGGCTATCTGCTGCCGCTCCTCGTCCTGGATGGTTGACAGCCGCTCCGACAGTTGCTCGGCCTCCCGCTCCGCAGTCTTGCGCATAGTTATGTCTCTAAACACCCCACTAATGCGCTTGGGTTTTCCCTCGCCATCGACGTGCAATTTTGTCGTCGCGAGGATCCAGCGAATTTGTCCGCCCGGATAGACAATGCGAAATTCGATACTCTTTGCATGTGCCGCGTCACCATTCGCGGCCCTCCCAATCCCGCCGGCGATGATTGGGCGGTCATCCGGGTGGACAGCGCGCAAGAACGCGTCCGGAGTCGAATTGGACTTGGGATCAAGGCCGAACATTGCACGGCTTTGCGCCGTCGTCCAAAGCCGGCGCGCCGGCAAGTCATATTGCCAAAGACCCGTGTTTGTTGACGCGGCTGAGAATGCCAACCGCTCCTCACTCTCTCTAAGCGAGACTTCCATCTTCTTGCGCCTAACTATCTGGAGCAACAAGGCCACCAGAATGGCCGCCATCGATGCCAAGGCCCCGCTGACGGCCATCACGAAAGTACGATGCTCTTCCCATACGGACAAAGGACGAAATCGCGTCTCACTTCCCTCAGGCAGCCGACTTTCCCGGATACCCCATCGCCTTAATTGCCGCCAATCGAAGAGGAGCTTGTTCAGTCCGGGCTCCAAGATAGACGCTCGCGGGCTGCTGGCGCCATTCAAGATCCCCAGAACCAGCTTCGCCGCTTCCGGACCTTGTTGCTCCAGACTGTAAAGGCTTCCGCCGACGATGCCGCGACCGAGATATTGGTCAACGAAACCATAGATAGGCGCATTCGCAACTGCAGAAAGGCGTTCGACGACGTCGTGTGGAACGAAAGGCGCCCCTGTGCCGTCTTGGAAGAACGTCGTGAACAGGATGATAGTGCGTGGCGGCAACCTCGACACCTGTGTGAGCAACGTCTGGATGGGTAATCCAGTCATATAAGTGAATTCGACTCGGTCTTCGTAGTCGCGGAACTCGTTTCTTGCGTCGCGCAGCACACGGGCGTCAAATTCAGATGTGCCGGCGACAACCGCGATGCGTTGGACCTCGGGATGAAGATTTAGCGCAATCTCGATTGTTCGGCTGAAATTGCGCTTCACGAAAATCCCGCTAACATGGGGCGGCAGGGAGCGATCACTGATCTCCCTTTTATCGACGCCGCAAAAGATGATGGGCGCGCCCGGAAAAATGTCGCCTCCGTAATTGAGCAGGAAATCGAGGGCAGGCCCCATGACGGCGATCGCCACATCAATTTGCTTGTGTGCATATTTTGCGGCCAGAAAATCTCGCAGTCGCGCATGATAGGTGGCATCTGTGCCAAATAGAGAAAGATCCATCGCCTCGCGGTAGATCTCTAGATGGTGCGAAGCGTTGGCCGTGAGAGTTCTTATGAAGCCAGTGTCGAGGGCTGCCAGGCCCGGCAAGCCCGGACGCTCATCAAACAGAAGGACGAGACGCTTGGCTCCGGCCGCTGCTGGAAGCGCACCGAGGCTCCAGAGAGCTAACACCGCGCAAATGATCGCGAGAGCTGTCCTTCGTCTCATCGATGCCCGCAAGCAGATCGAGGAGACGTAGCTGCCGTGCAGGACCAGGTGTCCGACATTCAGCATCCCCCCTCAAGAGGACTCGTTGCCCTAAGGATCGATTTAGGGTGGAGGCTCGTCCATCAGGTAATTCCCTAGAGAGGGTATCGGGGTTTTCCCTCCGCTGGACGACGTGGGGTTTCGTCTGGAGCGAGACCGACATGGCGCGTCGTCGCCGCGCAGCTACCGGGCAGCCTTACCCCCAGCAACGGAAAGTCTGCACCCTGCAGAGACTCTACCGTTGAGCGCCAGAGGACGACGTCCGAGTTGGGCTCGCTAACGCGCGAAGACCAAGCTCTCTCGGACGGGACACCCCGTCCAAGCGCAACTCTAACCTTGCGATGGTTTCATTTGGGCGACGGCCGCAAGCGCCAGCGGACTGAGGCCAGCCCCGCCCTGCTTGACATGCGCCAGGATGGCGCGGCGCATGCGCGGATCCCAGAATTTCTCGACATGATCGGCGATCTGCGGCACGGCGCGGTCCTCGCCCTGCGCGGCGAAGAAAGCGGCGATCTGGTTTGCCATCATCACCAGCTTGTCAGGCCGCATGCTCGACCTCGGCCCGGCGCCTGCTCGCCGGCGCCGCGACGCCGTCGATTCGATGAGGGTGGGTGAAAATCTCGAAGCCGTCGGCGCGCGCGACCGCGATCAGGGTGATGCCGGCCTGGTCCGCGGTCTCGAGCGCCAGCGCCGTCGGGGCCGAGACGGCCACGACGACCGGCGCGCCGGCCACCGCCGCCTTCTGCACCAACTCGACAGAGACGCGGCTGGTCAGAAGCACGATGCCGTCATGAGCCGGCGTTGCCTCGCGGCGCAACCGGCCGATCAGCTTGTCGAGCGCGTTGTGCCGACCGACGTCTTCGGCCACGGCGATCAGCCCTCGGCCACGCGCCCAAAAGGCGGCCCCGTGCACGGCCCGCGTCTGTTGGTGCAGCACTTGCGCCTCGGGCAAAGCCGCGAGCCCGGCGGCGATGTCGACAGACGTGACGGCGAGGGCCGCCGTAACTCGTGGACAGGACGGCACGGCCATGTCGAGGCTCTCAACCCCGCACAGGCCGCAGCCGGTGGGTCCAGCCATCCGGCGCCGGCGCTCGGCCAGGTTGCGGCCACGGTCGGGGCTTAGCCACATCCTGAGCTCAATGCCCTTGTGTTGCTCGATGATATCGAGGCTCGCGACCTCTTCGGGGCTCGCGACGATGCCCTCGGTCAAGCTGAAGCCGAGGGCGAAATCCTCCAGATCGGACGGGGAGGCCATCATCACCGCATAGGTCGCGCCGTTGTAGACGAAGGCGACCGGCACTTCGGCCGGCACCGCGCGTGCGTGATCGCTGGCCGGACCGGCCGTGACCATGCGGGGGCGCACAGCTATTGCGGGATCGCGCATCGCTATCCTGCCGCCAACGACGCGATGCGCCGGCTGCGCTTTGAGAAGGCATCGTAGCTCTCCTGGTAGTCTGTGGGACCATTGGAGGGGCTCACCTGCACGGCCGTCACCTTGTACTCGGGACAATTGGTGGCCCAATCGGAGTATTCCGTGGTGACGACGTTGGCCTGCGTCATGGGGTGGTGGAACGTGGTGTAGACCACGCCCGGGGCCACACGATCGGTGATCAGCGCGCGCAGCGCTGTTTCCCCCGCGCGCGAGGCGACCCGCACCCAGTCGCCATGCTTGACACCACGCTGCTCGGCATCGTGCGGACTGATTTCGAGCCGATCCTCTTCGTGCCAGACGACATTGGCTGTGCGGCGCGTCTGGGCGCCGACGTTGTACTGGGAGAGAATCCGGCCCGTGGTCAGCAACAGCGGATAGCGCGGACCCGTGCGCTCGTCGGTCGGCACATACTCAGTGAGCATGAACTTGCCCTTGCCCCGCGCGAACGTTGTCGCATGCATGACGGGGGAGCCGACCGGATTGGCATCGTTGCAGGGCCACTGCACGGAGCCGAGCTCGTCGAGCTTGGCGAAGCTGACACCGGCAAACGTGGGTGTAAGCTTCGCAATCTCGTCCATGACTTGGCTCGGATGCGTATAAGTCCAGCCCAAGCCGACAGCGTTGGCAAGAAGCTGCGTGACCTCCCAGTCGGCATAGCCGCCGTTGCGCGGGGTCATCACGCGCCGCACGCGCTGGATGCGCCGCTCGGCGTTGGTGAAGGTGCCGTCCTTCTCCAGGAACGTGGAGCCCGGCAGGAAGACGTGCGCGTAGTTGGCGGTCTCGTTGAGGAACAGGTCGTGCACCACCACGCATTCCATCGCGGCAAGGCCGGCTGAGACGTGCGACGTGTTGGGGTCGGATTGCAGAATGTCCTCGCCCTGGATGTAGATTGCCTTGAACGAGCCCTCGACGGCGGCGTCCAGCATGTTGGGAATGCGCAGACCCGGCTCGGCGCTGAGGGGCCGGCCCCACAGTGCCTCGAACATGGCGCGCGTGGTGTCGTCGGAGATATGGCGGTACCCGGACAGCTCGTGCGGGAACGAGCCCATGTCGCAGGAACCCTGCACATTGTTCTGGCCGCGCAAAGGATTCACGCCGACGCCCGGACGGCCCAGGTTACCCGTTGCCATGGCGAGGTTGGCGATCGCCATCACGGTGGTTGAGCCCTGGCTGTGCTCGGTGACGCCAAGGCCGTAGTAGATCGCCGCGTTGCCGCCCGTGGCATAGAGGCGTGCGGCAGCCCGAACCTCGGCCGGGTCGACGCCGGTGTACTTCGCCGTCATCTCAGGCGAATGGCGCTCTTCGGCGACGAACGCCGCCCACTCGCGGAAATCGTCCATCTCGCAACGCACGCGCACAAAAGTCTCGTTGACGAGCCCTTCCGTGACGATAACGTGCGCCATGGCCGTCAGCACCGCGACGTTGGTGCCGGGCGTCAGTGGCAAGTGGCACGCGGCTTGCACGTGGGGCGTGCGCACGAGGTCGATGCGGCGCGGATCGATCACGATCAGCTTGGCACCCTGGCGCAGCCGCTTTTTCATGCGGCTGGCAAACACCGGGTGGCCGTCGGTGGGGTTGGCACCGATCACCATGATCACATCGCAATGCTCCACCGAGTCGAAGTCCTGCGTGCCGGCGGAGGTGCCGAAAGCGGTCTTGAGGCCGTAGCCGGTCGGCGAGTGGCACACGCGCGCGCAGGTGTCGACGTTGTTCACGCCGAAGCCCGCGCGAATGAGCTTCTGCACGAGGAAGGTTTCCTCGTTGGTGCAGCGCGAGGAGGTGATGCCGCCCACGGCTTCCTTGCCGTACTGGAATTGGATGTGCTTGAACTCACTGGCGACGCGAGCAATCGCCTCGTCCCACGTGGTTTCGCGCCACGGGTCGGTGATCCTGTCGCGCACCATGGGTTTGCGGATGCGCTCCTTATGGGTGGCATAGCCCCACGCGAAGCGGCCCTTGACGCAGGAATGGCCGCGGTTGGCCTTGCCGTCCTTGAACGGCACCATGCGCACGACTTCCTCGCCGCGCATCTCGGCCTTGAACGAGCAGCCCACCCCGCAGTAGGCGCAGGTGGTGACGACGGAGTGCTCGGGCTGGCCGATGTCGATCACGGCCTTCTCGGTGAGCGTCGCAGTGGGACAGGCTTGCACGCAGGCGCCGCAGGACACGCACTCGCTGTCGAGGAAGCTTTCCGACATGCCGGGCGACACGCGGCTGTCGAAGCCGCGGCCCGAGATAGTGAGCGCGAACGTGCCCTGCACCTCCTCGCACGCTCGCACGCAGCGATTGCAGACGATGCACTTGGACGGATCGTAGGTAAAATAGGGGTTGGTCTCGTCCCTCGGCATCCAGGCATCGTTGACCTTGCCGCTCCGTTTGGCGAAGACGTGGTTGGCGCCCCCGTAGCCGTAGCGCACGTCGCGCAGACCGACGGCGCCCGCCATGTCCTGCAGCTCGCAATCGCCGTTGGCGGCGCAGGTGAGGCAGTCGAGCGGGTGGTCGGAGATGTAGAGCTCCATCACGCCGCGGCGGAGCTGTGCCAGGCGGGGCGTTTGCGTGTGCACCACCAGGCCCTCGGCGACCGGTGTGGTGCAGGAGGCCGGCGTGCCCACGCGACCTTGAATCTCGACCAGGCAGAGACGGCACGAACCGAACGCCTCGATGGAGTCCGTTGCACACAGCTTGGGGATGGCGGTGCCCATCTCCATGGCCGCACGCATGATCGAGGTGCCCTCGGGGACGGTCACCCTGGTGCCGTCGATGGTGAGTGTGACGGTCTTCTCCGCCTTCGAGGCGGGCGTGCCGAAGTCGGGCTCTTTGACGAGCGTCATCGTATGAACCTCACTCGGCCGCTTGCAGGCGCGGCGCCGGGCGCCGGAAATCGTCGGGGAAATGGGTGAGCGCGCTCATCACGGGATAAGGCGTGAAGCCGCCTAGCGCGCACAGCGATCCAAACTTCATTGTGTTGCAAAGATCGGTGACGAGCGCCAAATTCGCCTCGTCATTCTCGCCGGCCATAATCCTGTCAATGGTTTCGGCGCCGCGCGTGGAGCCGATGCGGCAAGGCGTGCACTTGCCGCAGCTCTCGATGGCGCAGAACTCGAAGGCGAACTTGGCCTGGCGTGCCATGTCGGCGGTATCGTCGAACACCACGACGCCGCCATGACCGATGAGTCCGTCGCGCACGGCGAACGCCTCGTAGTCGAACGGCGTGTCGAACAGCGCGCGTGGGAAATAGGCGCCGAGCGGCCCGCCGACCTGCACGGCCTTGACTGGCCGGCCCGACGCTGTGCCACCGCCGATGTCGTCCACAAGCTCGCCGAGCGTCATGCCGAAGGCCGTCTCGAAGAGGCCGCCGCGCTTGATGTTGCCAGCGAGTTGGATCGGGATGGTGCCGCGCGAGCGGCCCAAGCCGTTATCGGCGTAAGCCTTGGCGCCTTCGGCCACAATGAACGGCACGGCCGCGAACGAGAGCACGTTGTTGATCACGGTGGGCTTGCCGAACAGGCCCTTGTGCGCCGGCAGCGGCGGCTTGGCGCGCACGATGCCGCGCTTACCTTCCAGGCTCTCCAGGAGGGCCGTTTCCTCGCCACATACGTAGGCGCCGGCGCCCACCCGGACCTCGAGGTCGAACGCCCTACCCGAGGCCGCAACGTTGGCTCCGAGCAGGCCAGCTTTCCTAGCGATGGCGACGGCGGCCTTCAACGCCAGGATGGCATGGGGGTACTCAGAACGGACATAGATGAATCCCTTGCTCGCACCGACGGCCATGCCCGCGATCGTCATGCCTTCGATCAGAAGGAATGGATCGCCCTCCATCAGCATGCGATCGGCAAACGTGCCGCTGTCGCCCTCGTCGGCGTTGCAGACGATGTACTTCTGCTCGCCTGCGGCGTCGTGCACCGACTTCCATTTGACGCCGGTCGGGAAGCCGGCACCGCCGCGTCCGCGCAGGCCCGATTTGGCCACCTCGTCGACGATGCCGGCAGGTGTCAGCGACAGCGCCTTCTCCAAGCCTTTGCAGCCGCCGAGCGCGCGGTAGTTGTCGAGCGAAAGTGGATCGGTGATACCGCAGCGGGCGAACGTCAACCGCGTCTGGGCAGCGAGATATTCGATCTTATCGATTGGTCCAAGCGAGGCGGGATGGGCAAGCAATCGCTTCAAGTCGGCCTGCAGGAGGCCGGCATCAAGAAGCCCGGCCAGGGCTTGAGACTCGATCGGGCCGAAGCCATAGCGCACGCCGTCGATCTCGACCTCAATCAGCGGCTCCAGCCAAAGCATGCCGCGCGAGCCGGTCCGAACGACTTCAACCGGAAGCGCAGTCGCCGCCGCGCTGTGCACGATCGCCGCCACCACGGTTTCGGCACCCACGGCAACCGCCGCTGCGTCCTTGGAAATGAACAGCCGGACCGTTCGGGGCGGCTGGTCCTCCGCAGGCGTTCGAGAGCGGCTGAGGAAGGGAATGGTCATGCGCCCGCTTCCCCCAGAAGGGCGTCGAGCCTGGGCGCGGTGAGGCGTCCGACAACGCGTCCGTCCATCATCCCCGACGGGCCGCAAGCACAAAGGCCCAGGCAATAGACGGACTCCAGCGTCACGCGGCCGTCCGCGCTCGTGCCGCCGGCCGAGACGCCAAGCCGGCTTTCGGCGCGCTCGACCAGGGCTTCGCAACCCAACGCCTGGCAGGCTTCCGCCCGGCACATCTTGAGCACGTGGCGGCCAGCCGGCTGGCGGCGGAAGTCGTGGTAAAAGGTGACGACGCCGTGCACCTCGGCACGCGATAGATTTAGGACATCGGCCAGCGCCGGGACGGCGGCTTCTGGTACGCAGCCCAGCGCCGCCTGCACTCCATGCAGGATCTCGATTAGCGCGTCCGGCCTGTTGCCGTGCTGGCCGGCTACCGCCCGTGCTGTCGCTTCCGCCTCTGAGGGCGCCATCGCAAGTCACCTTCGAGTCGACCCAAGGTGCGAGGATCGCGCATGAAGGCCCCTGCGCTCCAATAGGTTGTTCCGATCGGGCCATCAGGGTTGTCAATGATCGCTCGCCCCAAGGGCTCGACGTGGTCGGCATCTGGCGCGGCGCGGCCGTGTGCCGGGTCGAGCGAAGTTGGCCGGGCGAGGACTACAAAGTTCCTCCGTCATGACCTTGGAGCCGTTGGATGCCATGGGCCCGAGGTGGGTGGCGGGTAAACTTGCTGCCCAGGCCGTGAAGGTACTTCTGACCAAGACCTAAGGGACGCCCGCTGCAGGACTGCCGGCTGGTGCCGGTATCGTCATGCCTCTGGCGCATTCGAACACGGCCAGGACCAATGGTGAGACCGGGTCTCTGTCGACAGCCACCAAGCCGACACTGTGCTCGACAACCGGGTTTGTCAGCGGCACCGCGTGGATGTCGGACATGGGCCCCAGCACCTCGAGAAAATACTCGGGGACGACGCTGGCCAGCCCCATGAGATGCACATTGGAGCACAGGTTGATCACCGAATTGGTCTCCAGCCGGGGTGTCGGCTTAGCGTTGGCCGTGCGGAAGGCGCGATCAATGATACGCCGGTTCTGCATGTTGGGCGTGAGGAGGCAAAGGGGCTGCTTGGCCGCCTCTGCCCAGGTCACTGACTTCTTCCGTGACAGCTCGTGGTCGGCGCGCACCAGCAGGCAGTAGCGCTCCATATAGATGGCTTCCGCGCGCATGCCTTCGATGGGCTCGTTGTCGAGGTAGGACAAGCCGACGTCGATCGAGAAATCCTCGAGGTTGCGCAGGATCTCCACGGAGCTTTGCGACAGCACGCTGAGCTCGATGCCCGGGTGGCGGTCCTGGATCGCCTTGGCGATCAGCGCGGCCATAGGCAACCCCGACGGTATCACGCCCAGAGACAGGCGCCCGATGAGCGTGCCTTTGACATTGCGCAGCTTGGCGATCTCCTGCTGAAGGGAGCCCCAGTTGTCGAGGATGGCATGCGCCCACTTGAGCACGCGTTCGCCTTCGGGCGTCAGTCCATGGAAACGCTGGCCGCGCTCGACGATGGGTACGCCCAGCTCCTGCTCGAGCTGACGAATCCGCCCCGACAGCGTCGGTTGCGTGACGTTGCACGCCTTCGCCGCCCGCGTGAAGTGCTTCTCGCGGGCAAGCGCGGCGAGGTATTGGAGCTGTCGGATGTCCATGGTGGAAGGACCGTTGTGGATTGCTGCGCCGGCCTGGTGGACGCAACGTGGCTGAGCCTTTCAGTCATGCAAAGCACGGCGGGCTGCGCCAGGCAAAATCGTCGCGACCGATGACGCCATAGATGCTGCCGATGAACCGCACCGAAGCGCATGTTCGGTACAGCTTTGCGAACCGTGGATTGATCCGCCCCTGAGACACCGCCCGGCGCAAAATCGAGATCGACCCTGCCGTCGCGTTCGGTCCTGCGGGTGGTTATGAGCGAGTGGGTGGTTCTGAGAGACCGTAGGGACTGGGCGGCAGGAGTTTCCATCCAGCAGCCGCCTCGTAGGCCGAGGCAATCGCAAGAGCGCGCTTGTCTTCCCCCACCGGCGCCATGAACTGCAGCCCAAGCGGCAGGCCATCCGCGCTCATTCCCATCGGCAGGCCGATGGCCGGACACCCGGCCATGTTGGCGAGCACACTGACGTCACCTTGCGTGTCGGGCAGCTTGCCGTCGATCCGGCCGACTACAAGATCGTCGACATCGAGGCCCCCGAGATGGTGGCCGCGATCGAGCGCGGCGATATCGATGCGTTCGCCACCTGGGAACCCTGGCCCACGCGTGCGTTGATGAACGTCAAGGGCACCAAGATCCTCCAGGACGCCGGAGGCATCTATAACAACATCAACTTCGTCTACATGAACCGCACCTGGAGCGAGAAGAACGAGGACACGGCTGTGCGCTTCATCCGCGCTCTGGTCGAGGCCAACGACCTGATCGGCAAGGACCGGGCGGCGGCGGCGGGTATGGTGTCCAAGTTCCTCAAGATGCCGATCGAGCTGGCGCGCGAGCTGATGCCGAAGGTCGAATACAACATGACGCTGACGGACCGCGCGCCGTCGCCACCATCAAGATCTCTGAGGAGCAGCTCCAGCGCCAGGGCAAGCTGAAGGCGCCGGTCGACTACTCGCGCTACGTCTATACCGACCTTCTGAAAAAAAGCCCGGCCGGACAACGTCAAGATCAGCACGCTGCCATCCAAGTGATCACTTGTCGCGTGGCACCAGCGTGTAGGTCTTGCCCGCGAGCGTGGCGCTCTCGCCCCAGCGGCCGCGCTCGACAGCGTGGAGGAAACTCTCGACGGCCGCATTGAAGGCCGCCGGTTCCTCGAGGTTGATGGTGTGGCCGGTCTTCGGCAGCATCATGAGGCCGCAGCGCGGGATGGTGCGCTTCAGGAACAAGGCAACGTCGAGCGTGCTGTCGTCCTCATCGCCGGCGATGATGAGCACCGGCGATGGAATGGCGGCGAGTTCCGCCTTGCGCTCGAACAGCGGCACGCGCCCGCTCTGCACGCCGATCATGGTGCGCGCGTGACCCATGGCTGACCCCTCTGCGAACTGGCGCTTGAACTCGGCCCAGCCTCGGGGGTCCTTGTCGCGGTACTGCACGCGCGCGGTGCCGGCGCAGTAGAGTTCGGCCATGGCCGGCATGCCCTCGCGCTCGATGCGGGCGGCGAAGGCAGCGCATTCCTCCTGGAAGCGGCGCTTGGCGGCGGGGTCGGTGGACGCGCCGCTGCCGGCGGCAGCTGCCGTCAGCGACAATGCCATCTGCGGATGCCGGATGCCGAATTCAATCGCCGCGGTGGCTCCCATTGACAGCCCGACCAGGTGCGCCTGGCCAATACCGAGCCTGCGGAGCACTGCCGCAGCATCGTCCGCCGCACGTTCTTGGGAGTAGGCATCCGCGGATGCAGGGATATCCGAAGGCGGCCAACCTCGTGCCGCGTAGCTGATGCACCGATAGCGGCGCGAGAAGTAGCGCACCTGCGGCTCCCAACTCAGATAATGGCCGCCGAACTCGTGCAGGAACAGGATTGCGTCTCCCGCACCCGTCTCCTCATAGTGGAGCTTCACACCATCATCGGTTGTGGTCAGAGGCATTGCATCGTTTCTCCACCATGGGTCGGAAATTTCAACGTCGCGGGTTTGAGCGCGTGACCGCACTCCTGACGGAAGTGGGGGGCAGCCTGGCATGCGGAGAAGCATGCCAGGTCATTACTAGAGCAGATCCCGATCAGACGCGATCACAGCCTGCGGCGGCGAAGAAGTCGGTGCAGGTCGTCAAGACTGGGCGATGGCGGCCCCGAGCACCTCCATCGACCGAGCCGCGGGTTTGAGCTTGTCGAAGACCATCTCGAAGCCTCAAGCAACAGACGCTGCGGGATGTTGGTCACTCGGCCTATCGGATCGCGTGACGAGGCCCCAAAGTGGCTTGACGAACGCGCGCGCCTGCTCGCGAATAGCAGCCGATGCATGGGCACAGCAATAACGGGAGCATAGAGGGCCGATGACTGGCGCGCTTGATGGATTGGTCGTCGTTGACCTCACGAGCCATTTGTCCGGCCCCTATGCGGCGATGATGCTCGCCGACCACGGCGCGGACGTGATCAAGGTCGAGCGGCCGGACGGTGGCGACGATGCGCGCCGGATGCCGCCCTTCATCGAGGGCGAGAGCGCGCCCTTCATGGTGTGGAACCGCAACAAGCGATCGGTAGTGCTGGACCTGAAGACCGAGCAAGGCAGGATCAAGCTGCTCGAGCTGGTCGACGGCGCCGATATCCTGATCGAGAACATGCGGCCGGGCGTGATGGACAAGCTCGGTCTCGGATACGCAGAGCTGAGCAAGCGCAATCCCCGTCTGATCTATGCGGCGATCTCGGGCTTCGGTCAGACCGGTCCCTACGCCAGCCGCGGCGGCTTCGATCTTATTGCCCAAGGCATGTCGGGCCTGATCAGCACCAACGGCCCCGCCGAGGGTCCGCCCTGCCGCCTGCCGATCGCCATCTCGGATGTAGCGGCCGGCATGTTCCTGGCGTTCGGCATCCTCGCCGCCGTCGAGTCGCGCCACAAGTCCGGGCGCGGGCAGATGGTCGAGACGTCGCTTCTGGAGGCAGCAATCTCATTCGGCGTCTACGAGGCCGCGCACTACTCGACGCATCGAACGCGACCCAACAGGATCGGCCAGATGCATCGTGGCAGCGCACCGTATCAATGCCTGGCGGCGGCGGACGGTTATATGGTCGTAGGCGCAGCGCAACAGGCATTCTGGGTGAATTTCGTCGACATCATCGGCCGCCCCGACTTGAAGGACGACCCGCGCTTCAAGACCAACGCTGATCGCGTGAGGAACAACGCGGAGCTGATAGCCATCATCGAAAAGGAGCTGACCAAAAAGCCCAAGGCGTACTGGCTCGCGGAGTTGGACAAGGCCAAGATCCCGTGTGGGCCGATGCTCAACTACGACGAGGTTTTCACCGATCCGCACGTGCTGGAGCGCGAAATGTACGTCACCACCGAACACGCTAAAGCGGGCAAGTTCGACACCATCGGCGTACCGGTAAAGATGTCGGAGACGCCCGGGTCGGTGCGCCGCGCCGCGCCCGTGCTTGGACAGCATACAGCGGAGGTCTTGGCGAGCCCGCCGAAGGCGCGCACGAAGTAGCCGCGACGTGTTGCAAAGCACGATGGCTGCGGGAAAGCGCGATCAAATTGCGCATCCGAACGGGGCGGTGGGGCATGCCGGCCGAGGCGTGCTGCCGAGACCCGACTCGATGCGACTACCCTTCGCGACAAGCAGGCTAGGGGCGGGTGACCTGGGCCTCTTTCAGAAGCTGTTTCAATCCATGGGCCAATAGCTCGAAGATCGGGTCAGCGAACGGTGGCAGCACATGTGACGTGCGGACGGGTGAAAGCTGGTTGTGCAGCGGCCTGGCCAGCGGCACCGCCTCCAGCAAACCGGCATCGAGCTCCCGTCTGACCTCGCGACGCGGGCTCAGCGTGCAGGCCTCTTCCGGAAAGGTCGCGAGCAAAGCCTCCCTTTCATCGCTTTCGCCGACGGCGGACCCTGGCCTTGCCCACGCTCTCGCCAAGCACTTGCGTGACTACGACCCACCTATCTTCCTCGATCAGGGTGCCATCGATCAGGGCGTTCTGCAGATCGCCGCGATCTGCCTTCGCGACGAGGACGTGGAGATTGTCGGCAGCGCCGTCGAGGCTTTTTGTCGACCTGCGGCGGCCGCTCGGCCAGATCGGCCGAGGCCGTCAGCCAAGTCGGGCTGATCCATCGGCAGCGCTGGGCGCTGCGGCCTTGGCGGAGCGCCCAACGCGGCCACATGAGCCGCCCGCGAAGCCTACTTGAAAAATACGTACTTCACGAGCGCGGCGACCAGCAGCAGCAGGATCAGCGCGACAAGCCAACCCATGAGGCCCATGCCCCACATGCCGTTGTCCATCATCATGTTGTGCACCTCAGAGCTCGCGGTTGCCGACATAGCGGGCAAAGACTCGACGCCCTTCAGGGCCAAACAGCACCACCTGGTAGGTATCAGGCGCACCTCCCTCCATGCCAGGCGAACCGACGGGCATGCCCGGCACGGCAAGACCGCGGGCCTGCGGGCCTTCTGCGAGGAGGCGCCTGATGGCACCCGCCGGGACGTGCCCCTCGACGACATAGCCGGCCACTTGCGCTGTGTGGCAGGACACGAGGTCCGCTGGCACGTCTAGACGCTTCTTGATGGCGTTGAGGTTGCTGGTCTCGACGATCCTGACCGGAAAGCCGGCGCTGCGCAGATGCTCGCCCCATGCACCACAACAATCGCAACTCGGATCCCGATGTACCGTGACCTCGGGGAGCACATCAGCGCTCGCCCGCAGACCGGAACCCAGGTATGCCAAGCCGAGAAGGGCAAGGAGCCGGCGGCGGGATAGGGGCACGTGGATTGGCTTCATCATCAACTCTCGCTCCATCCTTTGAAGGTCCGTGTTGTTTCCTAGGCTTGCGCTCAGGCGCCGTGGCTTCTCACCGTCAGTATTGTGTCTGTGCGGGAGGGGAGAGGCGGGGAAACCACGCGGGCGTCCTCGCCGCATAGCGTTCGTAGACGTCGCCGAACGCCACGCGAACCTCGCGTTCCTCCGCCCGCGCGAGGCGCGCATACATCCACACCAACACCGGGAACATCGCCAGCGTCAGAAGCGTCGGCCACTGCAGCAGGAAGCCGAGCATCACCAGAATGAAGCCGGCATACTGAGGATGGCGGACATACGCGTAAGGTCCCGTGGTTGCGAGCACGCCCTTGCGCTGCGCGCCGTAGAGCACGCGCCACGCCCCCGAAATAAGGAGGAAGCCGGCTACGATCAGCACGTTGCTCAGAATGTGGAAAGGCCCGAAGTGCGGATTGGCCTTCCAGCCCAACAGCATTTCAAGCAAGTGTCCGGCATCGTGCGAGAGCCAGTTGACATTCGGGTATCGGGTCTGCAGCCACCCGGACAGGAAGTAGATCGTCAGCGGGAAGCCGTACATCTCCGTGAACAGCGCAACGACGAACGCGCTGAAGGCACCGAAGCTACGCCAGTCGCGCGAGGTCTGCGGCTTGAAGAACGTGAAAGCGAAGAAGATGAAGATCACGGAGTTGATCAGCACCAAGCCCCAGAGGCCGTAAGCTGGTGTCGCCTCGTTCATGGTCTGCCTCCACTTGTAGGGTCCCGATCTCGACTGTCCGGCGCGCTATGCTTGTGCCCGCCATGTCCACCATGCATGAAGATGTGCATAAGCGGGCATGCAAGAATGAGAAAGTAGGGCAGGTAGCCGAGCGCGTGCGCCAAGTGCTCGGTCCACAGCAGAATGAGAACAGCAACGAGGAAGGCGGCACAGACCAGAAAAGCCCTAGATGTCCAGAAGCTGCTCTCTGGTTCTGCACCATGTTGTGTGTGGGAATGGTCGTGTGCGGGCATGCGGCTCCCCTATTCGACGATCAGGCGACCACGGAACATGCCCATCGGGCACGCGAACGAAAATTCGCCGGGTTCCTTCGGCAGCAGCTCGACGGCGACGGTCTCGCCTGTCGGCAGATCGGTGCTCTTGCCGAAATCGGCGAAGATCACCTTGTCCGAGCACGAGGCCGACTCCTCGCGCCGGAAGTTGAGGCGCACCGGCTTGCCGTGACGCACGACGATAGTGTCCGGCGTGTAGCCGCCCTTCACCAGGATCATGGCCTCCTGGTATCCGCCGGAAACCTCGGCCGCGCGCACCCCGGTCGAGCGCCTGAGCCAGAAGAACCAAACGATAAACGCCACGAGCGAGAGGCCGGCAAGCAGGACAAACCAGCGATCCGCAGTCATGATGCTTTCCTCCGCGGCTCGAAGAAGCGCAGTCGGTTGGCGTTGGTGACGACCGTGACGGAACTGAAGGCCATCGCCGCGGCTGCGATCAGCGGCGACAGGAGCAGGCCGAACAAGGGATAGAGCATGCCCATGGCGACCGGGATGCCGAGAACGTTGTAGCCGAAGGCGCCGACCAGGTTTTGGCGCACATTGCGCATGGTCGCATTGCTGATCTCGATCGCGGTCACGACACCCATCAAGCTGCCCTTTATCAGGGTCACGTCGCTGGCTTCGATGGCGACGTCCGTTCCGGTGCCGATGGCGAAGCCGACGTCGGCTTGGGCAAGGGCCGGTGCGTCGTTGATGCCGTCGCCGACCATGCCAACGCTTTTCCCTTCCAGCTGCAGCTTCTGCACCTCGTGCGCCTTGTCGTCGGGCAGCACGTCGGCGAGCACCCTCGCGACGCCGACCTGGCGGGCGACCGCTTTGGCCGTGCGCTCGTTGTCGCCGGTCAGCATGACAACCTCGATGCCCAGCTGTTTCAGCACTTCGATTGCCGCCTTGGAGTCCGGCTTGACGGTGTCGGCCACCGCCACGAGACCCAGCGCCTTGCCGTCGGCGGCGACATACATCGGCGTCTTGCCTTCCTCGGCGAGCCGCTCCCAATCGCTCAGAAGAGCCTCGATCGCGATACTCCGGTCGCGCATCAGCTTGGCGTTTCCCAGCAGCACATCGCGATCGTCGACACGTCCGCCGACGCCATGGCCCGGAATGGCCGCGAACTCCTTGGCGTCGGCGAGCTGCACCTTGCGCGCCTCGGCGCCTTTGACGATCGCCTCACCCAACGGATGCTCCGAGCCACGTTCAAGGGACGCCGCCAGTCGGAGCACGGTTGTCTCGTCGGCAGCCTTCGCCACCACGTCTGTCAGCGACGGCTCGCCGCGTGTGATCGTCCCGGTCTTGTCCAGGATGATCGCATCGAGCTTCTCCGCACTTTGCAGCGCGTCGCCGGACCGGATGAGAATTCCGTTCTCCGCACCCTTGCCGATGCCGACCGTGAGCGACGTCGGAGTCGCCAGCCCCAGCGCGCAGGGGCAGGCGATGATGAGGGTCGTGACCAGGACAATGGTGGCGTAGATCAGCCTCGGCTCGGGGCCAAACAGGTACCAGGCGACGAAGGCGAGAATGGCCAGGATCATCACGGCCGGTACGAAGTAGCCGGACACCGTGTCGACCACGCGCTGAATGGGCGCCTTCGAACCCTGCGCGTCCTTGACCATGCGGATGATGCTGGCAAGCGCCGTGTCCTTGCCGACCTTCGTGGCTTTGAATTTGAAGCTGCCGGTCTTGTTCAACGTGCCGCCGATCACCTCGTCCCCGACGTGCTTCTCGACGGGGATCGACTCGCCGGTGATCATCGACTCGTCGACCGCGCTGCCGCCGTCGGCGACCTCTCCGTCGACGGGGATCTTGTCGCCGGGGCGAACGACGACCATGTCGCCCGCGACGACTTCCTCCACCGGCAGATCGGTCTCCTTGCCATCGCGAAGCACGCGGGCGGTCTTGGCCTGAAGCCCGATCAGCTTCTTGATGGCTTCGGATGTCCGGCCCTTGGCCTTGATCTCGAGGGCAAGCCCCAGAACGACGAGCGCAACGACCACCGTCGTCACATCCCAGAACACCTCGGCCAGCTCCATGCGCGGAAACAGGTCTGGGAAGGCGACGGCCACCACCGAGTAGAGATAGGCGGCGCTGATGCCGATGGCGATCAGGGTGTGCATGTTGGCCGAGCGGTGCTTGAGCCCGTCCCACATGCCCACGAAGAACTGCGAGCCCGACCACACCAGGACCGGCAGGCTCAGCACGCCGAGCAGAGACCAGACCACACGGCGCGTTCCGCTGCCCATCGGCATCCAGTCCCGAAGGCCCGGGACGAGGTCGGGATAGCTCAGCAGCATGACAGGGAGGGAAACCGCCGCCGCAAACCAGAACTTGCGCATCAGGAGGGCGTACTCTGCCTGCTGTGCGCGCTCCTCCGGATCGGCGGCCTTGTCGGGGCTTGCTGCTTTCTCGGGCTCCGCGACGCGGTACCCAATCGATTCGATTGCCGCCCGGATAGCCGCGAAGTCGGTTCGCCCCGGCAGATACTCGATGTCGACCGCATTCGTGAATGCGCTTGCGCGTGCCGAAATCACTCCGGGCGTGGTCCGCAAAGCGAGCTCGATGCGGGTGACGCAGGAGGAACAGTGCATGCTCTCGATGCGAACGCGCGTCGTCGCCGCACCCGCGTTGTAGCCGGCGGCGCGGATCGCCTTCACCAGATCAAGGACTTTGACCCGGGATGGGTCATAGACGGCGTACGCTGTCTGATTCGCCAGGTTGACGTGAGCGACGGAGACACCGTCCAATTTGCGCAATGCCCTTTCGATGCTGGTCGGGCAATGGGGACAATGCATGCCGCCGATGCGTAGCTCGATCTCGTTGCGATCGGCGCGCTCACGGTCGGCACGCGGGGTAGAGCCGGCGGTTGTGATCGAGATGTCATTCATGTGCAGGTCCTCAGTCGGCATACTGCCCCGCCTGAAATATGAAGGCCTTGACGTCCCTCAAATCGAAGCGACCCGGCCGCACCATGCTGGCCGATGGCAGGCGGCACCGCCCCTATGGGCGACAAGAGCTCGCCTGGCTTCAGGCAGGTGCGGAGAGCACGAGCTAGTTGGTCCCACATCGCTGCGCCTCCATCTCGTCAACCGCTCGCGGATGCAAAATGCGCCGCCCGGTTTCGCACGCGCTGAGAGCTCTTTCGCGCTCTGCGATATAGTCGCGTGTCAGCGGGACCGCCTCCTGCTGCCGCGCGAGCTGGATCTGAAACACCATCAAGCCGCAGTGTCGAAAGCCGCACTCGGCAGCTGCGAGGTAGAACTCCCACATGCGGCAGAAGCGCTCGTCGTAGAGGGCGAGGGCGTCGCCGCGGCGAGCCAGAAAGCGCTCTCGCCAGGCCTTGAGGGTCGCCGCGTAGTGCAGCCGCAGTATCTCGATATCCGCTACCACGAGGCCGGCGCGCTCGATCGCCGGGAGCACCTCCGAGAGCGCCGGAGTATAGCCGCCCGGAAAGATGTACTTGGCAATCCAGGGATTGGTGGCGCCAGGCCCATCCACGCGACCGATGGAGTGGAGCAGCATGACGCCATCCTCCTTGAGCAACTGCGCTGCCTTGCGAAAGAAAGTGTCGTAGTCATTCACGCCGACATGCTCGAACATGCCCACCGATACGATCCGATCGAACGCGCCCGATACCTTCCGGTAGTCCTGCAGCTCGAACACCGCACGCCGTGACATGGCCCGCTCGTGCGCGCGCCGGACCGCAACACGCCATTGCTCCTTCGATAGCGTAACTCCGGTGACGGACACATCGCAGCTTTCGGCAAGATAGAGGCCAAGGCCGCCCCAACCGCATCCGATGTCGAGGACGCGCTGGCCCGGATGGAGAAGAAGCTTCGCAGCGATATGCCGCTTCTTCGCGCGCTGGGCGTCCTCGAGGGACTGGCCGGCAGACTCAAAGTAGGCGCACGAATACTGCCGGCTCGGATCGAGGAAGAGATCGTACAGCATGCGGCTCAGGTCGTAGTGATGTGCCACATTGCGCTTGGCGCGTCGCTCCGTGTTGACCTGGCCGCACCGTCGAACCAACCGGCGCCAACGTTCGCGTGCCTTGCCGATGCCGGGCGGCAGCAGCAGTTTGAGGTTGCGGCTCACGAGATCGAGAACGTCGTAGATGGAGCCTTGCGTAACGAGAAGCCGGCCATCCATCCAGAGCTCGCCCATGGCAAGGGCGGGATCGGAAACAAGCCGGCGTTCAGCGGAGGGATCGCTGAACCTGACCGCGGTCCGCGGAGCGGTGCCATCGCCCACCACAAACCGCAGGCCATTGGCTCTCTCGACTTCGAGGGTGCCCTGCCGCACGACACGATCCAGGAATACACGCAGAAGCGGGCGCAAGCTCAGCTCCCATATGTGAGGGTGAAGGTGCGCTCGACCGAGGCGTCGCGCAGCCGGCGCGCGGCTTGCCAGAAGGACGAAATCTGCTCGATCAGCCGCCGTTCTTGCGCGATCAAAGGATGGTCGTCGGAGAGCGCGTGGCGATCCTTGGCGACAGCAGCGGCGAGCACTGAAAATGCGCCCATCCAAGGTACGAAGGCCTCGGAGAACATGTACGTCTTGACCCGCATCGGATGCAGCCAATGCATGGCCTGCGAAGCCCACGGGTTGGCCACTGCCTTGACCCAGGGGCTCACAAACGTGCCGTAGATCGCTTCGTTGAATTCCGAGACCTGGCGCACACGCTCAAATGCCCGCCGCGGATAGTCAAAATGGAGATCCTCGACCTTGCGCGGCTCGAACTGCACTGAATATTGAATTCGCGCGCAATCGGGATCTCCCGTCGGATTGTCGATCCGCAATTCATAGAGGCCGGGAGGGAGCGCTTCTATCTCCGCAAGGTGCTCAAGGATCGCCCGGTGCTCCAGTCTTGCGACGCTGGCCGAGACGAAGATGCCGAGGTGGCCGACGTGCGGATTGGTGAGGTAGACGATGCGCTGCCCGGCGGCCTTGAGGGCTTCGGTGCTCTTGTAGACGGCGGGAATCCAGCCCAGCGACTGGTGCGGCGGCGTGATGTTGTCGCCGTAGGAGGCAAAGATCACGAGAGGGCTGCGGATTCGGGTCAGATCAGCGACGCACTGTGCGTCGATCCGCACTTTTCCTTCCTCCAGCCTGTTGCCCACGAACAGGTTCTCGACGATGGCAACCATCTCCTCGCCACTCAGTCGGTAGAAACCGTTCCACCACCGCTCGAAATCGAGGAACCTTGGCTGTTCCGTGTCGATATGCGTGAACAGATTGGCGTACTTGTCCCAGATCGCGGTCTCGGGCTTGAGGCCCTCGAAGTTTTGCGCCAGCCAGGCGCCGTCGAAGCGATCGAGATGTAGGTCCGCAAGGTAGTGCGTCAGCCACACACCTCCCACGAAACCGGCGGCAACACGCATGGGATTGAAGCCGGGCTCTCCGGCCCAATAGGAGAGCGGTGAGCCGTTCAACACCACGGGACCCGTGAGGCCCTCGCAGTGCGCAGACACAAGTGTTGCCGCCCAGCCGGCCTGGCAGTTGCCATAGAGGATAGGTGGTTTGCCGGGATGTAGCTTCGCCACGTGCTCGACAAACTGCCGGAGCCCCGCCAGCACATCCGCCAGCGTTTGCCCGGGACATGGCTCAGCAAAGAAAACAACGAAATAGACGGGATGGCCCACGTGAAGCGCAATGCCGACTTCGGAGTCGCGCTTGAACCCGCCGATGCCGGGGCCGTGCCCTGCACGCGGGTCGATGATGATGACGGGGGGCTTCGCCGGATCGACACAATCGTCCCAGCACTTGTCGCCGACCTCGATGATGCGCAGCAGAGCGTAGTTGACGGGATGCTCGAATTGCCTGGCGTCGAGGATCGTCTCCGACTTGAAGTTCAGCAACGCCGGAAGCCCCAGACGCTCATGCTCGAGCAGGGCGTTGGCGCGCTTCCTGAGCGTATCGAAGAACAGGATTGAGCGCTCGAGAGCGTCACGCTGATACGCCAGAACATCCAAAGCTGAAATCGCTCGGCTTGCCCGCCGATTTGCCGCTGCTGGCACCGCGGCCTGGGTTCGCCCGGCATGCCGCATGGTCGACACGTCGCCGGCCACCTGGTCCCCATCTCCCGGCGCCGATTGCGCAATGTCCGCGACGCGACGCGCCGAGGATTTCGCGTGTGCTTGCTCCGCCATCACCATTTGCCGTTCCACCTATTGGCTGCGCCCAACGCAGAAGTTGTAGAGAGAGTCGAACACCAGAGCCGTCCACCAGGCGTACAGCTGCGTCCAGATCAGGCCGATGACGACGCTGCGCGCCGTCAGCCATTCGAAGCCGGGGAAGAACTGGAGCCACGGCCGATGCATCATTCCATCCGGCACGAACAATCCCAGCAGGATGCAGCCGACGAAGCTGAGGGCGAAGAAACCGCCGAGGCTGAGGCCAAGGGGAACCACGGCCAGGCGACGTGTCCGCGTACTCATCTCATTCATGGTGCCTTCCGCTGCAGTTGCCGTTGCACGGTCTTGAATTTGGCGCGATGGTCGCGGCAGAGACGCTGATCCTTCCAACGGTTGGAAGGTCAAGCCGATTGCAGGGAAGCGAGTGACGCACATGCGCATCGGGGATGCGGCGAGGCTGTCGGGCGTTTCCGCCAAGCTGATCCGATATTACGAAGAGTCCGGTCTGCTGAGCCCGGCTGGACGCGACGCCAATGGCTACCGCATCTTTGACGAGCGCAACGTGCACGAGCTGCGCTTCATCAAGCGCGCTCGCTCTCTCGGCTTCCCCATCAAGCAGATCGATGAGCTGTTGAGGCTCTGGCGCGACAAAAAGCGACCGAGCCGCAAGGTGCGCGCCTTGGCCGACTGCCACAGGCAAGCGGTCGTAACCCGGATGCAGGCCCACCGTTCCATCATCAAGGTGCTTATGCGGCTGATCGAAGCGTGCAGCGACGACGATCGCCCCGATTGCGCGATCCTGGACGAGCTGAGCTCGGGCGAACGCGGACGAGCGTAGCGCAGGGCTCGTCCGCGCGAGACCACGGCAACCTATCTGGTCCGTCTGTTCCATGATCAACGTTCCTCGGTCCGCGTGGTCTTGGCTGATCGGCGTACGGATGCTGCGCCGTTGCCCGTCACCGCTGCTCATGCAAGGCCCTCGTACCTGAGCATCGCCATCATCCCGGATGCCATGTGGTAGAGGTGATGGCAGTGGAAGGCCCACTTGCCGGGATGATCGGCGTCGAAGGCGATCGTCACCGATGTCATTGGCGGCACGTGCAGGGTGTCGCGCAGCGCGCCCGGGAGCTCCCTGCCGTTGATGCCGATCACCTGGAAGTGGTGTCCGTGAAGGTGCATCGGGTGCGCCGTCATGCTGTGGTTCTGCATGACGATGTGAACCCGCTCGCCTTTGCGGACGCTGAGCGGGGCGGCATCGAAGATGCCCCATTGATAGCCGCCCATGCCTCCCGTCAGCATGATGGGAAGCGTGCGATCGGCAGCCCGCGCCGCGAGCGGCGATTTCGCCCTGAGGCGCGCCTCGAGGTCAAACCCCATGGCCGCGGGCTTCGCACTGCCCGTGGCCGCGAGCTTTGCAATGCGAGCGGCTGGCGGCGCGAGAACGAGACCCGTGCGCTCCAAGGCCCTTTCGCGCAAAGCCAGAACCGGATAGGCCTTGGCGTCCTTGGGAAGTTGCAGACGCAGATCGATGCGTTGCCCCATGGCCATGGGAAAACGACGGCCACGCAGAGGCGAGACGTCCTTGCCGTCGACAGCTATCAGTTCGGCCTCGATCTCGCCCGTATCGATTGTGAATACGGTCGCGGCCGCGCCGTTGATGATCCGCAGGCGCACGCGCCCGCCACTTTCGACCCTGACGACCTCGGGATCGTCCAGCGTGCGATCGTTGGCCAGGTAGGCATCGTAGTTGATGTCGTTGCGACCCATGGCGGCCATGCCATGCATGCCGTGCCCCCCCGTCGAGCGCTTGAGGCGGGACAGAAGCTCCTCGGCCGGCGTGAACGAGAAGTCATGCAGCAGCACGATGATTTCCTGCTCATCGCGGCCGGCCATCTCGCGCTCGCGCACGACGAGCGGAGCGGCGAGCAGGTTCTGCTCCTGCAGCGTATGCGCGTGCATCCAGTGCGTGCCGGCCGCGCCGACCGGGAACTCATACGCTCTCCTCTCGCCGGGCTTAAGCTCCGCTAAAGGCATGCCGGGCACGCCGTCCTGGTCGTAAGGCGGTCTCAAACCGTGCCAATGGATCAAGGTCGGCTCGCTGAGCCCGTTGACGAGGCTTACCCTGAAGGTGTCACCCTCGCTGTAAGCAAGCCCAGGCCGGCCTTCAGCGTCGACGAGGCCGAAGACTTTTGCCGCACGCTTGTTGACATCGAGCGTGCGGGAGATGATGCGCAATTCACGCGCGGCGGAGAGAGAGGCCTGGGCCGGTCCAGCGAAGCTCTGCCCGACAGCGGAGGGAATTCGCAGCGCGGAGAGAACGGTTGCGGAGGCTACGCCGGCAAGGCCGGCTTTGAGCAAATCGCGGCGATGCATAGTTTGGATCCTGCTTCGTGAGGCTGGACGCGATCTTGGCGACGACAGCCGAAGCGGCGTCTCTCGCGGATCATGTTCAGGGGACTAGATCGGAATCGCCGAGGTGCTCGGCGCTTGCCGGGACGGAGAGCCGTCGTGGCAGTTCTAGAGGCGCGGTGGCCTCTCGCCCGGGTCGAGGTCGGAGCCAGAAAGCAACCGGTGACGCAGTGGCGCAAGTGAGCGCTTGGCGCTGACCGGCAGGTTCACCCCGTACGTACTTGCCAGGGCACTACCATACCCGCACGCGGCCGAGGCGCAGCTGGAGCTGCAACCGCAGTTCGTCGAGTTTCCGCCTTGTGCGCAGCAACAGGGGGAGGAAGCAAGCGTCGAGACTGAAACGAAGTTGCGCGCTTTGGGCTCTTTGAGATCGGGCGAAACTCGGTCGACCGGCGCGTCCGAGATGACAGTCGTGCCCGTGGCCGATCCGTGTCCTTCGCCCAAGTGCGCCGCCGCCGGCGGGACGAACAGCAAGCAAAGGGCTGCCGCTATCAGCAGGGCCTGCAGCGCTACTGGCAGGCGGACCATAGTATCACCCTGACCAAGGGAGCCGGACGTACGACATTCTTAGGAGCCATTTATATCTATGGTTTGACGAAGGTCGACCTTGATCTGGGTCAATCCGGGCGGCGGTCTTGGCCTTTGCAGTTGGTGCCCCCGACCAACACGCCGCCCATCGAAGCCGGCAGGTTGTCGGTTGTCCCATCGGAGACGCCGCCATGCGCCAGCCGCTTTGTGCAGACGAGCGACCTCCTCCGGATCGCGCGGCAAACGGTCGATCGACTCGGTGAGCACTGCTTCAAATTCCTGTGACTGGGCGGCAGCCGGCTCACCGTCCGGCGTCGGCACCTATGAGGCAGGCCTGGCGGCTTGCGGAAGGGCGCGCCCGGTTCTGTCGTGCCGCGGCTTCGCGCTTGACGCGCTGCCGGCCTCATCGTTGCGCTGGGGCGCTTGTCCGAGGCTATCGATCGCTTGCCGCAGATGGCCGCCCGCTCGGTCGAGTGCCGCTTGCGCCGAAGCGAGCTCGCAACCGTGGAGAATGAGAATCGAAATTTTGACATTGCCGCCAGCGCACTCGAGCGCCCGTTGCGCCTCCCCGTCCGAGCACCCGGTCAGGTAGCTGACCATGGCTCTCTTGCGCCTCTCCAATTTCGCGTTGGCGGATTGCACATCGACCATCATGCCGCGATAGACGCGACCAAGCCGGATCATCACCAAAGTCGACATCAGGTTGAGCACGATGCGCTGTGCGGTGCCTGCGTTCATGCGGGTCGAGCCGGCAATGGGCTCAGCACCCGTATCGAGAAAGATGCCTTGATCGGCCTCGCAAAGGATCGGTGTTCCCCGATTGTTGGCGATGCCCACCGTGAACGCGCCTCGCGATTTTGCTTCCCGCAGGCAGGACAAGGTGAAGGGTGTCGTCCCGCTGGCTGCGACCGCGATGAGGACATCCTCGCCGCCGATATCATGCTCGCGGACCTGCATGGCGGCCTTCACGATTTCGTCTTCCGCCCCCTCGACCGCCTGCATCATGGCCTCATGCCCGCCAGCGATGAGCAGCACCAGGCGCTCGCTTGGCCAGCCGAACGTCGGCATCAACTCCGCGCCATCCTGTACGGCCAAGCGACCGGACGTGCCTGCTCCGGCGTAGACCAAGCGTCCACCCGCCTTGAGCCTCTGTTCGATGCCGAGCGCTGCGCGCTCCGTCTCCGGCAATGCCGCCCTTACCGCGGCGACGGCCGCAAACTGTCCGCCGATCATCGCCTCCAGTACATCGGCCGGCTCCCATACATCGATATCGGCAAAGCGAGAGCTTGGCCGTTCTGTTTGCATGACCGCACCTCTTTCACAAAAACGCCCTTGGCTCCTTTGAATTCTTGGCGTTAAACGCGACATGGCTCCACCTGTTCGACATGAGGTTCTGCTTCTGGGGGTCGACGGCGGCGGCACGCGGTGCCGCGCTCGTCTTACCGATTTCGAAGGCCATGTGCTGGGCCAGGCGACAGCCGGACCCGCCAACATTCGCCTTGGGTTGCGAGAAAGTCTTGCAGCGATATCCGATGCAACGCGCCAATGCTTAGAGCAGGCAAGTCTCCACGGGAAGCAGGAAAGGATTGTCGCTTGTCTTGCGCTGGCCGGCGCCTGTGAACCCTCCACCCTCGCTCAAGCTCAGGCGTTGCCTTTACCTTTCTGCCGCGCGGTTTTCACGAGCGATGCGAGAGCTGCGTGCATTGGCGCTCATGGCGGCCGGGACGGCGCCATTGTCATTGTGGGAACCGGCAGCGTCGGATGGGGCATCGTCGGGGGGCGCGATTTCCGGGTGGGCGGCTGGGGTTTTCCTCTTTCAGACGAGGGCAGCGGAGCGTGGCTCGGACGAAAGGCCCTAACCCGCGTCTTGCAGGCGCACGACGGGTTGAAACCCTGGACGGCCTCGCTCCGATCTGTATTTGAGAGATTTCAGACAGACCCCTATGCCGTCGTGCGATGGATGAGAGGCGCCGGACCACGCGACTATGCCAGCCTGGCACCGCCGATTGTTGCGCACGCAGAACAGGGCGATGCTGCCGCCCAGGACCTCATGCGATCAGCCGCTGCGCACATCGACGCCCTGGCGGCCAGGATGGTCGATCTCGGCGGCGATCGGCTGTGCTTGCTCGGCGGCCTTGGCGACAGCATGAGGCCCTATCTTGCGCAGTGCACGCACCGCCTTCTTGTGCCGCCGATCGGCGACGCGCTGAGCGGGGCCCTGCAGATGGCGCGCGCGGAAGCCGTTGCTTTCCTTTGCGATGCAGTGCCGGCCAATGATTAGCTTTCGATCTTCGATGGCACAGGAGATCGAGGCCGCGCCGGGCATTGTCGCGCGGCAGGAGATCGAGCTGGCGCGTCCGCTTCGCGACCTTCTTCCCTACGTCCGTCGCCTCAAGCCCAGCGTGGTTCTCACCTGCGGCCGGGGAAGCTCCGCTCACGCGGCTACGTTCGGAAAGCACCTGATCGAGCGGTACGTGGGATTACCGGTGGCGGAGGCGGCACCGAGCATCGCCAGCATTTATCGGCGGCACCTCAACCTGCGCAACCAGCTTCTACTCGCCATCTCTCAGTCAGGTAGAAGCGATGACCTCGTTTCCTTCGCAACCCAGGCCAGGCGCTCGGGCGCGCTGACGGTTGCGATCACAAACGCTCCAACCTCCCCACTCGCCTCGGCCTGCGACATCGTCTTGCCACTCGCGGCCGGACCCGAGCTCAGCGTCGCGGCGACAAAAACCTTCATGGCGACAGCTGCAGTCCTGATGCGCCTTGCAGGCGCTTGGACCGAAGATCCAAATCTGCTGAACGCGGTCGGCCGATTGCCCGACCGGCTTGCCCACGCCTTGAAACTGGATTGGAGTCGCGCGCAGGAGGCGCTATCCCGGTCGACCCATCTGGCCGTACTCGGACGAGGACCCACGCTCGGCATTGCGCGTGAGGCCGCGCTTAAACTCAAGGAGACCTGCAGGCTCCACGCCGATGCCGACAGCGGCGCTGAGTTTCTTCACGGTCCGGTTGCCCTGGTTCGCCCGGGCTATCCGGTCCTTGTGTTTACGCCCGCGGATGAAGCGGCGCCCGCCGTTCGCCTGCTATGCCGGGACCTGCATGCAAAAGGTGCTCATTTGCTGGTGGCCGACTGCGTCTCCACCGAGGGAACGCTCCTCCCGGTACTCCCCATCGAACATCCCGAGGCCGATGCCCTCTGCCTATTGCAAAGCTCCTACGTCATGACCGTCGCCCTCGCGACACAGCTTGGTGTTGACGTCGACAATCCTCCTCATCTCCGCAAAGTCACGCGCACCACATGAAGCGCCCCCGCCAGCACGCCGTCACGGCCGATGCCGTTTTCGATGGAAGCGTTATCCATCGGGCCGGTGCTGTCCAGATCGAGGATGAATGCATCACGTGGATCGGCCCGCGGGAGGCGCTCCCTACCGGCGTTTCGCTGCATGAGCTGCCACCGGGTTGCTGGCTTGCACCCGGCTTCATCGATGTGCAGGTGAATGGCGGCGGAGACGTCCTCTTCAACGACGCCCCGGATCCCGCCGGTCTCGCTCGTATCGTTGCTGCGCATCGGCGCTACGGCACGACCAGCCTGCTGCCCACCCTCATCAGCGATACGCCGCAGCAAATGCGCGCAGCGCTGGATGCCGTGCGAGGCTTTCCTGAACGCACTGGTGTCATCGGCATTCATTTCGAAGGGCCGTTCCTCTCTCCTTCCAAGCCCGGCGTCCACGACCCGCGGATGCTCCGCCGGCCTGCCGCTCACGACATGGCGCTGCTCACGTCGTCCGCCGCCATGGTCAAGCTCGTGACCCTCGCGCCGGAGGAAGTCCCGCGCGGCTTCATCGCCGAACTCGCCAATGCCGGCGTGCGCGTGGCCTTGGGTCACTCCATGGCGACCTACGTCCAGACGAAGCAGGCAATGGAGGAAGGTCTCACCGGCTTCACGCACCTCTTCAATGCCATGCGGCCGCTCTCTGCCCGCGATCCCGGGCCAATCGCGGCGGCTTTGGAATGCCCGGAGGCTTGGTTCGGCATGATCGTTGATGGGGTGCATGTCGATCCTGCCATGCTGCGGTTGGCACTGCGTGGCAAGGCCCATCCCATGCTGGTCACTGACGCAATGTCACCGACGGGCGGCAACCGGCGGGAATTCTGCCTTTTCGGACGGTGCGTGCAGGCACGAGGGGAGGCATGCGTGGACGAGGGCGGTACGCTCGCCGGCACCGTCCTCAATATGTCGAGCGCGGTGCGCAACTGTGTGCAGCTACTGGATGTGCCTCTCATCTCGGCATTGCGCCACGCCTCGCTCGAGCCCGCCGCATTTCTCGGTCTCGGCGATCGCCTCGGCCGACTGGCTCCGGGATTCCAGGCTGACATGGTCGCCTTCGAGCCGGATAGCATCGCTGTCCTGGGAACTTGGATTGGCGGCATCTGGCAGGAATCTCCTGTCGCGGCGAGCTAGGACTACCTGCCTCCTACTCTCGCGACGGGGACCACCTACTGCCGCCAACCATCACAGGCGAGCGCGGCGATGCCGGTTGCGATCGCCAGGCACTGACGGAGGCGAGCCCCGCTTCGGTGCGAGGCTCCTGCAGCCCACGGCCTCGACCCGGCCATCATCACGGTCGGCTGACGATATCTCGCCGACTTGGCAGCATCGACCGCGTCGCCTTCTCAAAAGACAACGCCTCAAGAGACCCTAATTTCAGGCCACTTTCCAAACAGATCGCAGTGGCGCTCGACCAGGGCATCGCGCTCGAACAGCGACAGGGGGTCGCCATGCTCGTTGGTCCCTCGCTGCCACAGGCGTATGACCTCGTGCGGGCTCGTCTTCTCGAAACGGCGCAGGAGCGCCGTGTGATGTCGGAAGTGGTCCTCCAGGAGAGACCACGCGGCCTCGGCCGTCTCGATGTCACCCACACCATTCATTTGAACCCAACCTGCTCTTCTGTTCGTCCGCCGACGAGGCAAACGCAGAATTGGTCTTGGTAATCCCCGGAAGCGCGATGGCGAAATCCGGGTTGCTGTGGATCAAGATGGCAGATCACTGATCAACCCGCAGCGGGGACCCTGTATGGGGACTGCGGGACACCCGTAGGGGCGATCCTGCATCCTCTCCCCGGGCCTGCGCGTCTTCGAGTCGCCTGGGTCAGCAGCGCCTCGGCGTTGGACACACAACAGTCAGGAACCATGTCGAGCCCCGAAAGCCTGCTGCCGGGGCAATCGGCGCGTTCTGGCTCACGTCCGGGGGTGCGGGAGCGAGGTCATTACCGCCTTCCCCGAGACTGGGATCGGACAGCTCGGCACCCCAGACTAGAAGCGCAGTCCGCCGCGTCCCTCGCGCTCCTTCAAATACCACCAGCCCGGGCTGCCGACGGGATGCGCGTTGGGGTCCTGCTCCCAGTATTCGCCCCCGCGGTCGTAGGCTCGCGCGTTCTTGAGCTGCCGCGGCGTGGCGCTGGGGTATCGCTGGCAGTAGACATCGCATTGCCCACGGTGGTGTTTTCGCTTCTTGGCGGCTTCAGCGGCGCCTGCGGCGGTCATCACGACGGCGGCCGACAGGAGGAAGGCGGCAGGGATCCTCATGGGAGCTCCGGCAAACTTTGACTGTTACTTGGCCCCGGGACAGGGAGGGTTCAACCAGAGCCGGGGCGGGGCGAGTAGTAGCCCCAATCGCGACCTCACCGAAAGCTCGCGCCGGTCCGGTGGTCTGTCGCCGATCAACCCCTCGATGGCCGCTCAACCAAGTCAACCAGGAGCGCGCCCGTCGCGCGCCACGGCGTCCTCGCCGTCAGATCACTGCGAGCCTCTTCAACCTGTCCCGGCACGGCTGCGCGGTGAATCCAGCTCGACGAGGTCAACTCTCTTACGCTTCGATCTCAATGCGTGGTTACGGAAGTGTGGGTGCCCGCAGGATTCCGTCGAGACCATGGGGATCCACGGCCGCATTCCTGATCGTCACTACGAGCTGTTGCGTCGCCTTTGACGGTTCGATGTCATACTCCTGCTCCAGGCGCTCCCACAGCTGCTTGTAGGTAGCCAGGGCCCCCCCCGCGTTACCCGATGCCACGCACGCCCGCATCAAATACTGGCAGGCAATCTCGTGGGTCGGATCGACCTGAAAGAGGGCGCGGGCGATGCGCTCGGTGGCCTGGGCCTGATGTGAGGGATTGGACAGTTGTGTTTCGAGCCTTCTGATCAGCTGCTGGCGTATGTTCTCGCGCTTGGTTCTCAGCCAGGTGCAGAACGCCGGATCGACATCCTCGTAGCCCCGCAGGAACGTGTCCGTGATGCGAAACTCATTGAGAAGGGGGGCGACCGGGTCTGCCCGGTCGATGCTTGCCAGAGCCCACTCCACATCAGTGATGACGACCGACCGATCCAGGCTCACGAGGTCCTTGTCGGCCGACAGGCCGACGATGCCTTCCCTGTCGAAGATTTCGCGCAACAGGTGCAGCAGCTGTCGCAGGGATGCGCGCGCCTTTGCATCCTCTGTCTCGCTCCAGAGCAGCCCAACCAGGCGGCTTCGCGTCTCTCTCATCCCGCGTGCCAGCGCGAGATAAGCAATCAGCGCCCGCGCCTTGCGCTGGTTGAGGGCCACCTCCCTGGTCCCGACATACAAGGCTATGCCGTCAAGCAGCGAGATGCGCAGCATCGGCGCGCCGTCGAGTTCCCCGGGGCAGGCAGTGCGGTGGAACGATGCCGCGTCAGTAGCGGGAGACCAACCGGGAATCCCCTGAAACTGCATTGACTGGACCATCATGACACCCTCGCAATGGCTGGATGATGATGGTCCAAGTGGATCACGGGCCACCGCTCCCGTCCTGAAACTGCCGTGAAGCTTCCCTGAAGTTTGCGTGAAATATCTGAGAACGTTCAGTTTTCGGCTGCCGGGGTGGGCGGGATGCGGGTTGCCTGCGCAATCTGTCCACGATCGTGCAGCGGGTGCCTCCGGGAGTCCGGCACAAATGGGGAACTTTGCCTGGCAAATGCCGGCCGACCCGCGTCCTCAATCCAGCAGTTCAAGCACCTTGGCAAAGCGGGGATTGGCGCGCAGCGGGTCGAGATCGGAATCGCGTTTCACCCACTCTTTCGTCTGTCGGCCAGCGCGCGGAAGGACGCCCAGGAGCAAGTCGATCGCCCGCTCATGCTCACCCACGATCGCGTAGAAGCAAGCTCCATTGTACTGGGTCAGGACGTCCTCTGGATCTATGGCGATCGCGCGTGCGGCCCACTCCTTGGCGCGGTCGAACTCACCGAGGATGGCAAGCCCTCCGGCGCCCAGGTATGCGGGCCGCGGGTTTTCAGGATGCAGCGCAAGCTCGCGTTCCGCACGCGCGACGCCTTCCCGCGCTGCGGCCATCATGTCGTCCGTCCGCCCGAGCGATCGGAGCACGCCCGTCAGCACGAGAAGCGTCTGGCAATCGTCCGGCTTGATGGCCGCTGCGCGCTGAAAATGATCGGCGGCCGCCTCGAGCTTGCCCTGCGTGAAGCAGGCGCGGGCACAGAAGTAGTGCGCCTCGAACAGGTCCGCGTCGACGGCAAATGCCTCGTCGAACTCCGCCATGGCTTCCCCATATCGCCCAAGCAGCGACAGAGCCAGGCCACGCGAGGCATGGGCCTCAGCCAGACCGTTCTGCAGTTCCAGCGCCTTGGCGCTGATCGCCAGAATCCCCTCGACCGGGACGTCGGCGCCATAGTGAAGGCGCAGAAAAGAATCACAATCCGCGATCCCGGCGTAGGCTTTCGCATAGAGCGGGTCGATCTCGGCCGCCTTGGCGAACATCCGCCGCGCCAGCTCGAGAAAGGTCTTCGAGCGTCGGTGCAGAAACTGCCGGCCCCGCAGGTAGTAGGCATAGGCCTCCCCGCTGCCGGTCGGCGATTCCTCTATGGCCCTCTTCTCCTCCGGCAGGAGCTTGACCTTCAATTGGTCAACGATCGTGCGCGTGATCTCGTCCTGGATCGCAAAGATATCGTCGAGATCGCGGTCATAGCGGTCGGCCCAAAGATGACCGCCCTCGCTTCCGTCGATGAGCTGTGCGGTGACGCGAACGCGCGATCCCGCCTTGCGCACGCTGCCTTCCAGGATGAACTTGACTTTGAGGTCGGCACTTGCCTGCTGAACGTTGACGGCCTTGCCCTTGTAGGTAAACGCCGTATTGCGTGCCAGCACGAAGAGCCCTGAGATCTTCGACAGGTCCGTGATGATGTCCTCGGTAATCCCATCGCTGAAGTATTCTTGCTCAGGGTCGCCGCTCATGTTTGCAAAAGGGAGCACGGCAATCGACGGGCGGTGTGCCGCCGACAGTTGGGGCGCAACCGGCATGCCGCCTTGCTGAGAAGGCAAGATGGAGTCCGCGTTGCGGGCGTGCTCGGCGTCCTCCCGTACCAGAGTCGAGTCGAAAAGGTAGCCCCGCCGGGACACCGTCTTGATGATCTGCTGAGCATCATCACCGATGGCACGGCGCACTTCGCTGACGCAGCGCGTCAAGGATTCATCGGTGACCGTTACGTCGGGCCAGACAGCCTTGATCACCTCATCCTTCGTGACCACGCGGCCTGCGTGCTCTACAAGATATCGAAGCACTTCGAAACTCTTTGGTCTCAAATCCACTTCGCCAGACGGTCCGCGCAAGGACAGTCGATCCAGGTCCAGGGTAAACGATTGGAATCTCAGCGCGTTTACCATTGGGTTCCGAAGTCCATCGAGCGGTGGAGTCTGGCTCGGCATATGCGCCAGCCTCACTCCCAACCCTGCACAGCCCCGCTCGGCTCCTGCACCTGTTGCAGCGCACCAGTGTAGCCTTGGCGCCGGCAACTTGCCACCTCGCCTCGCGACCATTCCCGCAAGGGGCTCGGTCCTGAAAGGAGCGCCACTTACCCCGGTAGTCAGAGGTGGTAGGGCGAAAAGGACCGTGATTGGAGCGTTGCGCCTTACGGCTCGGAAAGCATGCTGATACGGCGAGCGAGGGGACCTCGGCCAAGCATGGCGCCCTATCCACGGGCCACCGGCCGGCCGGCCGCAAATGACTACTGTTCAGCTTGCCCGGGCTCATCTTTCCGGGCAGCCGAGCCCTTCCGGCCGGCTCGTGTTTGCTCGGCTGCGGGTCGCACAGGTTTCAACCTGCACCCGCGTGTGACGGGCGACCACACTGCGGCCAAAAGGGCCAATGCCTGTACATGGTTTCAATCCGCGACCGCGTGTGACGGGCGACCTGCCAGGATGGCTAAACGCAAGAAGCGCATGCAGTTTCAATCCGCGCCCGCGTGTGACGGGCGACCGTCTGAGAAACCGAGGTCAGAGGGCTTCTGAACGTTTCAATCCGCGCCCGCGTGTGACGGGCGACTTCGGGCGGGTGCTGATGATCTCGACACCCGCCCAGTTTCAATCCGCGCCCGCGTGTGACGGGCGACGCGCGCTGCCACGCCGACGTGCTTCTGGAGCTAGCGTTTCAATCCGCGCCCGCGTGTGACGGGCGACTACCGGCAAGACTACTGCAGCGCGCAAGTGTGCCGTTTCAATCCGCGCCCGCGTGTGACGGGCGACCGTCGCCGGCGAGGGCAAGCCGCCGGCCTACGGCGTTTCAATCCGCGCCCGCGTGTGACGGGCGACATCGTCCGACCCCACGCCCCAACGCGAAATAGTAGTTTCAATCCGCGCCCGCGTGTGACGGGCGACGCGCCGCACCATGCGCGTAAATCACCCGGCGATCGTTTCAATCCGCGCCCGCGTGTGACGGGCGACCTGCTCCCAGGCGCGAGCCCGCGTTCTCTGATGACGTTTCAATCCGCGCCCGCGTGTGACGGGCGACATCTTGCTCGTGATCAGAAGCAAGCAGCGGCGCTCGTTTCAATCCGCGCCCGCGTGTGACGGGCGACTTCAGCGACGAAGGTTACTGCCCACCCAACGCGCGCGTTTCAATCCGCGCCCGCGTGTGACGGGCGACCCAGCTCTTTAGCGCGGTCGATGAGGGAAACGGTGTTTCAATCCGCGCCCGCGTGTGACGGGCGACCGTCGGTGTCTAACACGATGTCAAGGAACGGGAAATCAGCACGCTTGCGCGAACCTGTCAGCAAACAGCGCGTGTGGCAAGGGCGCGGCCGCGACTGTCCCCGTGAGTGCCGATCAACGGCGCCGCAGCGGCGCGGCGAACCTTCCGGGGGATGCGCGGTCACTTCAGGTTCGCGCAATGTGTTTCTGCCGGGGGCGGAGCCCGGCGCAAACCTCGGAGCACGAGCGGTCCTCAAGATCGAGCGCCGGCTTGGCGACCACGTGCCGCCCGCCTCAAGTTGGCTCTCGGGCGGTAGAGGGTCGTGTCCTCGGTCCCGGCGAGAAAGCGGCCGCCGCGTTTGTGAGCACGCGAACGACACCGCAATCGGCCGTCGTCCTAGCGCGCAAGCTGACAATGACATCCAATGCTGCCGGGGCGGAATGTCGGTCGGCGGCTTCCCGTCGGCGATGCGTGGCTCCGTTGGGAGGCAGGCCAGAGGCGCGGAAGCTCTCCGGGGTCGCGGGCTCCCGCCGCGGCGAGGCAAGCAAGTCAAACTTCTTGACATTCGCCCGACCTGCACCTCTATCCTCGCGCGTGTATCTTGCTCGGTTCCCGACTTGCGTTGGGTATCATCGCTACATGCTCTCCATTGCCGGCACCCCAAAGCCTGCCGTTGCACGGTCGCCGTTGCTTTGTGGTCCAGGCTCCCCTCTCGGCGCCCGTACTTGTGCAACCATGGCAACCGCTGCCCATCACCCCTGCAATTCCTGCGATGCGTGTCAGGGCTCGGCCGACCCATGAAGGCCTTCACCCGAACGCCGACCGCGCGTCCTTCGAGGACCAGCCGTACACGCACGAAAAATGGCGGCTCTACTCATATCGACATCGGAATCCGCCTGAGGCATGCGCGCCTCACCAAGGGGATGAGCCTGCGCCAATTGGCCGACGAGGTGGGGTGCACGGAAGGCTTCCTATCGAAGGTTGAGAACAACAAGGCGCGGCCATCCCTTGCGATGCTCCACCGGCTCGTCAGTTCACTGGAGATTGCCGTTGCGAGGCTGTTCTCGGAGGATCGCGCAGACATCGGCCCCGTTTCGATCATGCGCCGCGGCGAGCGCTCCACCATCAAGACGGGGACGAAGCTCAAGGGGAAAGGCATTGTTCTGGAGCGCCTGGTATCGAACGCCATCGCAACGCTGATCGAGGCCAACATCCATCATATCGCGCCGAAGGGCTCGAGCGACGGCTGCATTCAGCACGAAGGAGAGGAGGTCGGTTTCATCCTTGAAGGAAAGCTCGAGCTGATCGTCGACGGCGCAACGTATACTGTCGAGGAGGGAGACGCCTTCTTCTTCAAATCGTCGTTGCCGCACGGTTATAGAAATCCAGGCAATATCGAGGCAAAGGTGCTCTGGGTGAATACTCCGCTCAGCTTCTAGCGGTCATTTTTGATCCGCCCCGCCAATCTTCGTCTTCCGGATCGTCATCGCCCCACGCAACCATCGCGGCGTAGCCGGGCGCTGCCGCGTGCATGCCCACCCTATGCCGGAGGCATGTCCTGACGCCGGGCATGACGCTGGATGTTGCATTGCGGGTGTCAGCACGTTCGCGCGCCGGTATTGCGCAATCATGGAAGCGTATTTCGCCGCATGACGGGCCCGGTTCGCTATGCGCCCGCGCCCTTGCCATTGGGCTTCCTCCAGACGGCTTCGAAAACGCGCATCCAATTGCCGCCGAGGAATTTGGTCACGTCGTCCGCGCTGAATCCCATCCTCAATAGCCTCTCCGTGAGATTCGGAAGGTCCGCATTCGATTGAATGCCCTTCGGGTACCGCCAGTCGAGCTTTCCGACCGGGATGCCATTCACCCTCGAGCTCCTGTCCGTCACGGACGTGAAGATGGTGGGATCCCAATTCTCCATGAGATCCGGTCCGATACCAATGCAGTCGGTTCCCCCGATCTCGGCGATGTGGGCGATGTGCCGCAACAGATCGTCGAGGCTCGGCTCGGATTGCGTGCCGACAAGCGCATTCAATGCGTGAAACGCAACCATGCCGCCGCCACGGGCGATGCCCCGGATCAGCTCGTCGGGCAGGTTTCGGGGATGCGGACAGAGCGCGCGCGCATTGGAGTGGGAAGCAACGATCGGTTGCTTGCTGACTTCGAGAGCATCCGCAGTGCCCTTGTCGGAAAGATGCGACACGTCCACGACGATGCCGAGACGATTGCATTCCTCGACAACGCTCACGCCGAAATGCGTCAGGCCGCCCCCGCTGCGCTCACGGATGCCATCGCCGAGGCTATTACGCACATCGTGCGTCAACCCGATGCAGCGCAACCCCAGCCTGTAGAAATTGCGCAGGTAGGAAATCTCGCCCTGGAGGGGCGAGGCGCCTTCGAGGCAGATGACGACCGCAACCTTCCCTTCGCGCTTGGCGCGCCGTATATCCTCCGTCGTCGTTGCGAGCAGTAAGCCGTCGCTTTCGGACAGCTCCGCATAGGTGTGGTCGAGTGCCCGCATGAAGCGCTGCAGATAGTCCGTCGACAGGCGCGTTGCGGGCAGATAGCCGTAGGGAGCGTCACCACCGACGTGATCGCACACCACTGTGACCCCGCCCTTCCTGAGCGTGGGGAGATGTCGCCGTTCCAGCACGTTCCGCTCGCCGGCCTCCCGACGCCAGTCGACGTCGGAAGCGATGATGTCGCTGTGGCCGACAACCACGATGGCGTCCTTGTGCACCTCGGATGCTGTTCTGGGCATCGGGCGGTCTCACCCTTCTCTTGCTTGCGAAGCGGAACTCTCAACCATTCACGGCAAGGGCGCCGCCGCTCCGGGCATGTGCGCCGCGCCTGATCCTACAGCGCTGCTCCTTGCATGAAGGTGCCTCAAGCCGCCGAAAGCTGCTCGAAATCATGCCGGAGCCAAAGTGCAGGATCGAAGTCCACGCCGATGCGGCCGCGCTCCTTGGGAAGGGCAACCTCGACGCCGCCTTTCCACATGCGGACAATATGGCGCTTGTTCCTCAGAATCGAGACGTCCTCGGCGGGGTTTCCCTCCACCATCAGGACGTCGGCCATCCGGCCGGCCTGCAACTGGCCGAGACTCTCCCCGCATCCAATCGCTGCGGCTGCATTCTTCGTGGCAGCCACAATTGCCTGCATCGGAGTGAAACCCAGCGCGACGAAGTACTGCATCTCGATCACGCCGTCCGGCACATGCGGGAACCTGTGGGCCGCGTCAGTTCCAAGCGCAAGGACCTCGGCAAGCGACTTCCCCTGTGTAAGCATCCGGCGCGAGGCCTCGAACGCGCTCCAGGCTTCCGCGCGAAACTCCGGGTCGGTCGGGGCACCGAATTGCGGCATGCAGCGCGCATGCAGCCAGGCAATGGTCGGGCTGAAATACACACCCGCTTTGCGCATCTCCTCGATGGCCTCGTCGTCCGCGTACTCGGCGGAATGAATCGAAATCGCCCCGGCACGAATGGCGGCCTTTATGCCGCCGATCGAGTGGGCATGGGCATGAACCGGCCGGCGGTACTTCCTGGCCTCCACGACTGCAGCGTGCAGTTCCTCGTAGCTGAGGTCGTCGGTCTCGGCGCTGCTCCAGGACGAGCCCGCAACGCCGCTGGCCGCAACCTTGATCCAGTCGACCCCGCCCTTGACCTGCCTGCGGACGGCGCGGCGCACCTCATCGGTACCGGTCACCATCATGCCGAGGCTGGCGTGCGTGCGGGCCTCGGACCAGGGCGGGGTGTTGTCGAGCAGTCCGGCCTCCCCGCAGATGATCGCGCCGGCAGCCCGGACCCGGGGGCCCTCGATGGTCCCATTGGCAACGGCATCGCGGACAGCCGATGAGAGGAAGCCGCGACATCCGCCATCGCCAATCGCCGTGAAGCCGCAGTGGAGGATGGCGCGAGCGTTGGCGGCTGCATAGAGCGTATTGAGCTCGACCGACTCCTTGAGCTCCTGCGTCCACACGTCCGGCTGCCGGCTGTGATAGCCAAGATGCGTGTGCGCATCGATCAGCCCGGGCATCAGGGTCCGGCCCTGCGCATCGATGACGGTGTCGTCGCTTTGCGGTACGACCTTGCGCGCCGTCTCGACGCGCGCAATGACGCCCTTGTCCAGGACAATCGTCGCATCGGGAATAGGCTCGCGGCCTGAGCCGTCGATCAGAAGCCCTCCCTTCAATATGATGGCCACAGCGTTCGGTCCTTCTTCAAACTTGAACTTGCAAAGCCTGTTCGCTCTTCAGCCGCCTCTGCTTCGGCCGTCCTCTCGGGGAGGGGCTTGCGATGCCGCACTCACTGCTCGCGTGGAGGCGCCATCCTTCCGGCCGCCG
>JBFWRV010000012.1:0-101631 GCA_050248715.1 Hyphomicrobiaceae bacterium | reverse complement strand
CTGGCGACCCCAAGGCTGCGTGCTGCGTGCGTGATGCGGGCCTCCTCCAGGAAGTGCATCACGTACTCCATGCCGCGCCCTTCCTCGCCGAGCAACGCGGTATGCGGGACATGGCAGTCGAGGAACACGGACGCCGTCTCCATGGAGCGGTGGCCGAGCTTGTCGAGAAGGTGCATCTCCACGCCCGGCGTCCCGGTCTCCACCACGAAGATGCTCAGGCCCTGCCGGCGCGCCTGCGGCATCGTATAGGCGACGACGAGCAGGTAGTCGGCGAACGTCGCCCCCGTGATGTACATCTTATTCGCCCGGATGCGCCAGCCATTGCCCTCGCGCGTGGCGCGCCCCTTCATGGCCAAGACATCGGAGCCGGCATCGGGCTCCGACATGGCGAAGGCACCCATCGCCTTGCCCTTCAGAGAGGGCGCGTAGTAGGCGGCGAGCTGCTCCGCGTTGCCGAAGCTCGCCAGGATGCGCATGCCAAGGCCCATCAGGCCGGTGGTGAGGCCGGCGCATACGCGCGCGCATTCCTCCAGCATGATGCATTGGAAGGTCAGGCCAGCGCCGGCGCCGCCGAGCTCCGGTCGCGCCGTGATGGCCAGCAGGCCCGCCTCGCCAGCCTTCTCCCTCAGCCCGCGTGGATAGACGCCACTCTTCTCGGCGGCCTCGACCAGCGGACCGATCTCCTTCTCGGCAAATCGCCGGCACGTCATGCGGAATTCAGCCTGTTCCTCTGTCTCCAGCATGTCTCGCCTCGATTCTCCAAAGCATCTCTGCCCGAATTTCCGCCTGGCCCCGATCAGGCCGCCGCGCCGAAGTTGATGCAAACCTTGCCGAAGTGCCGGCCTTCGGCGAGATACTCGAGCGCCTGGCGCAACTCGCCGAACTGGAAGACCCGGTCCACGACGGGCCGCACCCGGTGGCGGTCTATGGCGCGGTTCATGGCCTCGAAGCTCAGCCGGTCCCCCACCGTGATGCCCTGTAGGCGCAGGTGCTTCATCAGAATGCGCGTCAGCGAAACCTGCGCCGTGCTGCCCGACAGGTTGCCAATCAGGCTGATCTGGCCGCCCAGCGCGGCACACCTCGACGACTTGTCGAGCGTCTCGGCGCCGCCCAGCTCCAGGACCAGGTCGACGCCGCGATCGGCCGTCAGCTCCTGCACCAGGCGCTCCCAATCGGGGTGCGTGCGGTAGTTGATCAGATGATCGGCGCCGAGCGTCCTGGCCTTCTGCAGCTTCTCGTCGCTGGAGGAGATCACGATAGCGCTGGCGCCGGCGATCTTGGCCAGCTGCAGGGCGAACAGGGCGACGCCGCCGGTTCCCTGCACGAGCACGCTCGTCTCGGGCCCGATGCCGCCTTCCACGCGCAACGCGTTCCATGCCGTGACCGCCGCCACCGGAAGCGTGGCAGCTTCCGCGTCGGACAGGAAGGACGGCACCTGCACGGCGGCCTCTGCCGGGATCGCGATGTACTCGCTCATCACGCCGTCGATGGGGCCGCCCAGCGTGGCCAGCCGCACCTCCGGCCGGAACGGGCCGGCCACCCAGTTCACGCGGAAGGCCGGTGCCACGCGGTCTCCGACCCGAACGCGCGTGACGCGGCTGCCGGCGTCGACCACCTCGCCGACGCCATCCGATACCGGCACCAGCGGCAGCCGCAGGCGTGGATTGTAGGAGCCGACGACGGTCAGGTAGTCGCGATAGTTAAGCGACGCCGCGCGCATCTTGAGCAGCACGTCGTGCTCGCCGATGGATGGCATCGCAGCCTTGCGGCAGCGAAGGTTCTGCAGGCCGAAGCCGCCTTCGAGGACGACCGTGCGCATGAGCGTTGCTTCCCTGACCCGGGCGGGCCGTGTCTCCTTGCCGATGACAGTAGTTGCGCGGGCGGCCGCGAGCAAGAACTTACCGACGAGCTGGTATGTATTGACGCTCGCCGCGCGATCTGCTCCGATCAGGTCAACCCTGCGTGAGTGCACCGAGGCAGGACCTTCGAGGAGAGAAACATGGCGAGCAGTACGTCCCGCACATTCAGCCGTATCGCACTGGCCGCCGCCCTATCGGCCGTCGGATCGTTGCCTGCTGCAGCGCAGGAGCCGATCAAAATCGGCTTTATGGCGGCACTCTCGGGCCTGTTCTCGCCGATCGGCCAAGACATGCAGCGCGGCGCGCAGCTGCTCGTGAAGCAGGTCGGCGAGATCAAGGGCCGCAAGATCGAGCTGGTGGTGGAGGACTCGGAGGGAAAGCCCGCGGTGGCCCTGAGAAAAGCTGACCGGCTGGTCAGCGAATCGAAGGTGCATGCGCTGCTCGGCATCTTCTCCAGCGCCGAGATCATCGCCCTCGGCGGTGCCGCCGACAAGCTCGGCGTCCCCATCCTCACGACGAACTCGGGAACGCCGCGCGCCACGGGCGAGCGCTGCCATCCGATGGTGTTTCGCTCCAATCCCAACGACGCTATGACGGTGCGCGGCGTCGCCGACTGGCTGCGCGGCAACGAGCCGGCGCGCAAGGGCAAGTGGTACATCGTCGCCCACGACTACGAGTGGGGCCAGGGCGCTGCAAAGGCGTTCAAGGACGCGGCAGCGAAGATGGGTGTCAGCATCATCGGCGAAGACTATGCGCCGCTCGATACCAAGGACTGGTCAACGTACATCAACAAGATATCGGCGGCCGGCGCCGACTACGTCTGGGCGCCAGTGATCGTCAGCGTCGTCACCGACTTCATCAAGCAGGCCCGCTCCTTCGGCCTGCTCGACAAGACCCGCCTGCTTGCCGTCGCCGGCGTCACGGATTCCCAGCTCGAGGCTGTGGGCGGCGTCGCCGATGGCGTCATGGCCGCCTCTTGGGCGACCTGGACCGTCAAGCACCCGAATATGGCCAAGTTCACCGACGCCTACTGGAAGGAATACAAGGTGACGCCCGGTTTCCAGGCGATCCTGGCCTACAACGGGGCCGGGCTGCTGGTGGACGCGCTCTCGCGCGCGGGATCGCTCTCGGGCGCCGACGTCGCCAAGGCTCTGGAGACGGCCAAGTTCGACGGCGCCTACGGCATGGTCGTCATGCGCAAATTCGACCACCAGGCAAGCGTCCCGGTCTTCATCGGTCAGGTGGGTGCCGCGCCTGCCAACCAGTTCGGTGCCAAGTGGGCGGTGAACGTGGTGCACGAGGCGGCCGCCACCGTCTCGGAGGTTCCGCCGCAGGAGACCGGATGCAAGGGCCTCTAGGTCTCCGCCCGGCCACGCCATGATTCCCGGCGACGCCACATTCTGGGCGATCCAGATCCTGAACGGGCTCGTCATGAGCGTCCTGCTCATGCTGATCACGCTCGGCCTGACGATCATCTTCGGAATCCTGCTCGTCGTGAACTTCGCCCATGGCAGCCTCTACATGTGGGGGGCTTACGTCGGCATGGGCGTGCTGTCCCTCACCGGCCAGTTCTGGCTGGCGCTGCTGGTCGCGCCCATCGTGATCGCCATCGTCGGCATAGGCATCGAGCGGACATTGATCCAGCCGATGCGAAGTCAGCCCGTCATCCTCACGCTGCTGCTGACGTTCGGACTGACGCTGGTGCTCGACGAGACAGCGCGCATCCTGTGGGGCTCCAACCCCTACTCGATCAACGCGCCCGACTGGCTTTCGGGGACTATTCGCATCGGCAGCGTCGTCTATCCGGCCTACCGCATCTTTGTGATCGGCCTGGGCATCGCCGTGGCGCTGCTGCTGTTCCTGTTTCTCGAGAAGACCGATCTCGGCACGGTCATCCGGGCCGCCAGCTCCGACCGCGAGACGCTCGAGGTCATGGGCGTGAACACCTCGCGCCTGTTCATGCTGGTGTTCGCGCTCGGGTCGGCCCTGACGGCGCTCAGCGGACTGGTCGCCGCGCCCATGCTCACGATCTATCCCGCCATGGGCCATAACATCATTATCGATGCGTTCGTGGTGCTGGTGCTCGGAGGCCTGGGCAGCCTGCGCGGCACCATCGTCGCCTCGCTCCTGGTCGGGCAGGTGCAGACTCTCGGCGCCGTCGTGATGCCCGAGTTCGCCCTCGTCGTCGTCTTCGCAATGATGGGCCTCGTCCTGCTGGTGCGGCCACGCGGCCTGCTCAACCTGGGGCGCCTCGATGATGGCCATTGAGAGCCTGCCCGCCGCTACCCGCGTGCGCCTCCGAGATGGCTGGCTGCTGGTCGGCGTAGTCGCCATGCTGGCGCTCGTGCCGCTGATCAGCCCGTCGCGCTTCTACGTCAACCTTGCGGTCGAAGTGGGGCTGCTCGGCCTCTGGGCTGCCAGTCTCAATGTCCTGATCGGCTTCACCGGGCTCGTCTCGTTCGGGCACGCGGCCTTCTTCGGGCTTGGCGTCTACACCACTGGGCTGCTGATCGCCAAGCTGGGCCTCAGCATGGCGCCGGCCCTGCTCGCCGGCGTCGCCGTCGCAGCCGTCGCCGCACTACTGGTCGGCATTGTCATCGTCCGCCTGTCGGGTATCGCTTTCGCGCTGGTGACACTCGCCTTCTCCATGATGGTGTTTACCACCGTGTGGCGCTGGTCGAAGCTGACGGGCGGAGACGACGGCCTCACCGTCAGCCGGCCGCCTCTCGACCTCGGCGTGGTCCGGCTCGATCTGCAAGGCGCCGCGCAGTTCTACTACCTGGCGCTGGTGCTGGTGCTGTGCGTCTATCTGGCCCTGTCGCGCTTTCTGGCCTCGCCGGTCGGCGCCGCCCTGCAGGCCGTGCGGCAGAACGCGGTCCGCGCCGAGAGCATCGGCATCGACGTCCACAGGCATCGGCTGCTCGCCTTCGTCGTGGCCGGCGCGACGGCTGGACTGGCGGGGTCACTGTACGTGCTCTTTCGCGGCTTTGCCGCACCGGACCTGCTGCACTGGTCCGCCTCCGGTCAGGTGCTGCTGATGACCATCCTGGGTGGCATCGGCACGCTGTATGGGCCGTTTCTCGGAGCTGCCGTGTTCGTCGTTCTGCAGGAGGTGCTCAGCACCTACACGCAATACTGGATGCTGCCGCTCGGCATCATCTTCATTCTGGCCGTGCGCTTCATGCACGGGCGCGGCCTGCTCGATCTGTTGCGGGCGATGAGGCGCTGACGTGCACGCTCCCTTGCTCGCCACCCATGACCTCAGCCGCCGCTTCGGCGGCCTCCACGCTGTCAAGCGCGTCAGCCTCGATGTCCGTGCCGGCGAGCTGCTCGCCATCATCGGCCCGAACGGAGCCGGCAAGACCACCTTCTTCAACATGCTGTCGCGGCACCTCGACCCCTCGGAGGGTACGGTCACGTTCGCAGGGCGCGATATCACCCGGCTGCCGCCGCATGCGCTGCCGGCGATCGGCATGGCCCGCACCTTCCAGCGCACCAACCTGTTCTGGGAGCTGACGGTGCGCGAGAACGTGCGCCTGGCCGTCCAGGCAACGATGGTGGGCGGCTATCCCGTGCACCGCAGGCTCGACGCCTACGGCGAGGTTGCGGCCCGCGTGGACGACGTCCTGCGCCGCGTCGGCCTGGAGGAGCACGCAAACCTGCCAGTCAACAAGCTGTCCCACGGCGACCAGCGCATGGCCGAGATCGCCATCGCGCTCGGCAGCGGGCCGCAGATCCTCCTCCTCGACGAGCCGCTGGCCGGCATGGGGCCGACGGAGACAGAGCACGCCGTGCACCTCTTCGCCGGCATGAAGGGCAACCTCACCATGCTGCTGATCGAGCACGACATGGACGTCGTGCTGACCATCGCCGACCGCATCGCGGTTCTCAACTTCGGGGAGCTCATCGCCGTTGGCACTCCCGAGGCGGTCAAGAGCGACCCGTCGGTGCAGGCCGCATACCTGGGCACCGAACCGCCGTGCTAGAGCTCGTCGACGTTCACGCCTACTACGGCGAGAGCCATGTTCTGCAGGGCGTCGACATGCGCGTCGGCGAGGGCGAGGTCGTGACCCTGCTCGGCCGCAACGGCGTGGGTAAGACGACGACCATGCGGACCATCATCGGCCTCACCCGCCAGACCGGCTCGGTGAAGCTGGCGGGCACCGAGCTCTCGGCGCTCCCGGCTTGGAAGCGGTCGCGGGCTGGGCTGGCCCTGGTGCCGGAGGATCGGCGGATTGTCGAAGGGCTGACCGTGGAGGAGAACCTGCGGGTGGCCGTCTGGGCGGCGACCCGGAAGGGCGCATGGGACCTCGAGAAGGTGTGGCGGCATTTCCCGCGCCTGAAGGAGCGCCGCAAACAGATCGGCACCAGCATGAGCGGCGGCGAGCAGCAGATGCTGGCGATTGCGCGCGCCGCCCTATCCAATCCCACCCTGTTGCTGCTGGACGAGCCCTCGCAGGGGCTGGCGCCGGCATTGGTCGGCGTCGTGCGCCAGATCATTCGCGACCTGCACGCCTCCGGCATGTCAGTGCTGCTGGTCGAGCAGAACCTTTCCATGGCCCTGGCGCTCTCGAACCGTGCATACGTCATCAACAAGGGCAGAATCGTCTACGAGGGCCCCTGCGCCGAGTTCGCCGCGGACAAGGACCTTGGCCGCCGTCTGCTGGGCGTGTCGTGATGGAAAGGGCGCGGTGGAAGTGGCGAAAGTGACGGAGTGCTAGCGATGGCTGCTGCCCACACGCTGTGGCAGGCAAAGGAGCGCTGGGGCAACGCATGCGCCCTCAGCTTCGAGGGGCGCACGTGGACCTTCGCCGAGCTCTGGCAGGCGTCGAGCACTCCCGCGGCCGAGCTCAGGGCGCGCGGGATCGGTAGCGGCGACCGGGTCGGCTGCCTCGTCGGCAACCGCCCGGAGTGGCTGTTCTGGCACGTGGCGATCTCGCGGGTCGGTGCGGTCGCCGTTCCGATCAACCCGGCCTACACGCCCTCCGAGATCAGGAACGTGCTTGCCGCCGCCGACCTTTCGCTGCTGGTGTTCGACTCCGAGCTTGCTGGCGCGACCGATGCGACGGCGGGCAATCCCAAGGTCTTCGCCCTGCCGCAGACCGCGAGCCTGCCGCCGGGCCCGCACGGCTGGACACCGTCCTATGAGGAGGACAGCGAGCTGCCAGCGGCCATCTACTTTTCCTCCGGCAGCACCGGCCAGCCCAAGGGCATTATCCACTCCAGCCGCAACCTGAGCCGCGTGGCCGAGCTGGTCGGGCGGACATGGGACTATCGGCCCGACGACATCCTCCTCCTCAGCATGCCGCTGGCGTTCGTGTATGCGTCCATCGTCGGGTGGCTGTCGGGCACCAAGCGGGGCGCGCAGATGCTGCTGCAGCGCCGCTTCGATGCGGAGGCCGTGGCGGCAGCGGTCCAGTCCGGCAACCTCACCGTGATGCTCGGCGTGCCGAACATGTACCGCGCCGTGCTTGCCTTGCCGGCGGCGGGCGGCCCCGGCCGCTTGCGCGCGGGCCTGACCGCAGGGGACGTGCTGCCGCGTGATCTGGACGATGCGTTCTTCGCCCGCTTCGGCGCCCCGCTCTTCGATCTCTATGGACTGACCGAGACGCCGCACACGGTGTCGCACATATTTGGTACCGACGGGCGAAGCCGGCCCCTGTCCTGTGGGCGCAAGCTCGACAGCATCGAGCTGCGCATCCTGGACGACGCCGGCGGCGACGTGACACCCGGTGAGATCGGCGAGCTCGTGTGCCGGACGCCGTACAACTTCCTCGGCTACTTCCGCAACGCGCAGATCACGGCCGAGGTCCTCAAGGACGGCTGGTTCTGGACCGGCGACCTGGTCAGGCAGGATGCCGACGGCTACATCTACATCGTCGACCGCCGCAAGGAGCTGATCAAGCGCAGCGGTTTCAACGTCCTGCCGAGCGAGGTCGAGGCCGTGATTCTCTCCTGCCCCGGCGTGCTGGAGGCGGGAGTGGTCGGCGTCCCCGATCGGGACCTGGGCGAGAAGGTCGTCGCCTTCGTCGTGCCCACCGAGGGTACAGCGCTGTCGGAGTCCGCGATCGAGGAGGAATGCCGGCGGCAGCTCGCCAAGTACAAGGTCCCCTCCGCGATCGAGTTCGTCGCCACCCTGCCGCGGGGCGCGACCGGCAAGATCAACCGCAAGATGCTGAGAGAGATGGGCAAGAACCGCCATGCATGAGATCGGCAGCGTCATCGTAAGGCAGCAATCCCGCGTCGGCTGGATCACGCTCAACCGGCCCGAGGGCTACAACGCCATCAAGGGCGAGATGATCACCAGCATGCACGCGGCCATGGACTGGGCCGAGACTCAGCACGACATGCTGGCACTGATGATTACCGGCGCCGGCAACTACTTCTGCGCCGGCGGTGACCTCAATCAGTTCAAGGCCGGATGGGAGCAGAACGCCAAGCGGCAACCGACCGAGGCGTCCAGCGACGTGCGAGCCATGCTCGACGAGCTTGGCCGGCTCGCAGCCCGCATCCGCCTGTTCCCCTGGCCCGTGGTCGCCGTCATCAACGGCCCGGCCGTCGGCGCCGGCTTTGCCATGGCGATCGGTTGCGACATGCGCATTGCCGCCAGGCACGTGAAGTTCAGCATCGGCTTTGCCCGCGTCGGTGCCAGCGCCGCCACCATGGGGCTGACGCAGAACCTGCCGCGCCTCGTCGGGCCGGCGGTCGCGCTGCAGATGATGGTGACGGGGACCACGTTCACCGCGGAGGAAGCGCTGCAGCGCGGCCTCTTGAACAAGGTAGCCGACCGCGAGCAGCTCGAGCCCATGGCACAGGAGTTCGGCGAGGAGATCGCCCGTCAGCCGCCGCTGTCGATCCGCACCAGCAAGCGCGCCATGTACCAGCACATGGGCGCCGCCTACGATCAGGTCCTCTCCCACGAGGCGCTGCTGCAAACGCAGTGCCTGCTGTCGAAAGACCACTACGAGGGCGTGCTTGCGGTGCTCGAGAAGCGATCCCCCCGGTTCACTGGCGCGTGACGGCAGCTCGGCTGCTGCCATGCGCTCAGGGGAACAGGGGCGTCTTGGGCTGCAGGTTGCGGCCGAGCTTGCCGCTGGCAAGCGCAAGGGCGTCGATGAGCCAAGCGCGCGTCTCGCCCGGCGCGATGATGGCGTGCACGCCGAAGGCCGCTGCCGCGCGGTAGATCGAGCCGGTCTGCGTATAGTTGGACTCCAGCTCCTGCTGCAACCGCTGCGGGTCCGTCGCGGCCTTGAGCTCCTTGCTGTGGACGGTGAACACCGCCGACGACGGCCCGGTGCCGGTCATCACGGCGCTCGGCCAGGCCGCGACCAGGTCGGCACCGTCGTTGTACTCTCCGCCCACCCCCATCGCCCACAGCGCCGCGCCGTGCGATTTGCGCAGCACCACGGTGAGCTTGGGCACGGTCGCCTTCTGCACCGCCATGAGAAACGTGCCGGCCCAGTAGAGGATGTTGGCCGCCTCCGATTGCTTGCCCGGCAGGAATCCGGGCTGGTCCTGCAGAAACACGAGCGGGATGTGGAACTGGTCGCACACGCTGACGAAGCGGCGGCCCTTCATGCTGGCGGCCCAGTCGAGCACGCCGCCGCGCTTCAGGGGCTGGCTGGCGACGATGCCGACGCCCTGGCCACCGAGGCGAGCGAGGCAGGTGATGAGCGAGGTGCCGAAGTCCGGCTTGTACTCGAAGAAATCGCCGTCGTCGCCCAGAGCGGCAACCACTTTTCTCATGTCGTAGGGCTTGCGGAAATCGGTTGGCACGAGTCGCTCCAGGTCGGCAGCCGCATCTGCCTTGCCCTTGCCGTCTTCACCGCGGGGCGGCAGCGTCCAGGCATTCGGCGGCATGAAGGAAAGGAACTTCCGGATGAGAGCCAGGGTCTCGGTCTCGTCGGCGCCGACGCGGTCGACCAGGCCCGTGGTCAGTGCGTGCATCTCGGGGCCGGACAGCTCGTTGATGTCGGCGATCTCGCCAAGCCCGCCCTGCACCAGCGACGGACCGGAGAGGCCGAGGAACCCCGTGCCCTTGGCCATGACGCCAAAGTCCGAGCACAGCACGTCGAACGGCGGCCGGCCGTAACAGGGGCCGAAGATCGCCGCCACCTGTGGGCAGACACCGTGCGTGTCCGCGACCTCCTTGAAGGCCGGCACGCGGGCCAGGATGGCGGCATCCATCGAGTCCTGGAAGCGGATCGCCGATCCCTCGTAAAGGCCGATAAAGGGATAGCCCTGCTCGATGGCGATGCGGCGCATGCGGAAGCGCTTCTCGATGTTAACGATACCGGCCGCTCCGCCCATGACGCTGCCGTCATCGGCCACGACCAGGACGCGGCGGCCGTCAATCTCGCCCCAGCCGCAGACCACCGCATCGGTCCTGATGGTGGTGGCCGGCTTGCCGGGGGTCTGCACCACACCCTCGGCGTGAAGCCCGATCTCCCTGAAGCTGTCGCGGTCCAGGAGCGCGTCGATGCGCTCCCGCGCCGCCTTCTTGCCGCGGTTGTGCAACCGCTCGACGGCCTCGGGGCCACCGTGCACCTGCGCGGCCGCCCTGCGGTCGTCCAGGCCCTTAATCAGCGCAGGCCAATCCGAGCTCATTTCCAACCTCCCGCAACAGCCTTCTGGAGCACAACGCTATGGGTACACTGACCGGTGTCAGAGTGATCGAGATGGCCGCAATCGGCCCTGTTCCCCTCTGCGGGATGATGCTGGCCGACATGGGCGCCGATGTCGTCCGCATCGATCGCGTCGCGCCCGGCGGCCTCGGCCTCGAGATGGAGGAGGGGCTGCAGCCGGCAGGACGGGGCAAGCAGTCGATCGCCCTCGATCTCAAGGACAAGCAGGGCATTGAGATCGCGCTGCGCCTCATCGAGCGCGCCGACGTGATTCTTGAGGGCTTCCGGCCGGGCGTGATGGAGCGGCTCGGCCTCGGCCCGGCCGTGTGCCAGGAACGCAACCCGCGCCTGGTCTACGGGCGCATGACGGGGTGGGGACAGCAGGGTCCCTGGGCACATACCGCGGGCCACGACATCAACTACATCGCGCTCACCGGCGCGCTGCACTCGATCGGCACGCCCGGCGGCCCGCCGGTGCCGCCACTGAACCTGGTTGGCGACTACGGCGGCGGCACGCTGTATCTCGCCGTCGGCGTCCTCGCTGCCCTCGTCGAACGGTCCCGATCGGGCCAGGGACAGGTGGTGGACGCCGCCATGGTCGACGGCGCGACGTCGCTGATGACGCAATTCTTCGGGATGCTCGCAGCTAAGCGCTGGAGCGAGGAGCGCGGCGCCAATCCGATCGACGGCGGCTCCCACTTCTACTGCGTGTACGAAACGGCAGACGGTGAGTACATGGCGGTCGGGGCCATCGAGCCAAAGTTCTACGAGGCGCTGCTTGCGGGTCTTGGGCTTGCCGCGGACGCCGAGCTGAGCACGCGCCAGATGGACCCCGCGACGTGGTCGCGATCGCGCGGGAAGCTTACTGAGGCGTTCCGGTCGCGGACCCGGGCGGAGTGGACTGCCGTCTTTGAGGGCACCGACGCGTGCGTCGCCCCCGTGCTGCGCCCCAGTGAGGCTACCGCTCATCCCCAGATCAGCGCCCGCGGTACCCTGGTAACAGCCGGCGGCCTCGTGCAGCCGGCGCCGGCCCCGCGATTCGACAGGACCCCGTCGCAGGCCTCTCCCCGGCGCGTGCGGACGGGAGAACACTCCGCAGCGATCCTTCGCGGGTTGGGATTCACGGCGGAAGAGGCCGCGGACCTTGCAAGGAGGAAGCTTGTTCAATGAGGGCAACCCTCGTGCATCGACAGATACTTACTTATGGGTACGAATGAAACTGCCAAAGTCCGGCGCACGTTTCAAGCAGACTGCTCGTCCGTGCAGCAGCGCCTCCTGGTCGGAGCGCCCGGAACGGCTATGTGCTCCGCCCCGCTGCCGTCTCACCGCGCTGCTGCTTCGGCGCGGGAGCGGCCAGGAAGCCCGACAGCAGCGTCGTGCGCAAGGCGCGCACGAACTTCGGCCCGTCGAGACGCTTGCCGCGGCGAAGGAACTCGAGCAGGGCTCCGTCGGTCAGCGATATCACCACCGCCGCCATCTCGCGCGGCGGCACCTTGCGGTGGATCACGCCGCTCTTCTGGCCTCTGGCGATGGTGTCCTCGAGCGCCTGGTGCAGGGAATCGTAGATGCCGCTCACGCTGCCCACGATCGCGTCATTCTTGCCCTTGAACTCCAGCGAGATCAGGATCGGCAGCAACAGCAGGTTCGCCGCCACGACGCCCTTCTGCGAGATCCAGTGCAGGTATTGCACGATCTGATCGATGGGGTCGCCCGCCTCCTTCATCTGGTGGATCATGGGCGCATAGATCTGGCTCTCGGCACGGCCGATGAGCGCCGCGAGCAGGCCGGCCTTGTCGCCGAAATAGAAGTAGACCGCCCCCTTCGTCAGCCCGGTCGCCTCCGCAATCTCGTCGACCGTGGTGGCGCCGTAGCCCTTACGCACGAACAGCCGCAGCGCCGCCTCGAGCATGGCTTCTTGGCTCTTTGCACGGCGCAGGTAGTTGGGAATTCGGGTCGGGCCCATCGCTTTCATCAACCCCTCCCGGGTTCCGCGCCCTCAGCGCTGCGGGCCCAAGGCCAGCCCGGAAACCGCAAATGCTCGCTTTGCGACAATCCGGCATCGGCAATCGTGGTGACGGATTTTTGTATCTTTCAATGCCACCAGCAGCACCATGAGGAAGCGGATGTCAATAGCACCCGCGGCGCCGGTGAGGAAAGTGCAAGTCTCGATTCGCCGGGGACTGAGATCGCGGAGCTGCATTTGCTTCGCCTCCTTCCACCGCCACGACATTCAACCTCTGCCCGACTGTTGACACTTATGCTTCTCAAGTCTTATTAACAATCCTACTAGATAGTTAGTAAATGACGGATTGGGCCATGGATGTCGATGCCGCGCTGCTGTCCCGCCGCTCGGTCCGAGGGTTTCTGCCGGACCCGGTGCCGCGCAGTGTCATCGTCGACCTGCTCGCAGCGGCGGCGCGGGCGCCTTCTGGCACAAACATGCAGCCCTGGCGTGCCTACATAGCTGCCGGCGTGGTGAAGCAGAGGCTTTGCGACGCGGTGCTCGAGCACATCCGTGCCGGGCGGCCGGCGGAGCCCGAATACCCCTACTATCCGCCAAAGTTCCGCGAGCCCTATCTGTCGCGTCGCCGCAAGGTCGGTTGGGATCTCTACAGCCTCGCCGGCGTGGCCAAGGGCGATAAGGCGGCGATGGCGGAGCAGGCAAGCAAGAACTTCGAGTTCTTCCAGGCGCCTGTCGGCATCATCTTCACGATTAGCAAGGATCTGGCGCTCGGCTCCTGGCTCGACTACGGAATCTTCCTCGGCTGCTTCATGGTCGGCGCGCGCGGCAAGGGCCTCCACACCTGCCCGCAGGCCGCGTGGATCGACTACCATTCGACCATCCGGTCGGTGCTGGCGATCGACGATCAGGAGGCAATCGTGTGCGGCATCGCCCTCGGCTACGAGGACGAGTCGGAGCAGGTGAACCAGCTGCGCACGGAGCGTGCGCCCGTCGAGGAATGGACCAATTTCCTCGGCTTCGAGTAGGCGGTCGCATCGGCTTGCCACCGGTGCCGACCGCCACCGTGCGACGGCTATCCCTGCATTGTGGTAGCAGCTGGGGGCGGGTTTCTAGCGCTAGAACTGGAGGTCATTGCAGGTTCTCGGGCTCAGGGGCCGTAAGTGATGACGATGATCCATGGCCTACTGGCACCGCCGCCGCTGGCGCCATAGTCGCCCGCGCCCGAGTTATTGGCGGCGCCGTCGCTACCACCACCCCCGCCGCTACGGGGACCGGCCGTTGCACCGCCGACCGTGGCGGTCCAGTGCGTGTCCTGCGAACCGGCACGGCACCCGTCGAGTTGTCACCGCGCGCGCCGGCACCATGTGGCCCGGCCGCCCCACCGCCGCCGCTGCCGCCCGATGCCTCTGATGCCGTGCGGATAGCGATGCAGCAAGATCATCCACACTGGTGACGATTGGGTCGCTGTCCATCGCTGTTGTCATTACTTTAAGAAGTAGTTCGAAATCCACGACGAGAGACCCGGAAATGAGGATAACGAGCACGAGAGTTTCCGCCAGCATAAAGGTCCACACATGCCGGTTGGTCTGGTCGATAGGCGTCTTGGCAATGCTCGTCGTGATGAACAGAAGAGGCGCGGTCGGTGATGAGACGGCGCCGATCTGATTGCAGATCACCATGACCAAGCCGACCTGAAATGGATCGAGGCCGTAACTCTTGGTGACGCTTACGGCAACCGGCGCAAACACCAGCAGAACGATGAGCGAATCGACAAAGGTGCCGAGCACGATCATCACGCCGGCAAGGATGAAAAGGATTGCGGTAGGGCTCGACGACAGGGTCGAAACGTAACCCAACACCATCGCATCGAACTGCAGGTACGACAGAACCCAACCCATCGGACCGGACACCGCGATGATCCCCGAGACCATGGAGGTCGTGATCGCCGCATCGACGAGGATATCGGGGACCTTGCTCAGCGTGATCTTCTTCTCGATGAAGTAGCCGACAATGAAGGCATAGACGCAAGCAACGGCCCCCGCCTCTGTCGCGGTGAATACGCCCGATAGGATGCCGCAGCAACGACGCCCGCGGCACCGTCACGACAATCGATCCCGTGGCGCTCACGCCCGTCTCTCCCGTGCCCTTCCTGGTGCGCTCGAGGGGTGCGGAGATCGGCCTGCGCGCGCAACCTTCCAAGGCCGTCACCAGCATGTTTGCCGTCTTCATCCTGGACTTCGGCTCCGAGATCGTCTTCGTCGGCGACGCCGGCACCACCGAGGCAAGCCGCCCGAGCCGCCGCATCGGTGCCGAGTACACCCTGCGCGCGAAACTTGCGCGCTGGCTGAGCCTCGACTTCGGTGCCGCCTACACCCATGCCCGCTTCCTCGAGGACGATCCTGCCGCGCCCGGTCGCCACATTCCCGGCTCCACCGAGGGCGTCGTCAGTGCCGCCCTCAATTTCGAGAATGTCTGGGGCGGGTGGTTCGGCGGAGTGCGGGTCCGCTACTTCGGGCCGCGGCCCCTGATCGAGGACAACTCGGTCCGTTCCTCAGCCAGCACGCCGGTAGCTGCGCGGCTCGGCTACAAGTTCGAAGACGGGCTGATCGTCTGGCTCGATGCTTTCAATCTGCTCGACGAGAAATCGCGCCAGATCGACTATTTCTACGCCTCCCGCTTCGCCGGCGAGCCGGCCGGGGTGGACAATATTCATTTCCATCCACTGGAGCCGCGCTCCGTCCGCCTGTCGGTCCGCAAAGTGTTCTAGGCCTGCCTCTGAGCCGGTGGCAGCGCCCGCGGTTGCCACCGTGCGGAAGTAGGTGGTCGAACCCGAGACCTTCCGTTGTCGGGATAAGAACAGCGGCAAGCGTCGGCGAGAGACCACGCCCTAGCCCGGCCGCACCTGGCCGCTGCCGCGCACGACATACTTGAACGTCGTCAGCTGCTCGACCCCGACGGGGCCCCGCGCGTGCATCCGGCCGGTGGCGATGCCGATCTCCGCACCCATGCCGAACTCGCCGCCGTCGGCGAACTGCGTCGAGGCGTTGTGCAGCAGAATGGCGCTGTCGAGACGGGTGAGGAAACGCTCGGCCACCGCCTTGTCCTCGGCGACGATGCAGTCGGTGTGCTGGGAGCCGTAGTCCTGGATGTGCGCAATGGCGCCGTCGACGCCGGCGACCGTCTTCACCGAGATTATGGCGTCCAGATATTCCGTCGACCAGTCCTGCTCTGACGCCGGCCTCACCCTCGTATCGGCAGCCCGCGCCGCCGCATCGCCGCGCACCTCGCAGCCCGCGTCGACGAGCGCCGCGATGAGTGCGGGCAAATAGCCGGCCGGCGCCGCCGCATCGACCAGCAGCGTCTCCGTGGCGCCGCAAACGCCGGTGCGCCGCATCTTGGCGTTGACCGTGATCGCCTTGGCCATGTCGAGATTGGCGCTGCGGTCGACATAGGTGTGACAGAGGCCCTCCAGGTGCGCGAACACCGGCACGCGCGCCTCCTCCTGCACGCGCGCGACGAGGCTCTTGCCACCGCGCGGTACGATCACGTCGATGGCGCCGTCGAGCCCGCGCAGCATCAGGCCCACGGCCTCGCGGTCGGTGGTCGGCACGAGTTGGATGGCCGCGTCGGAAAGCCCCGCCTCGCGCAGGCCGCGCGCAAGGCAGACCTGAATGGCGCGGCTGGAATGATGGCTCTCCGAGCCGCCGCGCAGGATGGCGGCGTTGCCGGCCTTCAAGCACAGCGCGCCCGCGTCCGCCGTCACGTTGGGCCGGCTCTCGTAGACGACGCCGACTACCCCCAGCGGCACGCGCACGCGTTCGATCTCGATGCCGTTGGGGCGCGTCCAGCGGGCCATGACGCTGCCAACGGGATCGGGCAGCGCCGCCACCTCCTCCAGGCCCTTGGCCATGGCCTCGATGCGCTTCATGTCGAGGGTGAGCCGGTCGAGGAAGGCGGCCGTCGGGCGGCCCTCAACGGCACTCGCGAGGTCGCGCGCGTTGGCTTCGAGCAGCATCGCCGCCTGCGCCCGCACCTCGCGGGCAGCGGCAGTCAGCGCCGCAGTCTTGGCCTCGGCCGAGGCAACGGCCAGCTCGCGCAGCGCCGCACGCGCCTGCCGGCCAAGCTCGCCCATGATCTCGGCAACGCTCGGCGCCGCCGCAGGCCCGTGCGGCCCGGCGCCCCGGGGCTCGGACTTCGTGGCTCCTGCAGCGGCCGGGACGGCGAGCTTGGTCATGGCCGGGACCTCAAGCGTTTCGAGGATCGCGCACCGCTTGTGGCGCGCCTAGGCGTCTTCTTAGGCTGCACTCACGGCCGGCTCAAGACCATGTCGTCGCGATGCACCAGGGCCGCGCGGCCGGCAAACCCCAGGATCGCGGCGATTTCGCCGCTCCTCTTGCCGATGATGCGATGGGCATCCTCGCGGGCGTAGGCGACGAGCCCGCGGCCAAGTTCGCGGCCGTCGGCAGCCCGGATCACCACTGCATCGCCGCGCTCGAAATCGCCCCACACGCGCACGACGCCGGCCGGCAGCAGGCTCTTGCCCGAGAACAGCGCCCGCTCGGCGCCGGCATCGACCTCCACGAACCCGCGCGGCTCGAGCTGGCCGGCGATCCAGCGCTTGCGTGCGGTGACCGGATCGGAGGGCGCCAGGAACCAGGTGCACGGCGCCCCTTTCGACAGCGCGCGTAGCGGGTGCGCCACGGTGCCGGACGTGATGACCATGTGCGTGCCCGAGGCCAGCGCGATCTTGCCGGCCTCGATCTTCGTCACCATGCCGCCGCGGGAAAGCTCGGTTCCCGCCCCGCCGGCCATGGCCTCGATCTCCGGCGTGACCTGGCGCACCTCGGCGATCAGCCGCGCGTCAGCGCGGCTTCCCGGCGGCGCGGTATAGAGGCCATCGATGTCGGAGAGCAGCACCAGGCAATCGGCGCTCGCCATGCTGGCGACGCGCGCCGAGAGGCGATCGTTGTCGCCGTAGCGGATTTCGGCAGTCGCCACCGTGTCGTTCTCATTGACGACGGGCACGGCGCGCTCGGTGAGCAGCGTGTCGATGGTCTGGCGCGCGTTGAGATAGCGCCGGCGCTCCTCGGTATCACCCAGCGTCAAGAGCAGCTGCGCGGCGGCGAGGCCATGCGCCTTGAACACGTCGCGGTAGGCGCCGGCGAGCGATATCTGCCCGACTGCGGCGGCGGCCTGCGACTTCTCGAGCTCGAGCGGCCCCTTGGCAAAGCCCAGAACGTGCCGCCCGAGCGCTATGGCGCCCGAGGAGACCAGTATGACCTGCCGGCCGTCCCGGACCAGATGGGCGACATCGTCGGCAAGCGTGGCGAGCCAGGCCGACTTCAGCTCCCCGCTCGCCCGATCGACGAGCAGGCTCGAGCCGATCTTGACCACGACGCGGCGGGCCCGGCTCCACTCGGGGCGGGTCGGCGCAGTGCTGTCGACTTTGGCTTGGGCGGCCATTCTATATCGTGGTTTCTCGCGGGCAGGGGGCTTCGGATACGGACACCAGGCGTGACGAACGAGACGTCCCCGCGCTGCTCTCTGCTGCGTGACGAAGCAGGCTTCTCGATCTCGATCACATGCGAGTCATCGGCTTGCCCAGTGTCCTTAAGATTGCAAACTCCATTCCTCGCATGCGTCGGCCTGGCATGAATTTTCGCAGTCAGGAGACTAGCAGAAGTCGGCGGCGGCAGGCCAATCCGAAGAGCCGTGTTCGACTGGTCTTGGCTAACGTGCGGGTGCCTCTGCGCCCTCAGTGGTCCCAGCGTGCATAGGGTCTGAACGTCGGCCTGGGGCGAGGCTCGGGCGGAGGCATCTGGATCAACCGCGTGCGATAAGCCACCTTCTTCGCAGAATGTCCCTTCGCGCGTTGCTGCTTCTCCTCGCGCTCATCGGCTTCGGCCTCGCGCTCGGTGGCGGCCCAAGCGGCGCGCTCCTTGGTCAACTGCTCCTGGGCCTGCTGTTTGGCTAGCTCGGCCGCTTCGCGCGCGCTCCGTTCGGAGGCCAGCTTCTCGCTCGCCTCCTGGGCAGCCCGCTCTACCAGACTGACCCGCTGGCGGGCTTCCTCGGCCTTGCGCTGGGCGGCCGCCAGCGCGCTGCGCTCCTGCGCCAGCTGACCGCGGATTTCATCGAGCGTGCGGTCGGCGGTGATGTTGCCCGCCTGCACGACTTCCCTTGCGCTTCGCTCACGCGCCAATTGCGCCTGCGCCTCCGCGGCCGCGCGCTCCGCGGACGCCCGCGCGCTCCGCTCCCTCGCCAGGAGCTCCCGAACCTCGCTCATCTTTCGCGGCGTCGCCGCACTCGTATCGGCCGCAATACCCGCGTGCGCCTCGGAGTCGAGACCGTGGAATTCCGCAAGGCCGAGCGCCCATCCGGCGACAGCGGCAGAAACCAGGACGACGCCGACGATCGCGCCCCCGAGCGCGAGACGCCCGACGCCCGAGCGCAAGATATCCGCCGGCCGATCAGGCTCGACAACGCGCTCCATGCGTTTCCAGGGATCATATGTGCCGAAGGTCCAGACGTGACCCTCGGGGTCGCGGCAGGAATACCCGCGCCCGTGGCTTTCCTCATCGTCGATGTCGAGAATGATCTCGGCGCCCGCAGCCTTGGCGCGCGCGCAGTGTCGGGCAGCATCGGGCACGAAGAGGTAGCAGACCTGATTCTCGCCCGGCGCGACCTTATCCGGCTCCGCCTCGGCGTCGGCGTCCGCGTCCTCCACGGGGCCCACCATGACCATGCCGGAGCCAAAGGTGAGCTCGGCGTAGCGGACCGCCCCGCCTTCCGCCCGGTCGACCACCAGCTGGCGCTCGAACCCGAATGCCTTGCAGAGCCAATCGATGGCGGCGCCGACATCGCGATACCGCAATGTCGGGACGATGCTTCCCTCAGCGCCTATGTCCTTGGCGTCCATTGTCTTCCAGTGCCCCAACGGCGACCAGCAACCCGACTCCTCTGGCGAACGCCTACTGCTTCAGCCTATTCGAGTACCAATTGGTGAAGACTTCCTTTCCTTCTGCCTCAATCTCACGATTGGTCGCTAAAATATTGAACTTGCGTATGAAAGTTTCCTTGAAATCGGCTGCTGCAGCAACCCGGCGCGGATGCGGCGGGGGCGGCAATCAGGGCCTTCGCACCGTCGCCTCGCGACGCCCTGCCGCCCATGCAGCGGTGCCAAGAAGGGACGGCGGAGGCGCAGCCCGCCACGCAAACACCCGCGTCCCCTCGGAGTCGGCGCGGCCGGCGGGCATGAGGATCGCCGTCGCCACCATCACGGCCAGAATGCACGCCGCAAACCTGGCCGCGAGCTCGCGCCCCTGGCGCCCGGTTGCTGCCGCGGCATGCGGGGCGGCAAGCTGCTTCTCGCGTCTGCGCCGCGCTTGCAGATCGATGACAGCCGCCACTTCCTCGGCAAGGGGCGTCCCGGTCAGAGCCCAGGCTGCAGTCCGCACCTTGGCGTCCGGCTTTGTGGCGATGGATGTGGGATTGACGGCGGAGGGAGCAACGGTCTCGGGCTGGATCGGCTCGACGTGCGGTGCATGCGCGGGGCGCGTTGCCGATGGATGTAGGATTGCCGGCTGCTCGGCCGGCATTGCCTCGCCAAGAGTGACGCTCGTCGCCGCGGAACCCTCAGCACCAGTAACAGGGGCGACGGCGCACGGAGCCTCGGCCGCGCCCTCAGGCGCGGCGTCGCAGGTCGTGACGTCCGTATCGTCGGGACACGCCGCATCCGCCTCGGCCTGGCCGGCCGCTATCGCGCCGGCAATAAGCTCCGCCTCTGTCTCGTCCGCATGCGGCTCTGCGAAAGCCGAGTGGATCGTGTGATCGCCGGGCTGGATTTCGGCCGCGAGCTCGATTGCAGGCGCGGCATCCTCCGACGGAGCCGACGACAGCTCGCCGGGCGCCCCGGCCTGTGCTGCAAGCCAGTCGGAGATTTCCGCGTCGATCAGGAGCGGCTCTGCCTGATTGCGGCCTTCGGGGGCTGCCGGCGCTTCCTCGGGGGTCGCGCGCATCAACTGGTCGAGAATTGCGTCGATCTCGGCGCGGAGAGCGCAAAGACGAGCGGCGAGAGCGTCGATATTCTCGCCCGGCAGCGCTCTCCCCACGGTGCTGTGCTGCACGCTACGCATCACACGATCCCCAACGCCACCACACGCCCCCATGCTTTATCGGACCAGCGTGACCAGCCGGTTAACGGCAGTGTCGTTTCAGACAGATAAATCAATCCATTGGATGCGCCTCACCAACGGCTGCAGCCGCGGTCGCGCCATCAGGGCTGCCAGGGCTTGGGCGCCGCGGTTGCGTCTGCGAGCTTTTCCTTGGCCTGCGAACGCTCGATCTCGCGTGCGAGAGCCAACACCACCTCCTTCACACCGCGGCCTGAGACAGCCGACACGAGCATCGGCCGCTTGCGCGCCGCCGCCTTGAGGGACTCCGCCTTGGCGGTGAGGGTCTCCTCATCGAGCGCATCGCATTTGCTCAGCGCCACGATCTCCTTTTTCTTCACCAAGCCCGCCCCGTACGCCTTCAGCTCCTCGCGCACCGTGCGGTAAGCGCCGGCGATATCATCCTGCGTCGCATCGACGAGATGCAGGAGAACGCGGCAGCGCTCGACGTGCCCGAGGAAGCGCGTGCCGAGGCCGGCTCCTTCGTGCGCGCCTTCGATCAGGCCCGGGATGTCGGCCAGCACGAAGTCGCGCCCGGGAGAGGCGACCACGCCGAGGTTGGGGTGAAGCGTGGTGAACGGATAGTCGGCAATCTTCGGCTTGGCGGCGCTGACGGCAGCAAGGAAGGTCGACTTGCCGGCGTTGGGCAGGCCGACGATGCCCGCATCGGCGATCAGCTTCAGCCGCAGCCAGATGGTCAGCTCCTCACCCGGCGCACCCGGATTGGCGTGTCGCGGCGCGCGATTGGTGGACGACTTGAAGTGCGCATTGCCGAAGCCGCCGTTGCCGCCCTTGGCGATGCGCGCCCGGTCGCCGGGCTTCATCAGCTCGGCCAGCAGCGTCTCCTGATCCTCGGCCCGCACCTCCGTTCCCGGGGGAACTTTGATGACGACATCGGCGCCGCCGGCGCCCGCACGGTTCTTGCCCATGCCTCCCGTGCCGGGCTTGGCCCTGAAATGCTGCTGATAGCGATAGTCGATCAGCGTGTTGAGGTTGTCGACGCACTCGACCCAGACGTCGCCGCCCTTGCCGCCGTCGCCGCCGTCCGGGCCACCGAACTCGATGAACTTCTCGCGGCGGAAGGAGACCGCGCCGGCACCGCCGTCCCCGGATTTGACGTAGATTTTGGCCTGGTCGAGGAACTTCATCTGCGCAGGATCTTTCGCTCGCCCGTCAGGCCCGGCCGAGCCAAGCACGCCAGCGCGGCGTGCGGACGGCATCGGACGTCAGCGGCGGCAAGGCAAGGAGGGCGCGCTGGCGGTCGAGCCAGTAGGTGACGACCTCGACGTCGTGGCCGCGCGCGGCGCAGGCGATGAGAGCGCGCCCCGTGGGCTGGAACCCGAGCTTCTGCAGCACGCGGGCCGAGGCGGGGTTGTCGACGAAATGGGCCGAGGAATAGCCGGGCAGACGCGGATTGGTGAGGCCGTAGCGCACGACCGCGCGGCTCGCCTCGGTGGCGTAGCCGTGTCCCCACCAGGCGCGTCCGAGCCAGAAGCCGAGCTCGGCCGCACCTGACGGCCGGCGGTAGTAGCCGACGCCGCCGATCAGGCAGCCCTCGCGCACGATCGCAAAGCGCGCCTCCCCACGTATCGGCTTGAGCCAGCCCCGCGCCTGCAGAGGCGAAAAAGGGTAGGGGATGTCGCTTGTCATCGAGGCTACGGCCCACTCGCCCGACAAACGGGCGAACTCCTCGGCATCCGTGCTACGGAGCGGTCGCAAGAGCAGGCGTTCTGTCTCGAGCTTCGGCATCCTCACGCCATCCCGACCGAGCATCGGGAACCACGCAATGCGCGCACGTCACGGGGCTCGCCCCGGCGCAGCCGATCGATGCCGGCGCACCGTGCCGAGCTACTCGGCGGGCGCCTTCTCGCCGGGCTTCACGGACACATAGATGCGACCGTTGCGCTTGGTCGCGAATTCGACGCTGCCTTCTTCGAGCGCGAACAGCGTGTGATCCGTGCCCATGCCCACGTTGGAGCCGGGATGCCACTTGGTGCCGCGCTGGCGGACCAGGATGTTACCGGCCAGGACGCGCTCGCCGCCGTACTTCTTGATGCCGAGCCGGCGGCCCGCAGTGTCGCGGCCGTTGCGCGAGGAGCCGCCTGCTTTCTTGTGTGCCATCTTTCAATGCCCTTCTTGGGAGGCTTCAGCCGCCGATGATCTCTTTGATACGCACGGTCGTCTGGTGCTGGCGATGGCCCCGCTTGCGCCGCGAGTTCTTGCGGCGGCGCTTTTTGAAGGCGATGACCTTGGCCGCCCGCCCCTGCTCCACCACCTCGGCCATCACCCTGGCCCCGGCGACGGCCGGCGCGCCGATCTTGGGGGAGCCCGAGCCGCCGGCGACCATCAGAACATCGGTGAACTCGACGGTCTGGCCGGCTTCGCCTGCAACCTTCTCGATGGTCAGCACCTCATCGGCTGCCACGCGGTATTGCTTGCCGCCGGTCTTAATGACAGCGTACATCTCTGAATTCCCTTGAATTTTCGGCCCTGGACGGCTCTCGAGGATTCGAGAGCGACGCGCTGCGAGCCCGATTGCGGCGCACTATCATCGAGGGAGCCGGCAAAGTCAAACGCGATGCTGGATGCCTCGAGGTGGGGCGTTCCCGCTGCCGCCTCAGCGCTCCACAAACGCCTTCTCCACCAAGAACGTGCCGGGCTCGCTCGAGGTGCCCTCCTGGAAGCCCCTGGCATCCAGCACGCTGCGCATGTCGGCCAGCATCTGCGGGCTGCCGCACAGCATCATCCGGTCGGCCTCCGCGTCCAGGGGGCCGAGCCCGATGTCGCGGAAGAGCTGGCCGGACGTGATGAGGTCGGTGATGCGGCCCCGGTTGCGATAGGGCTCGCGCGTGACGGTGGGGTAGTAGATGAGCTGCTCGCGCACGAGAGCGCCGATCAGCTCGTCCTTCGGTAGCTCCTCGGTGATGCGCTCGCCATAGGCCAGCTCCGCCACCTGCCGGCAGCCGTGCACCAGCACGATCCTTTCGAACCGCTCATAGGTCTCGGGGTCTCGGATGATGCTCATGAAGGGGGCGAGGCCGGTGCCCGTACCCAGCAGGTAGAGCGCACGGCCCGGCAGCAGGTTGTGCACGAGCAGCGTGCCGGTCGGCTTCCTGCCGACGAGGATGCGGTCCTGCTCCTTGATGTGTTGCAGCCGCGACGTCAGCGGCCCGTCCTGCACCTTGATCGACAGGAACTCCAGCCGGTCGTCGTAGTTGGCGCTCACCATGCTGTAGGCGCGCAGCAGGGGGCGCCCCTCGGTCTCGAGCCCCATCATCACGAACTGTCCGTTGGCGTAGCGGAACGCCGAGTTGCGGGTCGCGGTGAAGCTGAAGAGGGTGTCCGTCCAGTGGCGCACGGACAGTACGGTCTCGACGGTGTGGGCGCTCATGATCTTTCGCTTGGGCTGGCGGCGGGGGCCGCGCGCCGCTCTGCGGCAGCGTCGCGGGCGACACGCACATAGTCGCTCGCGGAAGGCGTTGCAACGCTCGCCGATGCCGCACCCGGTCGCAGATAACATCCTGTGTCGTCAGTAGTTTTCCAAGCGATCGATTGATCGCAGGCAATGCATGTCGCTCGGGAAAGCGGCGGCACATGCCGCGTTGCCGCACAGCTGTCAGTGGCGGAATATCCTTCTCTGTCATTCCGGAATTTCGCCAAGCGAAATATCCGGAACCGAAGGCCTAACCCGCCGCCCTCGTGGTGAGCTTGTCAAACCACGAGGCCATCGGAGCCCTGGGTCTCGGCGCTGCGCGCTTCGGCCGGGATGACGCGAACTTCGCTACTCCGCCGCCTTCAAGGCCGTTGGCGAGGGGTTGCGCAGCTCGGCGAGCAGGGCCGCCTCGCGTGCCTTCGCCGCCTTGTAGTTGCGCTCCTTGATGTGCCCGAAGCCCTTGATCTCGAGGGGCAGGGTTGCGAGCGCCACGGCGCGGGCGTGGGTTGTCGGCGACAGCCGCTCGATGAGCTCGTCCACCAGCTTCTCGTAGTCGGCGATCATCTGCCGCTCGAGCTTGCGCTCGGCCGAGTAGCCGAAGATGTCGAAGGAGGTGCCGCGCAGCCTCTTGCCCTTGGCCAGCAGCCGGAAGACGGGCCGCATCCAGGCGCCGAAACGCATCTTGCGCGGCTCGCCAGTGGCCTTGTCGCGGCGTGCCAGCAGCGGCGGCGCCAGATGGAATTCGACCTTGCGGTGGCTCTCGAACTGGTCGGAGAGCGCCTTGTCGAAGGCCGGCGACGTGAACAGCCGGGCCACCTCGTACTCGTCCTTGTAGGCAAGCAGCTTGTAGTAGCCGCGCGCCACCGCCTCGGCGAACCCGGCACGGCCCGGCGCTGACTGGCGCTCGGCCTCGCTCACCCGCGCGACCCGTGTGCGATAGCGCTCGGCGAGCGCCGTGTCCTGGTAATCGGTGAGCTGGTCGGCGCGATAGGCGATGAGGCTTTCAAGCGACTGCGCCGGGGCCGCCTTCTTCTCCGCCATCGCCGAGCCGATGAGACGGCTCAACGCAGCCGGATCGCGCGCGGCAAGCCGGCCGAAGCGGAAAGCGTTGCGGCTCATCTCGACCGCCGCGCCGTTGAGCTCGATGGCCTGCTCGATGGCAGTCGAGCCGATCGGCACATGGCCCAGCTGGTACGCATACCCCAGGATGAACATGTTGGCGGCAATGGAGTCGCCGAACAGCTTCTCGGCCGCCGAGTGCGCATCGAAGGAGTGCACGGGGGCCTTGCCGGCCCGCTCCTCGATGGCATGCCGCAGCGCGGCGCCCGGAACCTTGAGGTTGGGATTGCGCGTGAAATCCGCCGTCGGCATCTCGTAATTGGAGTAGACGATCGCCGTGTGGTCCGGCTTGACCGTCTCGAGCACCTTGTTGGACGCCGTCACCACCAGGTCGCAGCCGAGCACCAGGTCCGCGCCGGAGACGCCCGCCCGGATGGCATGGATCTGGTCGGCCGACCTGGCGATGCGCATGTGGCAGGCCACCGCCCCGCCCTTCTGGGCGAGACCGGTCATGTCGATCGAGCCGAAGCCCTTGCCCTCGAGGTGCGCCGCCTGGCCGAGCACGGCCGAGACGGTGACGACGCCCGTGCCGCCGACGCCCGTCACCAGCATGGTGTAGGGCGTATCGAGCCGGGGCAGCGTCGGCTCGGGTAGGCTCCCGAGCATGCTGGCAATTCCGCTGTCGCCCGCCGACTTCCTCGCCTTCTTCACCTTGGCGCCATGCACCGTGACGAAGCTCGGACAGAACCCGTTGAGGCAGGAGAAGTCCTTGTTGCAAGCGGACTGGTCGATGGCGCGCTTGGTGCCGAGCTCGGTCTCGAGCGGCAGCACGGCGACGCAGTTCGACTTGACGCCGCAGTCGCCGCAGCCCTCGCACACCGCAGGATTGATGAAGACGCGCTTGTCGGGATCGGGGAACAAGCCGCGCTTGCGGCGCCGGCGCTTCTCGGCCGCGCAGGTCTGGTCGTAGATGAGCACCGATACACCCGGCACCTCGCGCAGTTCCTTCTGCAGGCTCTGCAGCTCACGGCGATGGTGCACGGACACGCCGCTGGGAATGAAGCCGGCGGGATATTTGTGCGGCTCGTCGGTGACGATGACGAGCTTCTCGACGCCCTCCGCGAGGACTTGCCTGGCGATCATCCCGACGGTCATGCCGCCGTCGAGCGTCTGGCCGCCGGTCATGGCGACGGCATCGTTGTAGAGGATCTTGAAGGTCATGTTGACGCCGGCGGCCCGAGCCGCGCGGATGGCGAGGCTGCCCGAGTGGATGTAGGTGCCGTCGCCCAGATTCTGGAAGACGTGCGGCGTCTTCGAGAACGGCGCCTCGCCGATCCAGTTGCTGCCCTCGCCGCCCATCTGGGTGAAGCCCTCGGTGGAGCGGTCCATCCAGTGCGCCATGTAGTGGCAGCCGATGCCGGCGTAGGCGCGCGAGCCCTCGGGCACGACGGTGGAGCTGTTGTGCGGGCAGCCCGGGCAGAAATAGGGGATGCGCACGGCCGCCTCGGCGGCCAGCGGCTGGTTGCCCCTGATCCGCTTCAGCTCGGCAACACGCTCCTTGATCTCGTCGCCGGCACCGTAGCGGATCAGCCGCTCGCCGAGCTTGATGGCGACGTCGCTGGAATCGAGTGCATATTTGGCCGGGAACAGCCACTGCTCGTTCTCGTCCTTCTTGCCGAGCACGCGCGGGCGCTTGGGCAGATCGTAAAGCTGCTCCTTCACCTGCGTCTCGATCAGCGAGCGCTTCTCCTCCACCACCAGGATGAGATCGAGCCCTTCCGAGAACTTGAGCACGCCCTGCGGCTCGAGCGGCCAGGTCATGCCCACCTTGTAGAGCCTGAGGCCGAGCTGGTTGGCCTTCACCTCGTCGATGCCGAGCTCGTCCATCGCCGCGCGCACATCGAGGTAGCTCTTGCCCGTCGTGATGATGCCGATCTTGGGCGCCGGCCCGCCACTCGTGATCGTGCGGTCGAGCTTGTTGGCCCGCGCGAAGGCCAGGATCGCGGCGCGCTTGAAGTCGTGCAGGCGCGCCTCCTTGGCGAGCGCCTGGTCGCCGAGGCGGATGTTGAGCCCGTCCGGCGGCATCACGAAATCGTCTGGAATCCTGATCTGCACGCGATCGATGCGGCCGTCGACGGTCGAGGTCGCCTCGATGTTGTCCTTCACGCACTTGATGCCGACCCACACGCCCGCAAAGCGCGACAGCGCAAAGCCCAGAATCCCATAGTCGAGAATCTCCTGCACCCCGGCGGGGTTGAGCACGGGGATCATGTAGTCGACGAAGGCGAACTCGGATTGGTGCGCGCTGGTCGAGCTCTCGCAGGTGTGGTCGTCGCCCATGAGCGCCAGAACGCCGCCATGCTTGGAGGTGCCGGCGTGGTTGGCGTGGCGGAACACGTCGCCGGTGCGGTCGAGGCCGGGCCCCTTGCCGTACCACACGCCGAACACGCCGTCGTACTTGCCCTCGCCCCTCAGCTCCGCCTGCTGCGAGCCCCACAGGGCGGTGGCGGCCAGGTCCTCGTTGAGGCCGGCCATGAACTTGATGTGGCTGGGCTCCAGGATGCCTTTGGCGCGCAGCATCGCCGCCTCCAGCGAGGCGATCGGCGATCCTCGGTAGCCCGTGACGTAGCCCGCAGTGTTGAGCCCCGCCCGCTTGTCGCGGGCGCGCTGGGTCAGCATCAGGCGGACGATCGCCTGGGTGCCGGTCAGGAGCTGCTGGGTCTCCTCGAGCGCGTATTTGTCATCGAGGGTGACAGTGTGCTTGGGCATGGCGGCTCGCAGGCTCCCGGGGCTCAACGTGGCCGCACGCCGTCTGCAGCGGCGGCGGCCGTCTGCACCTTTCAGCAGGTGTGCCAGAGTCTGCCGGCATTCGCAAACCCGGCGCAAGCTCCCTGTACGCCTGCTATTGCCGCTAAGATGGGCACGTCAGCCCGCCTCCGCAATCATTGATCGCGGAGCTACGCATCGGTGTGTGCTCGCGAATTCGCCGGCACGCCGCGGAGCTTGCCCGCGCAACAAAATTTCGCCCATGCAGTCGTGGCGGGGCCGGCATGCGGCGGCTCCCGCCCTCTCTCCGGAAGAGTGGGGAGAGGGAATGCCTCACCGCTCTACTTGATGCGGGTCCAGGTTGCAGTGCGGCAAAGCACGAGTGCAACGCAGCCCGACAGGTCCACGGCGTTCCGGCTCTTCACGGTGATGGTGCCCGAATAGCTCTTGCCGTTCTCGCGGTTGTAGAGCGTTCCTGCCCATTTGCCGTCGCCGCTCTTCTTCGCGCCCTCCATGATGACGAGGCCCACGATGGGCTGGCTGCGCTTGGCGGGATCGGGGTTCTTGTCGTCAGTCTTCTGCCCGTCGGTGACCTTGGTCAGCTTGGCGCACAAGCTGTCGGCGCCGCACCTGTAGAGCTCGATGTTGGAGCCGTTCTCCGGATTGAGCCATAGGCCGAACGCGTCGTCCGCCGACTGGGCGGCGGCCGGCCCGCCCGCAAGCGAGAGCCCGAGCAGCCCCGACATGGCCACGATCGAGAGCTTCGTCATGGCATCGTCTCCTTGACCATTGGGGAGCCCGAACCTTCGCACCGAACTGGGGCGCCCGCTGGGCAGCATTCACGCGCGGCGCACGATGCGCATGCGCCAGCCGAGCGCGACGATGCCGACCACGAGTGCGGCAAAGCCGATCTCCAGCCAGCCGACTGCCTCGCCCAGCAGCGCCGCGGCACCCACGAGCGCGATGAACGGCTGCAGGAGCTGCAGCTGGCCGACGCGGGCGATGCCGCCGAGCGCCAGGCCCTTGTTCCAGGCGAAGAAGGCCAGGAACATGCTGAAGACGGAGACGTAGAGAAAGCCGGCCCAGGCCGGCGCGCTGGCCGCCCAGTTGATCGGCCCCGACAGCAGCACCAGCCCCAGCATGACCGGCGCCGAGAACACGAGCGCCCAGGAGATCACCTCCCAGCCGCCGATGCGCTGCGCCATCTCCCCGCCGAGCGCGTAGGCCATGGCCGCCGACGCCGCCGATGCCGCCAGCAGCAGGTCCGCCCAGTGCAGATCACCCGACGGCCCGCCGCTCAAGAGCGAGTAGACCAGCACGCTTGCTGTGCCGGCCACGCCGCATCCCCAGAACCCCAGCGATGGCCTCTCCCCTGCCACCACCGCGCCGGCCATGGCGGTGAGCAGCGGCAGCACCGCGAGCACCACGGCGCCGTGCGCAGCCGGCGCATACTGCATGGCGATCGCCATCAGCAGGGGAAAGCCGATGATGGAGAATGCGGCGAATGCCGCCAGCCGCGGCCAATCCCGGCGTGGCGGCAGCCGGGGCCGAGCCCACAGCAGGACAAGGGAAGCCAGCGCCGCCGCCACCAGCGAGCGCCCGGCGGTGACGAATAGCGGATCGAAATCCGCCACGGCGAGCCGCGTTGCGGGCAACGTGAGGCCGAACATGACGACGCCGAGCAGACCGAGCAGCAAGGCCTGGCGATTGCGCGCGGCGGGACGCTCGGGTTGCTCGAATTGCATGACGTTCTTGTGTGTCGAGTGGGTTGCGGCGGGGTGTGTTCAATACCGCCGCGCACGCACGTTGGCCACCTTGTCCATACCGACCGACGGCGAGAGCCCGAGAGCTGGTACCCAGGGCCGCGCTGGTCTCGCGCCCTCCGGGACTGCGGATATTTCGCAACCTGTCCCGGCCCGGCATGACAGGGCGGAGTTGCTCGGGAACTTCACTAGTTGCGCTCGCGACCAGCCGCGAAGCTCGTGTCGTCGCGGCCGGCAAGTGCAGCTGCGGCCGCTGCAATCTCGCCGACTTCACAAGGGTTGATGATCTCGCAGAGCGCGGCATGGGTGCGGCGCCAGACGGGAATTGCCGCCTCCAGGCGGCGCGTTCCCTTCTCCGTCAGCCACGCCGCCCGGCGGCGCAGGTCCTTCTCGACGGTTGCGATCTCGACGAGGCCGGCGCGCTCCAGCCCACGCAGGTTGCGTGACAGGGTCGATTGGTCGAGGCCGGTGCGCTCAGCCAAGGTGCCGATCGCGTCGTCGCCGGCCGCCGCGATGTGGATCATGAGGGCGAACTGGGCGACGCTCAGCCCTGTCGTGTCCATCTGGGCTTCCAGGAATCGCGTGATCCGACGTGCGGCGAGGCGGATGTTGATGCCCGCGCAGGCAAGGACCACCTCGCGTGCATCCTTGACCAGAGTCTTCCCTGCGACCTGCTTGCGGCGCGCCATGATTATATGTAGTTACATATTATGTAGATACATGCAAGAAATGCGAAATGTCGACCATGGCGGGACAGGAGAGCGGGGACGGCAGGGGGTCGCGCATCGACGCATCCGCGCTGCAGGGGATCGGCAGCACGCCGCTGATCGAGCTCAACCGCATCGTTCCCGAGGGCTGCGCGCGGATACTGATCAAGGTCGAGAGCGCAAATCCGACGGCGAGCATGAAGGACCGCATGGCGCTCGCCATGATCGAGGCAGGCGAGAGGAGCGGACGTCTCGGGCCCGGCGGCCGGGTCGTCGAATACACCGGCGGCAGCACCGGTGTTTCACTTGCGCTCGTGTGCGCCGCGCGCGGCTATCCTCTGAGCATCGTGACATCCGACGCATTCAGCGCGGAGAAGCGCAACCACATGGCGGCGCTCGGCGCCGAGCTGACGATCATCCCCAGCGCCGGCGGCGGAATGGACGCGACGCTCACACGCGACATGGTCGAGGCAGCGCGCCGGATCGCGGAGCAAACCGGGGCCTTTTGGACCGATCAGCTCAACAACACCGATCAGCTCATCGCCTACCATGCGATGGCGGACGAGATCTGGGAGCAGACGGGCGGCCGCATCGATGCCTTCGTGCACAGCACGGGAACCGCGGCGAGCATTCGCGGGATCGCCGAGGGACTGAGGCGCAGGAAGCCCGGCATTCACGTCGTTGCGGTGGAGCCGAAGGAATCTGCTGTCCTCTCGGGAGGGCCGACAGGGGTCCACAGGATCGAAGGCGTCGGGGCGGGCTTCGTCGTGCCCTTATGGCGCTCCTCGATTGCCGACGAGATCGCCACCGTCTCGACCGACGAGGCCATGGCCATGGCGCGCAAGCTTGCCCGTTCCGATGCCCTGTTTGCGGGGACGTCGACGGGTGCGAACCTGGTTGCGGCCATCGCCCTCGGCAGACGGGTCGGCAAGGCTGCAACGATCCTCACCGTGATGTGCGACTCCGGGATCAAGTATCTGAGCACGCCCCTCCACGCTCCAACCGGGTGATAGCGCCGGCGCGGACGAGGGCGATATCGGCTCAGGCGGTGGTGGCGCCGTTGCCGGTGCGACGCACCTTCAGATATGCCCTGATCCACAAGACGAGGAAGGCGACCAGCAGCACGAAGAACGGCACGCCGATGAAGGGTGCCAGGCGGTCGCTCGTGGCCGCATCGATGAAGCCGAAGTGGAGGGCGAGCTTGCTGATGGCGTTGGCGCAAACCGTCAGCAGGAAGAGGTTGCCGCAGGGGTGGAGGTATTTCTCGACCTTGTAGTACTTGGAGAGCCACGTGTTCTCCGGCCGCGCTCCGGTGATCAGCGCGAACACCGCCAGCGGCAGCAGCACGGCGACGAAGCCGTAAAGCGCGATTTCTAAGTTGCTCAGCATTCCAGTCTCCGCAAGCGACCAGATTTCGCGTGCAGGTAGACCACGGGCCAAGCCCGGCCGTCAGTTTCCTCAGAAACACAGTTGGCAAAGATTCACGCCACCGCTCAAGCTTGGCGGCCGGCCATGGCCGTGCGCAGGACGCGGGCGTAGTTCTCGATGGCGAGCTTGCGCATTCGCGCCTCGCTCATGCCGCGCCGCTCCCAGTGCTCGACCACGCGGCGCACGTCGGCGTAGTTGGAAAGCACGGGCCCGAGCAGGCCGTTGATGTCGGTGCCGAAGGCGACGTGATCCTCGCCCAGCCACTCCGCCATTTCCGCCAGCCGGTCGCCGTAGGCGGCAATCGACGGGCCGACGTCGATGCGCAAAGCCCATAGGCCTACCACTCCGCCCTTGGCCGCAAGCGCCCTGGCGCCCTCGAGGCTCAGCTGCCGGGCCTGCCAGGCGGGGAACGTCCAGTCCGGTTTGCGGGCGCGCGTCACGGAGCTGTGCGACCAGACCACCGGCGTCTTCGAGATTTCGAGCGCTTGCGCCACGGCCTGAGGCGCGCAGTGGGCGAGGTCGACCAGGATGCCGAGACGGTTGCACTCCTCGACGACCTTTTTGCCGGCGGCGGAAAGGCCGGCGTGCACGGGATTCTCGGTCTGGAAGTCGCCGATGGTGTTGCGGATGTAGTGGACGAGCTGGATGTGGCGGACACCTTCGTCATAGGCGGCTTGCAGCCGGCCCATTCCGTCGTCGAGGAAGCTTGCGCCCTCGACCGCGAGGACGACACGCGGCTCGCCCTTGACGGCTGCGTCGATGTCGGCAGGCGTGAGCGCGATCTTCAGGTTCTGCTCGGCGAGGTGGTTCTTGATGCGGGCAAGCTCGCGCTTGAACCACGCCTCGGGCTCGCCGGGTTTCGGCACGCTTTTCTGCACAAAGCCCCGCGGGGAGGCGCCCATCCACAGCAGGTCGCCGACCAGCGACCACGCGACCAGGGTCGCGTTGCCCTCCGCCATGTTTCGGGCCAGCGGATTGCTCGCGGCAGGCGCGCGACCTTGAAAGAACAGGTGGTAGTGCATGTCGCCGATGTAGATCGGCGTCTTGGCCGGAGCCGCGCGCGCTCCCACTCCGGCGAACGGCAGAGCCAAGCCGGCCTTGATGAGCTGGCGGCGATCCATGGGATGCATCCGTTCCAACCTGGCAAGGGGTTGCCCCCTCACACCAGCGTTTGCCGCAAACTCCGGCGCCGGCGCAAGGGGTCCGATATCACATCCGGGCGATTGGCCTTCGCGGGGCGTCATGCCCTTGTCGACGCGTGAATCCCCGCCTGCGCGGGGAACCAATCAGCCGGAGCCCGCATGACCCCATGGTGAGCGCTACTCGATGAGGATGGTGGCGACGTAGTCCATCGTGCGCTTGGAGTTGTTCGCGGGCAGCAGCGTGTTGATCAGGAACGACGTGGGCGAGTAGTTCTCGGGGATGCCGCGCCTGAAGCCGGCGCTGATCAGGCGCGCCTCGAAGGTCGGTCCCCATTTTCCTTGCACGCCCAGATAGTATTTCTCGAGCGGAGCGAACTTGGTTTGCATGGTTTCGGCAACCTGCCGATGCCCGACCGACATCTTGGCCATGCCGCTCTTGTTCTCGACGAATACCGTGTGCAGCAGCTTGTCGCGCTCGGCTTCGGGAAGCTTCAGGGCATCGACGACCAGCAGCGGACCTTCCGCGAGCCCGGCGTTGGAGGAGCGGCCGCGGCGCGTGATGTAGTCGCCCGTCGCCCGCATCGGCTCCATGATGGGCTTCACGCACGAGGGAACGCGCGAGCCCTTGAACGCCTCGGAATCCTTGGCCGGATTGCAGTCCCGCAGCGCCAGCAGCGACCATGCGAACTCCGAGCAGAACATGTCGACGGCGCCCGAGGGGTTCTGCCCCAGCGCCGATTGGCCCAGATGCTTGACGAAGGTGATGGCCTGGCCCGGCTTGTACTTGGGCGCGTTGTAGTCCTGATTGAAGTTGATCTCCTTGGGGTAGATCTTCCTGGCCGAAGTGGCGAGGCGGGTGGACCAGTCCACGAGGTTGGCGCGCTGCGCATCCGTGAGATTGCGCGGGCGGATGATGTGGATGAGCTTGAGCGTGCGGTAGTGCTCGCTGTCGAGGTTGCCGCGCATGCCGGGTCCCAGGTATTCCTCGGTCAACGGATTGTCGAGGTTGTGCATCGCCCCGTCCTTGACGTAGGCGATGCCGGTGTGGCTGATGCCCATCTGCACGTTGGGATAGGCGCCCGCGCCGCCCCACTCGGAGCGAAATGTCAGCAGCAGGTCGCCGGTCTGCACGAGGCCGCTCTGGCCGAGGCGCTTGGCGAGGCCGGCGCGCTTGGCCACCACGAGGCGCAGCCCCACCTCGCCGTTCTTGGCGTCGGGATGCTTGAAGTCGACGAGGCGGTCAGGAAGGCTGATGTCCCTCGATAGCGGCAGCCGGGCGCTGTTGGGCACCGCGAAGTAGACCGGGATGTTCAGCCGCTTGGCGATGTCCTTGTTCGCCTTGTCGTCGAAGGTGAACTCCTTCGCGGAGGCGGGCAGAGCGCCCGGCATCAGACCCGCAGCGGCGAGGCCGATCAGCGCCGCCAGAACTTTCGAGATCTTCGGCATTCCCACTCTCCCCCACGACGGGCTCGCCAGCAGCGCCCGCTCGACCCAGGTCAATCTGCAGCTTAGGGGTCGCGCATGACCAATTTTGGGCTCGTTCTTCCCCGCCACGATCGCCCGGCGGGTGCGTCCAGCCGCCACTCCGCAGCCGCACGGGCCTATGCCGAAGCTCAGCGCCTGGCCGCGGAGGGCATCACGGCGGCGATTTCTGCCTCGGTGCACCCCGCTTCGCGCAGTACGGCCTCCGTAGCGCCGCCGAGCGGGGGCGGGGGATGGTCGGGCTCGCCGCCAACGTCCTCCACGTTGACGGCCTGGCGCAGAGTACGCTTGACCGGCGTGTCGGTAGCGAAGCGCGTCTCGAAGAAGCCGACGTCGGCCAGATGCGGGTCGGCCAGCAGGTCGTCCGGCGTGCGCACCGGAGAGTGCGGGATGTCGAGGTGCTCGAAGAGCGCCAGCCACTCGGCGGAGGTGCGCGTGGGCAGAACCTCGGCCAAGATGGCGTAGAGCTCGTCGACGCGCTTGCTACGCTCGGTGGCATCCTTGAACCAGGCGAGCGCCGCCACGTCCGGACGACCGATCTCGTGCAGAATCTTGGTCCAGTTGCGCTCGGTGTAGGGCAGCACGCCGATCCAACCGTCCTTGGTCTTGTAAGGCTTGCGGCCGCGTGAGAGCACGCGCACGTAGCCGACCTCGCCGTCCTCGTCGAAGGTGGCATGGCCCAGATGCTCGCTCAGGCAGAAGGCCGCCATCAGTTCGAACATCGGCACTTCGACGTAGCCCGGTGTCTTGCCGCTGCGCTCGCGATAGAGAAGTGCGGCGAGCACGGCATGGGCGAAATGGAGGCCGGATATCTTGTCGGCGGCGATGGTGGGGGCATAGAGGGGCGTGCCGTCGCGCATCTGGAACAGCCCGGCGAAGCCGGAGGCGGCCTGGATCACGTCATCGTAGGCAGGCTTGCCGGCATAGCGTCCGTGGCGGCCGAAGCCGACGGCGGCGGCATAGACGATGTCGGGATTGGCGGCCCGGACGGCGTTGTAGGTGAAGCCCAGCTTGTCCAGGGCCTGCTGGCGCATGTTGTGCAGGAACGCGTCGGCTGTCGGGATCAGCTTCATGAGCGCCGTGCGACCGGCCTCGGTCTTGAGGTCGAGAACCACGGAGCGCTTGTTGCGGTTGGCGTTGGCGAAGATGGCACTGACCTTGCCCTGCATCACCGGCGCAACGAAGCGCATGCTGTCGCCCTCGGGCGGCTCGATCTTGATGACCTCGGCGCCGAAGTCGCCCAGGATCTGCGTGGCGTAGGGACCAAGGATGACCGAGGTCAGGTCGAGGATGCGCAGGCCTTTGAGCAGGGGAATCATTGCATAAACCGTGGCGGGAGACAGGAGATACGCAAGTCGGGAGGGAATGACCTAGCATGCAAGGCGTGACGCGCCTATGGGTCGCATGGCGGCGCGAGGGCGCAGTCCATGAAGACTTGGGTGCGGCAATGTGTGGAACGGAGGACCCGGCATGAGTCTTGAACTCTACGGCCACCCCTTCTCCTCGTACTGCCAGAAAGTGCTGATCGCGCTCTATGAGAAGGACGTCGCGTTCGCTTTCCGCATCCTCGGAGCCGGCGACACAAAGGCGGCTGGGGAACTCGAGGCGTTGTGGCCGCTCAAGCGGATCCCGGTGTTGGTGGATGCGGGCCGCGTGATCGCGGAGACGACGATCATCATCGAGCACCTCGATCTCAATCACACCGGGAAAATCCGCCTCATTCCCGCGGATGCGCACCTTGCGCTGGACATGCGCCTGATGGACCGCGTCTTCGACAACTATGTTTCCACGCCCATGCAGAAGATCGTGCTCGACAGCATCCGCGCACCGGAAAAGCGAGACGCGCAGGGCGTCGCGGACGCGCGGGCCCAGCTCGATGTTGCCTACCGCTGGCTGGACGTTGCCATGGCGGGGCACGACTGGGCCGCCGGCGACAGCTTCAGCCTCGCCGACTGCTCCGCGGCGCCGGCGCTGTTCTATGCCGACTGGGTCCATCCCATCGGGCCGCAGCACGCCAACCTGCGCATCTATCGGCAGCGGTTGCTCGCCCGGCCGTCGTTCGCGCGTGCGGTCGAGGAGGCCCGGCCGTACCGGCCGCTCTTTCCGCCGGGTGCCCCGGATCGCGACTGATGCGCGGGTGGGCTCAGCCACGCGCCGCGACGCCGCATGTAACTTCGCATGCCGGCCGGCCGCGGCAGAGTCCGAGGGTCGGCGCCTACGGACCCTGGCTTTACGACCGCCGCTCCGGATTGAGGAGATTTCGCGGCCTGTTCGGCCTCCGAGCGGGGGCGAAAATCCAGCATCGCGGCAAGCGGCGCTACTGGGCAAGTTGCCTTGCACTCGACGTCCGACCCCAGCTCCCGTCCCCTGGCTCGGCTCTCACGGGCTTGTGAACCGCGCCGAACCCCGCCAGTCGTGCCGCCACCTTGACTTCGCCAGTTTCGTTCGACAAATAAAACGTCTGTTCGTTTTATTTTGTGCGTTGCGGCGCACAACGAGACTTCCAGCGATCGGGTGAGCAGGGGAACGAAGGGAGGCCGACGATGCCCAAGCTCAAACCCGACACCCAGCGCGCCCGCCGCCAGCACATCCTGGACGCGGCGGAGCGGTGCTTCGGCCGCGACGGCTTTCATCGCACGACAATGCACGACATCTGCAGGGAGGCCGGCGTCAGCCCCGGCGCGCTTTACGTCTATTTCGACAGCAAGGAGGCGCTGATCGCGGGCATCGCCGAGCGTGACCGGGCGGAGTTTGCCGAGCGCTTCGACAGTCTGGCCACCGCGCCCGACTTCCTGCAGGCGCTCAGATCGCTCGGCGAGCAGTACTTCATCGAGGAGTCGGCGCTCAGTCACCGCATGTGCATCGAGATCGGCCTGGAGTCGACGCGCAATCCCCGCGTCGGCGAGATTTTCCGGCGCGTCGACCGCTACGTCCTCGAAAGCTTCGAGAAGTTGTTCCGGAGATTGCAGGCGGAGGGACGCATCGCCCCTGCACTCGATATCCCGATCGTCGCCAAGACCTTCATGGTGATTGCCGATGGCATGTTCTGGCGACGGGCCGTCGATCCCAGCTTCGATGCGGCCGCCGTCATGCCGGTAACGCTGCAGCTCGTCTCGGCATTGCTCAACCCGGTGCCGGGCCAGGAAGTTCACAACCGGGCAGGAGCCTGAGAGTCCATCATGAGAAAGCTCCTGATTGGAAGCGTCCTGACGCTGGCGTTTGTCATGATCTCTCTGACCCTGGTGGGCAAGCCCCTGCCGAAGCCGCCCGCGACGACGGCGACGGCGACGACCACGGCGCAGCAGCCGCCGCCCGACGAGTCGCTGCTGCTGGCGGCCGCGGTCACGGTCGCGCGGGTCGAGCCGGCCGATTTCGTCGAGACGGTGCTCGCCACCGGCTCCCTCGTCGCCCGCGAGGAGATTCTGGTCGGCCCCGAGGTCGAGGGCCTGCGCATCACGGAGGTGCTGGCGGACGAGGGCATGCGCGTCAGGAAAGGCGACGTCCTCGCACGGCTCGTTGCCGACACGCTGGATGCCCAGCTCGCGCAGAACGATGCGGCGCTGGCCCGCGCTACCGCGACCATTGCCCAGGCCCGGAGCACGATCGTGCAGGCCGAGGCGCGCGTGGTGGAGACCAACAACGCGTTCGACCGCGCCAAGCCGTTGCGGCAAGCGGGCCATATGGCTGAAAGCGCCTACGACAACCGCGAGCAGGCGGCACGCACGGCGCAGGCGCAGCTCGTCGCCGCCCGCGACGGGCTGACCGCGGCGGAGGCCGAGAAGGCGCAGATCAAGGCGCAGCGGCGCGAACTGACCTGGCGGCGTGGCCGCACCGAGGTGGTCGCCCCCGCCGACGGCGTCATCAGCCGGCGCATGGCGCGCATCGGCGGCCACGCGGCGGGAGCCGCGGAGCCGATGTTCCGCATCGTCGCCAAGGGCGAGGTGGAGCTGGATGCGGAGGTGGCGGAGACGCGCATGCGTGCGATCGCCGTCGGCCAGCGGGTGCGCCTGGATGTTGCAGGCTTCGGTGAGATCGAGGGCAGGGTCCGGCTCGTGTCGCCCGAGGTCGACAAGAACACACGTCTCGGGCGCGTCCGCATCTTCCTCGGCGACCGCGAGGGGCTGAGGGTCGGAGCCTTTGCCCGCGGCCGTATCGAGACGGCGTCAGGGCGTGGCCTTGCGATCCCGGCATCGGCCGTCCTCTACGGGCCGGAGGGCCCCTCCGTGCAGCTTGTGCGCGGCAACCGGGTCGAGACGCGCCGCATTGTGCCCGGCCTCTCCGCGGGGGCGCTGGTGGAAGTGCGGCACGGGCTGGACGAGGGCGACCTCGTCGTCGCCCGCTCCGGCACGTTCCTGCGTGACGGCGACGCCGTGCGTCCGGTTGCGGGCGCGCGAGCCCGGCTGAGCGACGCGCGCTAGCGGAGCACGCCCATGAACTGGAACATCTCGGCCTGGTCGATCCGGCAGCCGGTGCCGTCGCTGGTGCTGTTCATGGTGCTGATCGCGCTCGGCTACGCAAGCTTTGGCCAGCTGGCCATCACGCGCTTTCCCAACATCGACGTGCCGATCGTACAGGTACGCGTCTATCAGTCGGGCGCCGCCCCCTCCGAGCTCGAGGTGCAGGTCACCAAGAAGATCGAGGATGCGATCGCCGGCGTGAACGGCGTCAAGCACCAGACATCGACGGTGACAGAAGGATCGTCGGTCATCACCATCGAGTTCCGCCTGGAGGTCAACCAGGATCGGGCACTCAACGACGTAAAGGACGCAATCTCGCGCATCCGCTCCGAGCTGCCGCGCACGATCGAGGAACCGATCGTCACGCGCCTGGAGGTCGAGGGTCTGCCGATCGTCACCTACGGCGCCCGGGCGCCGGGCATGACGCCGGAGGAGCTGTCCTGGTTCGTCGATGACGTGGTGGTGCGCGCGCTGCAGGGCGTGAAGGGCGTGTCGCAGATCGAGCGCGTGGGCGGCGTCGAGCGCGAAATCCGCGTATCGCTCGACCCCGACCGGCTGCTGGCCTTCGGCATCACCGCCGGCGACGTCAACCGGCAGCTCCGCGCCACCAACGTCGACCTGGCGGGTGGGCGTGGCGAGATCGCGGGACGCGAGCAGGCCATCCGCACGCTTGCCGGCAAGCAGACGGTGGCCGATCTCGCCGGCACCGTGATTGCGCTGCCGAAGGGCCGCAAGGTGCGCATCGACGAGCTCGGCACCGTCACGGACGCGACCGCAGAACCGCGCGCTTTCGCTACCCTCGACGGCGCGCCGGTCGTGGCGTTCGCCATCTCGCGCGCCAAGGGTGCGAGCGATGTCGTCGTGGCCGGCGACGTGGCCAGGAAGGTCGAGGAGCTGAAGAAGGCGCATCCCAACGTCGAGCTGAAGCTCATCGACTCGATGGTGGTCTATACCCTCGGCGCCTATCACTCGACCATGACCACGCTGATCGAGGGCGCCATCCTCGCCATCGCCGTGGTGCTCATCTTCCTGCGCGACTGGCGCGCTACGCTGATCGCCGCCATCGCGCTGCCGCTGTCGATCATCCCGGCGTTCTGGGCGCTCGATGCGGCCGGGTTCTCGCTCAACCTCGTCAGCCTGCTCGCCATCACCATTGTCACGGGCATCCTGGTCGACGACGCGATCGTCGAGATCGAGAACATCGTGCGCCACATGCGCATGGGGAAATCCGCCTATCGCGCCGCGCTCGAGGCCGCCGACGAGATCGGGCTCGCCGTCATCGCCATCACGTTCACCATCATCGCGGTGTTCGTGCCGGTGAGCTTCATGGGGGGCATCGCCGGGCAATACTTCAAGCAGTTCGGCCTGGTGGTGGCCTTCGCGGTGTTCTTCTCGCTGCTGGTGGCGCGCCTCATCACGCCGCTGCTCGCCGCGTACTTCATGCGGCCCTCGCACCACGTCGACAAGGAAGGCTGGATGCTGCGGGCCTACACGCGGCTGGTGGGCTGGTCGGTGGCGCACCAGTACCGAACCGTGGCCCTCGGGCTCATGATCTTCGCGGCCTCGATCGGCAGCTTCTACCTGCTGCCCTCGGGCTTCCTGCCGGCCGACGATCAGAGCCGCCTGCTGCTCGCCGTCGAGCTGCCGCCGGGCTCGCGCCTCGACGACACCCGCGCCGTGACCGAGCGCATTGCGGCCAGGGTGCGCGAGCGCCCCGAGGTTCGCAGCGTCTTCGTCAACGGCGGGCGCGTGCTGGGCTCTGGGACGGAGGTGCGCAAGGCCACGCTGGTCATCAATCTCGTGGGCAAGGACAAGCGCAAGCTCAGCCAGGACGCGGTGCGCCACGAGATCGGCGCGGGGCTCGCCAACGTGCCGGACATTCGCTTCTGGTTCCTGAAGGACAACGGCCAGCGCCAGTTCCAGCTCGTGGCGTCCGGGCGCAACGGCGCCGACGTGTCGCGCGCTGCCGCGGACCTGACGAGCCAGGCCAAGCGCATCCCTCTGCTTGCCAATGTGGTGTCGACGGCCGAACTTGACCGACCGGAGCTGAGGGTGGTGCCGATCACCGACGTCGCGGCCGACCTCGGCGTCTCGACGGAAGCCATCTCCGAGGCCGTGCGCATTGCCACCATCGGCGACATCGGCGCCAACCTCGCCAAGTTCGACGTCGGCGACCGCCAGGTGCCGATCCGCGTGCAGCTCGACGAGCGCGCGCGCCAGCAGGGGCAGATCCTGGAGTCGCTCAAGGTCGCTACCAGCTCCGGGGCCGCCGTGCCGCTCTCTGCGGTCGCAAGCTTCGAGCTGTCGCAGGGTCCTACCGCCATCGACCGCTACGACCGCATGCGCCGCGTCGTCATCGGCGCCGACCTCGTCGGCGACGTGGCGCTGGGCAAGGCGGTGGAGCGGGTGATGGCGCTGCCGGCGGCCAGGAACCTTCCGGTCGGAGTCGAGCTCAAGCAGTTCGGCGACGCGGAAGTGATGGGCGAGGTGTTCGAGAGCTTCGCCAAGGCGATGGGCGCGGGCATCATGATGGTCTATGCGGTGCTCGTGCTGCTGTTCGGCAGCTTCCTGCAACCCGTCACCATCCTGTTCTCGCTGCCGCTCTCGATCGGCGGCGCCATCGTCGCACTCGCCGCGACGGGCCGGCCGATCAGCCTGCCCGTGGTGATCGGCATCCTCATGCTGATGGGCATCGTGACGAAGAACGCCATCATGCTGGTCGACTTCGCCATCGAGGAGATGAAGCGCGGGGTGGCGCGCACCGAGGCCATCGTCGATGCCGGCCGCAAGCGCGCGCGGCCCATCATCATGACCACCATCGCCATGATCGGCGGCATGCTGCCGTCAGCCTACGGCGTGGGCTCGGGCGGCGAGTTCCGCTCGCCGATGGCCATCGCCGTCATCGGCGGCCTGATGTCGTCGACCTTGCTGTCGCTGGTGTTCGTGCCGGCGGTGTTCGCCGTGATGGACGACATCGCCAGGCTCGGCTGGCGCCTCTTCTCGCGTTTCGTCGGCCCCGTTGAGGAGCCCGAGGCGCCGCTGCCCACCACGCCCGTTCCGATCAAGCCGCCAGTCACCGACGAGCACCGCTGGCCGAGGCCGATGGCGGCAGAGTAGCGGCTGAGCCAGCAGGGCTGGACCGAGGACATGTTGGGAGCTAACGCTTCGCGACCGCCTCGCGCGCGAAGGCCGCCGCGAGCGGCCAGTTGAAGAAGCGGGGAACGTCGGCGCAATAGCGCCGGTAGGGCTCGCCGTAGATCGCTGCGAGCCACGGCTCCTCCGCCAGTATCATCAGCGTGTAGACGGCCATCATCGCCGCGCAGAGCAGGTAGGTCGGCATATTGTCGGTGGCGAGGGCGAGACAAGCGTAGACGACGACGAGCATCGCGTTCTGCGGATTGCGGGTCCAGCGATAGATGCCGCCCGTGACGAGGCCGTCCTGCGCGCCATAGCTGTTGTCCCGGCCCAGCACACGAAACGCGTAGATGAAGGTTGCAACCGACACGACGAGCAGCAGGAAGGCTGCGAGCCGGAGCCACAGAGGCAGGCCGACCAGTTGCGGGCTGTCCGGGAGAGTCACGGCCGCCACCGCGAAGCAAAGCATGTTGAGCGAGCGGAAGAGCGGCCAGAACACATAGCTCTGCCAGCTCTTCGGCCCCGGCGTCGGCCAGATGCGCAGCGCCGGGACCAGCAGCGTCAGCACCAGTAGGCCCAGCAGCACTACCGCCACCACCGCCCCGATCACGAACACAAGGGTCGCCATTGAGGTCCTCAAGCCATCGAGGCGGTACGCCGCCGGACGCGTTCGCAGCCCATCCCGTCACCGCGGCGGCAGGAGGCGCTTCTCCTGGAAGACGCGCAGCCACTTGGTGAACATGGCTTCCGTGTCCATCACCTCGTGGAAGCCAGCCTGCATGAGCTTGATGGTGGAGGAGAAGGAAGGCGGAGGCGGCTCAGTGCGCCCGAACGCCATCTGGTAGTCGGCGTACTCGAAGGAAAGGCCGACGAACGACTTGAGGTCGGGCGCGGCCAGTCCGTATCTGGCGCGGATGCGCGCCCAGTCCGTCTCGCGCGGAGCGATCTCGGCCTGCAGGCTGCAGGGCACGGCGTCGCCGGGCGCCATGCCGACCGCCTCCGCGATCGCCGGCCAGATGTTGGGCCAGCTGTAGACATCGCCGTTGGCGAGGTTGAAGGTCTCGTTGCGCGCGGCCCCAGCCTCGCCGGCCCAGGCCATCGAGCGCGCCAGCAGATCGGCGTCGACCGCCTGGCCGACGCGCCCGGGACCGCCGGGGTAGTGTAGCGGCTGGCCGGCCTCCCTCAGCATCGCCGCGTAGACGCCGATGGCGGGCACGACGTTCATGGCGCTGCCCTGCGAGTAGCCGACGATCAGCACCGGGCGGAAGATGGAGAACGCCCAGTCCTTGCCCCGCTGCTTGGTCCGCAGATAATCCTCCTGGTTCCAGTAGAAGTTCGGTACCTCGCGCATTTCCGAGCGGCCCTCGCGCGCCGGGAACTTCATCGGCCGCACGTGCGAGCCGTAGGCTTTGGTGCCCTGCAGCAGGCTGACGTGGACGAGGCCCCGCGCGGCCGCCTCCAGGGGCTCCATGAGGTTGCGCAGCATCAAGTCGTTGACGGCGATCTGCTCGGCATCGCGCCAGCCGGCAACGAGGTCCGGCCGCTCGTAGAGCGCCGCGTAGATGACGTGCGTGACGCTCTTCAGCCCGCCGAGCGTGTCGGCGCAGGCGGCAGCGTCGGTCAGGTCAACGGAGAGAAAGCGCGCGCCGAACGTCTCGTCGGGGTGTCGCCGGGAGATGACGATGACCTCGCAATCGGGCACGCCCGAGAAATGCTTCATGGCGGCATAGCCCACGAGGCCCGAGGCGCCGGCGATCAAAACGACTTTGCGCGGCATGCAAACCCCTGACGTCGCCAGGCTGCAAATCGAGGAGGCCAGTCTGCGGGGGGCGACACCATGTGCGCAACGAAGAAAGTTTCTGGCGATAACAGCGGCTTAGCCTGTGACCACGAAAAATATCGCTGGCGATGTCGAATTTCGCGCCCCTGGTTCGACGTTACGGCAGAGCAGGCACGAAGCCTTGCTCCGCGAACAGGAGCCAACAGGAGAACGACAATGCGTTTCATGGTGCTGGTCAAAGCCACCAAGGACTCCGAAGCCGGCAAGATGCCGTCGGAAGAATTGCTCGCCGCCATGGCGAAGTTCAACGAGGAGATGGTCAAGGCAGGCGTGATGCTGGATGGCAACGGTCTGCACCCCAGTTCAAGAGGAGCACGCGTGCGCTTCAAGCCCGGCGTCGCGCCGGGGGCGCGCATGGTCATCGACGGGCCGTTTACCGAGACCAAGGAGTTGATCGCCGGCTACTGGATCCTGCAGGCGAAGTCGCTGCAAGAGGCCGTCGAGTGGATCAAGCGCTGCCCCAACCCCCACGATGAGGAGAGCGAGATCGAGATCCGCCAGATGTTCGAACTCGAGGACTTCGGCGACAGCGCAGCGATCGAGCACCACCGCAGGCTCGACGAGCAGCTCAGGAAATGAGTTTGGATCGCATCAAGTCTGCGGCAGAGGGACCTGAAACACGATCGCCATGTCGAGCGAGCCGGCTTCGTTCGACATCACATCGAGCCGGGCGCGCCTCGAGCGAGCGCCGCGTCAATCCGTCAATCCGTCAATCCGTCAATCGGGAGACATGATCATGCAGATTCTCGGAATGTTGAAAGCGACTAAGGAGAGCGAGGCCGGCGCACCGCCGAGCAAGGAGTTGATCGAGCGCATGGGCGCTTTCGTGGAGGAGATGACGAAGGCCGGCGTGATGCTGTCGACAAACGGCCTGCATCCCAGCGCCAGGGGCAAGCGCGTCCGCATGTCCAACGGCAAGGTGACGGTGATCGACGGCCCCTTCACGGAGTCCAAGGAGCTGGTCGCCTCCTATGCGCTGTTCCAGGTGAAATCGATGGACGAGGCCGTCCACTGGACCAAACGCTTTCTCGAGGTGCTGGGCCAGGGCGAGTGCGAGCTACGCCCGATCTTCGAGCCTGAGGACTTCTCGGCGGAGGTCTTCACGCCCGAGGAGCGCGCCCGCGAGGGGGCGACGCGCGAGCAGGTGAAGAAGAACGCGGGCAAGCGGTAGCCGACCCGCCGTTCGAACCTGAACCGGGCGCCGCGACGCAATCGCCAAGATCGTCCGCCCGGATTCCGCAACAAGGAGCAGCACTCCATGCGATTCATGATCATGGTGAAGGCCACGAAAGATACCGAAGCGGGCATCTTCCCCACGGGAGAGGAGTACGACAGGCTCTTTGCCGAAATGGCCGCCTATCACGAGGAGCTCAAGAAGGCCGGCGCCCTGCTCGATGGATCGGGACTCCAGCCGAGCTCGAAGGGCTGGCGTGTCAACTACTCGGATGGGAAACGGACGGTCGTCGACGGACCCTTCGCCGAGGCCAAGGAGTTGATCGCCGGCTACACCGTCATCCAGGTCAGATCCAGGGACGAGGCCATGGAATGGTCGAGGCGCTTTCCCAATCCTGCCGGTGAAGGCAAGGAGGCCCAGATCGAGGTGCGACAGCTCTACGAGCTGGAGGATTTCGAGCCGACGGAGGCCATCGATCGCTTTCGCCGGATGGAGATAGGTGGAGAGAAGCCGGCGTAGCCGCAGAGCGGCGAACCGAAGGCGTAGCCCACCGCCCCGTGCGATACGGCGGATTGCGCGTTCGGCTGCCCTACGGTCTACGTGCTTGCGGCCGCGGAGTCTTGATGGTGTGATCCGCGGCCGTGACGGCCATCGACACACATCGCGCCATCGACGCGGTCTGGAGAATCGAGCGGGCTAGGCTCATCGCCGGCCTCGCCCGCGTCGTGCGCGATGTGGGGCTCGCCGAGGAGCTGGCGCAGGACGCGCTGGTGTCCGCGCTCGAGCAGTGGCCCGGGAGCGGCATCCCCGAAAAGCCCGGCGCGTGGCTGATGGCCGCGGCCAAGAACCGCGCCGTCGACCGCTTCCGCCGCGCCAAGCTGATCGAGCGCAAGCACGCGGAGCTGGGACTGGAGCTGGAAGCGGACGGGCAGGTGACCGCGCCGGATCTCGACGCTGCGCTCGACGACGACATCGGCGATGATCTGCTGCGCCTGATCTTCACCGCCTGCCATCCCGTGCTCGCGACCGAGGCGCGCGTCGCCCTGACGCTGCGGCTGCTGGGCGGCCTCACTACCGAGGAGATCGCGCGGGCTTTCCTCGTGCCCGAGCCGACCATCGCCCAGCGCATCGTGCGCGCCAAGCGAACGCTGGCGGAAAAGCGCGTGCCCTTCGAGGTGCCGCACGGGGAAGAGCGCGGGGATCGCCTCGCCTCCGTCCTCGAAGTTGTCTATCTCATATTCAACGAGGGATATTCGGCAACCGCTGGTGATGCGTGGATTCGGCCGCAGCTCTGCGAAGAGGCTCTGCGCCTCGGCCGCGTGCTGGCTGGCCTCGCGCCGAGGGAGTCGGAAGTGCATGGGCTCGTTGCACTCATGGAGATCCAGGCGTCGCGCTTTGCCGCACGAACCGGTCCGTCGGGCGAGCCCATCTTGCTGCTCGACCAGAACCGGGCGCGCTGGGACCGGTTGCTGATCCGGCGCGGGCTTGCCGCGCTCGCGCGCGCCGAGACGCAAGCGGCCGAGAGCAGCGAGGCACTTGGTCCCTACGCGCTGCAGGCCGGGATCGCCGCCTGTCACGCGCGGGCCGTGACGGCGGATGCGACGGACTGGGAGCGCATCGCGTCCCTCTACGGGAGGTTGGCGAACGTGACGCCCTCGCCGGTGGTGGAGCTCAACCGCGCGGTCGCCGTGTCGATGGCATCCGGGCCCGCTGCCGGTCTTGCGCTGATCGATGCGATCGCCGGAGTGCCGGCCATGAAGGCCTATCATCTGCTGCCCAGCGTGCGCGGCGATCTGCTGCAGAAGCTCGGCCGGCTCGAGGAAGCCCGCGCGGAGTTCGAGCGCGCGGCCGGACTCACCCGCAACGAGCGCGAGCGCAAGCTGCTGCGCGACCGCGCCGCCGCCTGCGCGCGCGAAGGTGAGGCTTGAACCGGGTGGCGGTCGACGGATAAGACGAAGGCGTAATGTCCCAATTTGATGTTGCGGCAGGGCGATGGTGCTGAAGCACAAGGGCGGGGTGTTGAGACGTGCCTAGAGCAGAAAGTCCGCTTGAAAAATTTGCAGGTTATAGCCGGGACGATCCCGTCGCTAGGTTGTTCGTTCACTATTTTTTCCCTGCTGATTTCTTGTATCGAAACTATCAGCAAGTAACTCGCGCGCTGCATCGTCAGAAACGACTGACGAAATGGCGCGCTTCACAACAGGTTTCTTATCTAAGGTTTTGGTTGTCAGCACTTTACACCGTGGTGGAGGGATACAAAGAACTAGGTCTCAAGAACGATGCAATCGACAAACTCATCCAGCACGCAGCGGTAGATCGGTTGAGACTCCTTAGGAACGGGACGTTTCACTATCAGAGACGACCAGACAAGCTTGTGCAATTCTTCGCTGCCGATAGCGCGGACGTCGAGTGGGCCGAACGCCTTCACGCGGCGTTCGATCAATTTGAGAGGGACTACAGGGTTGAGGTGACTGTCCGCAACATGATGGCAGCAAGGCCGTAAGCTCCATGGCAGCAGCAGGGCCGATGCAATAGTCTTGGGCAACCTGCCGGACACACTGGAGGCGCACATGCCGCAGCATTCCGTAAGGGATCTGATCGAGCGGCCGCACCACACGGCGGTGAGCTGCCGTGACTGGGACGCAATGCGGTCGTTCTTCGTCGACCTTCTGGGCTTCAAGGTGGTGGGCGAGATGGAACGGCGCGACGAAGCCGTGCTCGGCACCGTGACCGGCATGCCCGGCGCCGCCTGCCGCTGGGCCATGCTGGCGCTCGGCGGCCACCACATCGAGCTCTTCAAGTGGCTGACGCCCGAGGGCAAGCCTGTGCCCATTCGCCAGTGCGACCACGGTCTCACTCACATCGCCTTCCAGGTGAACGATGCCGAGGAGGCACGCCGGCGCATGATCGCCGCAGGCTGCCAGCCGCTCTCCGAGGTGCAGAGCATGCGCGGCGGGCGCGCTGTCGCCTTCTATTGCAAGGGCCCCGAAGGCATCATCGTCGAGTTCGTCGAGTACCCGCTCGGCGCCTGAGGGCCGATTTCCTGCCGAGGTCCCGGTCGGAACGGGGATGGCTGGTGGCTGCCCGGCTTCTTTTGATCGCTGCCGCACGACTCATACAAGGCGCTCACTCAAACTTCAGCGGGGCAATGAATAGTAGTCATGCTCGACGACTCCGCAACCATGGCGGGTTCGTCGGTACGTGTCCGGCGCGCAGGCAGGATCGGTCGTTTTCAGACAGACCTTCACGGGATGGGCCTCGGTCCGCTCGCGCTTGCACGGCCCACGCGACGTGACCTACTCGGCCTCGAGCACGTGTCCCGACAGCTCCTTGCCGCGACCCGAGGCCAGGTAGAGGGCAAGCGAGGCTATCTCCGGCTCGCCGGCCAGGCCCCGGTCGGACCGCATCGGCGAGACCTGGGGTGCGATGGCATTGAAGCGGATGGCCTTGTCCGCCCACTCCTGTGCCTGCGACCGCGTCATGGCGGCGAGCGCCGACTTGGCCACCGTCGCGAATGCCTGGGCCGGGCCGCGGATCGGCAGGGTCAGCATGGCTACGTTGAGAATGAGGCCTTCGATGTGGCTGAGCCCCATGCGGTTGGCGGCAATCTTGCCCATCAGGCAGGGCAGCAGCAGGCGCCGGCTCACGCGACGCTCGATATCGTCGACGCTGACCGCCTTGCCGAGGGCGCCCGGCTCCAGCGGCACGAGATTGATCAGCGTGTCGATGCCGCCGAAGGCCTGCATTGCCGCGCGTGCGAATTGCGCAACCCCCTCCGTCTCAGCGCCGACGGGGCCGAAGGCCTTGATGTCGAGGGCGTGGGGCGCCGCAATCTCGGCGATGGCGTCCGTGCTTTCGCTCGTCTCGTCGAATTGCAGGACAAGTCGGGCCCGGTGCTCGGCGAACGCGCGTACGATGTCGACGCCACAGCTGGATGTGAGCCCTGTGATCAGAACGCGCTTACCGGCTAGCTCGGGGTAGGAGAGGACCGACTGGGTTTCCTCGACAAGACTCATCAGCATACTGCATATCCTCCTCGACGCGACCGCATCGGCTGTGCGCGGCTGCCACGTCCGCATCTGGTGCCGATTCGGCTAACAACCGTTAAATGCGGCGGCGATTCGAGCCGTCGTGTGCCGGAAACCGTACGTGAACCCGGCAATGCTGTGTCCGTTCCGCGGCACCTGGAGTAACCCACAGATCGCGCGGGTCGTCTCGTTCAATTATCGCCTTGGGTTGTGCGGTGCCGAAGGACCCGCACGGCGAATCAGGCGGGGAGTCGAGCGGCCGCACAGCGCGCCCCTGCGATCCTTGCCCACTATGCCGCGATCCCGAGCGGTTGGCGGGGGACCCACCCCCTGCTACAAGAAGAGGCAGAATTCCCTTTGCCGCCAACGCTCGGAGACATGCCATGGCCCCGCTCGACGTGAAGCCCAATGAGCTCGAGCCCTATTGGGTGCCGTTCACCCCGAACCGCTCCTTCAAGAAGCGGCCGCGCCTGTTCGCCGGCGCCAAGGGCATGCACTATTTCAAGCCGGACGGCGCCAAGGTGATCGATGCGACCTCGGGCCTTTTCTGCGTCAACGCCGGCCACTGCCGCGAGCCGATCGTCAAGGCGATCCAGGAGATGGCGGGCAAGCTCGACTATGCGCCGGCCTTCCAGTACGGCCATCCCAAGGTGTTCGAGCTGGCATCCCGGCTCGCCCTGCTGGCGCCGGGCTCGCTCGACTATGCCTTCTTCTCCAACTCGGGCAGCGAGGCGGTCGACACCGCGCTCAAGATCGCGCTCGCCTACCACAAGGCCCGCGGCGAGGGCTCGCGTACGCGCCTCATCGGCCGCGAGCGCGGCTATCACGGCATCGGCTTCGGCGGCATCTCCGTCGGCGGCATGGGCGCCAACCGCAAGCAGTTCGGCAACATGCTGACGGGAACCGACCACCTGCAGTCGACCTATGACCGCTCCAAGCAGGCCTTCAGCAAGGGCGAGCCCGAATGGGGCGCGCATCTGGCCGACGAGCTGACGCGGCTCATCGCCCTGCACGATGCGTCAAACATCGCCGCCGTGATCGTCGAGCCGGTGGCAGGGTCCACCGGCATCCTGGCGCCCCCCAAGGGCTACCTTAAGAAGCTGCGCGAGATCACCGCTCAGCACGGCATCCTGCTGATCTTCGACGAGGTCATCACCGGCTTCGGCCGCCTCGGTCACTGCTTCGCCTCCGAGCGCTACGGCGTCGAGCCCGACATGATCACGTTCGCCAAGGGCGTCACCAACGCGGCCGTGCCGATGGCGGGCGTGCTGGCGTCCAAGAAGGTCTACGACGCTTTCATGGCAGGCCCGGAGCACATGGTGGAACTGTTCCATGGCTACACCTACTCCGGCCATCCGCTGGCTGCCGCGGCGGGCCTCGCCACCCTCGACGTCTACAAGGACGAGGGCCTGTTCGAGCGCGCCGCCAAGCTCGAGCCGGTATTCGCCGACGCCATGATGAGCCTCAAGGGCGAACCCAACGTGGAGGACATCCGAACGGTGGGCCTCCTCTGCGGCATCGACCTAGCGCCGATTCCCGGCAAGCCCGGCCTGCGCGGCTACGAGGCCACCGAGCGCATGTATCATGACCTCGATATCTACGTGCGCGTGGCCATGGATACCCTCGTCATCGCACCGCCGCTGATCGCCACGGAGGCCGAGATCGGCCAGATCCGCGACACGGTCGCCAAGGTGCTGAAGGCGGTCGCCTAGCAGGCTTCGATCAGCTCCGCGCGCTGTCATGCCGGAATTTCGCGTCAGCCCTCGGGCTTGTCCCGAGGGTCAGCGATATATCCGGCACCCGACGCCGCGGTCGGAACCGAGGGCCTCTGGGCACCGGCGCTCGGCTGCCCCTCGGCCGGCATGACAAGATGCAATGCTCCTGGTAGCCGCCCGACGTAGAGATTGGCGGACCGCCATCCGTCAATCGCTGCGCACGCGCATCGCTCTTTCCGAGCCGCGCCGTATGCCGGCGGCACCTATCCCGTAGGGCGGGTCAAGCGGAACGCAGCCCCACCGCTTCGCAGCGACCTCGCGCTTGCATTTCGTTGCGTCGAGCCCACGCCGCCGCTTGATCCGGCTCACGACTCCCTCAGCCCATGCGCGATGAGCTTGTGCATCACGGATGGCAGCGCCGCGCGGTCGAGGTCGCGGCGCGCGACCCAGCGGCAGCGCTGCGGATCGGCCCAGAAGGTCAGCGTCGCATCGGCGGGCACGATCGCCCGGTAGACCAGCATCTCCAGCTTGAAGTGGGTGAACGTGTGCGTGACCGAGCCCGGCACCGCCCACCAGTCCGCGCGCACGGGCGCGGCGCGCATCGCCTCCTTCACGGAGGGAAGCGTATCGGCCCACTCCGTCGACGGTAGCTCCAGCATGCCGCCGAGCAGCCCGGCCTCGGGCCGCCGCCGCAGCAGCACGTGGGCATCCTCGCGCAGGGCGAGGAAGGCGAGGCCGACGCGCACGGGGCGCTCGGGCTTGACGGCCTTGGCAGGCAGCATGACCTCGATGCCCTGCGCATGCGCAGAGCAATCGCCCTGCAGGGGGCACATCAGGCAGGAGGGGCGCTTCGGGGTGCAAATGCCGGCGCCGAGGTCCATCAGCGCCTGGGCGAAATCCCCCGCCCGCTTTGCCGGCACCAGGGAGCTGGCGAGGCGCTTGATCTCCGGCTTGCCTGCAGGGAGCGGCCTGGTGACCCCGAAAAGCCGCGCCACGACGCGCTCGATATTGCCGTCGACCGGCGTTGCCCTCGCGCCGAAGGCAATGGCAGCAATCGCGGCCGCCGTGTAGGGGCCGACGCCGGGCAGCTTCTCCAGCTCGACCTCGGTCTGCGGGAAACGCCCATCGAGCTCGCGGGCCACCACCTGTGCGCACTTGTAGAGATTGCGCGCCCGTGTGTAGTAGCCAAGGCCCGCCCAGGCCGCGAGCACCTCGTCGATATGGGCCGCGGCCAGCGCCTGCACCGTCGGCCAGCGCGCCAGGAACCGCGCGTAGAATGGGATGACGGCCGCGACCGTCGTCTGCTGCAGCATGATCTCGGACAGCCAGACACGGTAGGCATCGGGCGTCCCTCCGGGCGGCGCCCGCCAAGGGAGATCGCGGCGCTCGCGGTCGTACCAATCGAGCAGCGCGCCGGCCGTGTTCTGGCCGGCGAGCCGGAACTGCAGTTGCTTTCGCGCCACACCAGCCATGGGTTTCCCAGGGCTCGCCACGTGAGGGGCCCGTTCCAAGCCCCTTCGAATCATCTACCGGATGGTAAGCACTGCGTTGTCCGATTCATACCAGCTGCGCAGGGCGCCCACAGGGAAACGAGCCGTGTCCGCGATACTTCCCCGCAGTCGGCCGCCGGCCGCACTTCGTCCGCGCGAGTCCGTCGCCTTCGTGCGCAGGCGTCCCGAAACCCTGTTCGGCGTCAAGGCTGTCGGCAGCTTCGTGCCACGCCTTACCCGTAAGGCCTTCGAGAAGTACGGCTTTTCGGCGGCCACGCTGATCACCGACTGGCCCACCATCGTCGGCCGCGAGCTTGCCGCCTACACGGCGCCGGAGCGGCTCAAGTGGCCGCGCGGCATCGAACAGCAGCCCTACGATGCCGACGCCGACAGCAAGGGCCGCCCGGGCGCCACTTTGGTGCTGCGCGTCGATGGCGGGCGCAGCCTCGATATCCAGCACGGCGCCCATCAACTGATCGAGCGGATCAACGCCTATTTCGGCTATGCCGCCGTCCGGGAGCTGCGCATCGTCCAGGCTCCCGTCGATGCCGGCCCGATTCGCCGCCCGCCACCCAGCCCCGCGGCGCGGCCGCTGACGCATGAGGTTGCCCGCGTCGCCGACCCTTCCCTGCGCGACGCCCTGGCGCGGCTCGGCGCCAGCGTCCGGGCCAGCCGCTAGGGCATTGCAGCCGCAGCTGCGACGCCAAGACGCCGGCTCACGCCGAATTGCCTTATTCCAACGAGAACCTATGTTATCTGCTCGCAAAGCGGCGGCGAGCATCGCACCGCCGCACCGCAACAGGTCAACCTGCGAGGACCGAGCCCCGTGACCCAGCACCCGTCGAGCCGATCCGGCCACCGCCCCAGCACGCGCCGGCGCGTGCTGCAGCTGGGGGCAAGCCTGGCCGCCATGGCGCTCATCGCCGGCGCCTTCGGCCTGCCGCACTCCGCTTCGGCGCAGCGCCGGAAGCCTGGCCCGTCCGAGGTCTCCATGGACGAGCTGATGAAGGCCGGACCGCTGCCCGATCTGGTGCTCGGCAACGCCGACGCGCCGATCACCGTCGTCGAATACGCCTCCATGACCTGCGGCCATTGCGCCGCCTTCCACAACAAGGTGTTCCCGACGCTGAAGGAGAAGTACATCGACACGGGCAAGGTGCGCTTCATCATGCGCGAGTTCCCGCTCGACAACCTTGCCGCGGCCGCCTCGATGCTTGCGCGCTGCGCCGGCGACGGAAAGACCTTCCCGCTCATCTCCGCTCTCTTCTCCAAGCAGGACGATTGGGCCTTCGTGCGCGGGGACCCCAAGCCCAACCTTTTCAAGATCGCGCAGCAGGCGGGCTTCACCCAGGAAAGCTTCGAGAAGTGCCTGACCGACCAGAAGCTGCTCGATGACATCTCTGCGGTCCGCTCCCGCGCCGTCGATGCCTTCGGGGTCAGCGCCACGCCCACGTTCTTCATCAACGGCAAAAAACTCAACGCGGGCCCGACCATCGAGGAGTTCGACAAGGCGTTCTCGTCGATCCTGAAAAGCTGACGCCGAGGCCCGATTGCACCTCCGCCGAACCCTGCTGGCGCTGAGCATCGCGGCCGCGATGGCCGGATGCGCGGGTGAAGGCCTCAACATCTCGGGCATCGCCCAGGTCAAATCGGACGGCGGCGACGGCACGCCCACGGGCGCCCTGCAAGGCCCGGCAACAGCGGATGCCACGGCCTATAACCCCTTCGACGACCGCCAGAACGACACGGCCGGGCGCCGCGAGGTGATCGAGAACCCCGCGATCGCCGAGATCATGAAGACCGGGGAGTTGCCGGAGATGGCGCTCGGCCGCAAGGACGCCCCCGTCACCATCGTGCAATACGCCTCGATGACGTGCCCCTACTGCCGCCAGTTCCAGGTCGACACGTTCCCCGTTTTGAAGCGCGAGTACATCGACACCGGCAAGGTGCGCTACGTCCTGCGCGCGGAGTTCCCGATCGGCAAGCAGTCGGGGCTCGCCACCATCGCGCTCCGCTGCGCGCCGCCCGAGAAGTATTTCGCCCTCTACGACAAGCTGATGCGCCAGCAGGCCAGCTGGGTCAGCCAGGAGGTGCGCCCCGACCCCATCTTCAAAGTGGCCGCGCAGGTGGGGATGACGCGGGCGCAGTTTGACAGCTGCCGTGAGAATCGCGGCATGATCAATGCGCTCAACGGGATCAAGGAACGCGGGCGGACGCTCGGCATCATCGGCACGCCGAATTTCTTCGTGCAGGGCAAGCTGGTAAAGTCGGTGCTCGGCATGAAAGAGATTCGCGAGATGGTGGATCCTATCCTGGCGGGCCGCGTCGCGACCTCCGAGGGTGCCGCGAAGGCCCGCTGAGCCCGAATTGTACCTGCGTCCCGTGAGTTCGTATGTAGGTTGGGTCGAGCGTCGGCGATGACCCAGCAGGCATTGGCAATCGCAATGTTGGGTTCGCGCGCCGCTCGGCCCAACTCACGCCCGGGATAGCGTTTCCCATGCACATCAACCGCCTGCGGCTTCTCGGCTTCAAGTCGTTCGTGGAACCGACGGAGCTCGTGATCGAGAACGGCCTGACGGGCGTCGTCGGGCCCAACGGCTGCGGCAAGTCGAACCTGCTCGAGGCTCTGCGCTGGGTCATGGGCGAGACCTCGCACAAGAGCATGCGCGCGGCCGCCATGGACGACGTCATCTTTTCCGGCACGACCAGCCGTCCGGCGCGCAACTCGGCCGAGGTCACGATCTTCCTCGACAACTCCGCGCGCCAGGCACCGGCCGAGTTCAACGGCAACGATACGCTGGAGGTGACCCGCCGCATCGAGCGCGAGGCGGGCTCCGCCTTCCGCATCAACGGCCGCGAGGTGCGGGCGCGCGACGTGCGCATCCTGTTCGAGGATGCGGCGACCGGCGCCCGCTCTCCGGCGCTCGTGCGGCAGGGACAGATCGGCGAGCTCGTCAACGCCAAGCCCGAGCAGCGCCGCCGCATCCTGGAGGACGCCGCCGGCATCGCCGGCCTGCACAGCCGCCGCCACGAGGCCGAGCTGCGTCTCAAGGCTGCCGAGGGCAACCTCGCCCGCATCAACGACATCCTGGGCCAGCTCAACTCGCAGATCGAAAGCCTCAAGCGCCAGGCTCGCGCGGCCCGCCGCTACAAGGAGATCTCCGCCGAGATCCGCAAGCTCGATGCCGTTGCCCTGCATCTGCGGTGGGCGGACGCGCAGGCGCAGGTCGAAGGCGAGGAGGCCAATCTTGCGAGCGCGCTCGGGAAAGTCGGCCGCGCCACGGAAGCCGAGGCCAAGGCCGTGAAGGCCGAGGCCGAAGGCGCCTCGAAACTGCAGCCTTTGCGCGAAAAGGAGGCCGCCAAGGGCGCCGTGGTCGCCCGCTTCAAGATCGAGCGGGAGAACCTCGAGCGCGAGGCTCAGCGCACCGCCGACCGGCAACGGGAGCTCGAGGCCCGCGTCGAGCAACTCAACCGCGACACGGCCCGCGAGGTCTCGCTGATCGCCGAGGCGAAGGAGACGGTCGCGCGGCTGGAGGCCGAGACCCAGTCGCTTGCCAACACCGCGCGGCTTGCCTCCGACTTCGAGCAGAAGGCGCTCGCGGCGCACGATCAGGCCACGACCGCGCTCAAGGGCGCCGAGACGCGCCTGTCGGAGCTCACCACCGCCGCCGCCGAGGCCCGCGCGCATCGCCAGAGCCTGGAGGCGCGCAAGGTCGAGCGGCGGGAGCAGGTCACCAAGCTCGAGCGTCAACTGGCCGCGCTGGAAGCCCAGACGCGCGAGATCATCGGCCGCGCCCCGGACGCCTCCAAGCTCAAGGCGTCGGCGGAGCTTGGCCAGCAACTGATGGCCGAGATCGCCGGCATCGAGGTCGAGACGCTGGCGGCCGAGGAGGCCGTGCAGGCCGCGGCGACCGAAGCAAAGGCGAAGGCCCAGCTATCGGCGGAGGCCGGTCTCACTGCCGGGCAGCTTCGCACCGAGGTCGAGACGCTGGCCAAGCTGCTGACGCCGGCGGGCGACACCGGCCTGCCTCCGGTGCTCGATCAGATCAAGGTGGAAGCCGGCTTCGAGATGGCGCTCGCCGCGGCCCTCGGCGACGATCTCGACGCGCCGACGGTTGCCGATGCCGCTGTGCACTGGCGGCTCAACGCGGCTCCCGAGCCGGACCCCGCTCTGCCGGCCGGCGTCGAACCGCTCTCGGCTCGCGTCACCGGCCCGCGCGAGCTTGAACGCCGCCTGCGGCAAATCGGCGTCGTCGCGAATCTGGCCGACGGCCCTCGCCTGCAGGCCCAGTTGCGATCCGGCCAGCGCCTCGTCTCGCGCGAGGGGCACCTGTGGCGCTGGGATGGATTCGTGGCCACCACCCAGGTGTCGACGGCGGCAGCCGCGCGGCTTGCCGAGCGCAGCCGGTTGAGCGCGCTTGCGGCGCAGGAAGCCGAGGCCCGGCGCACCGCCGAGACCGCGCGGTCGGACGCCGAGGCTGCGGGCGAGCGCCATCAAGCTGCCCATGTCGAGGAGCGCCGGCTGCGCCAGCTTTGGCGCGAGACCCAGGGCAAGCTGGCCCAGACGCGCGATACGCTGACCGCCATGGAGCGGCAGGCGCGCGAGACGGAGGCCCGCATCGCCGCTGTCGGCGATGCCAAAAGCAACGCGCAGGAGGCGCTGGCCGACGCCCACCTGCAGCTCGCCGAAACTCAGTCCGAGATCGAAGGGCTGGGGAGCACGGAATCCCTCGAGGCGGAGCTGGCAGCCGCCCAGACCTCCGCGGCCGACCTGCGCACGCGGGTCAGCGAGAGCCGGACCGAGCTCATCACGCTGGAACGCGAGCATCGCGCGCGCACCGAGCGAAGCGCCGCGATCGGCCTTGAAAGCGAGCGCTGGCGCACACGCTCCGCCGGCGCCGACCAGCAGATCGCCACGCTCAAGGAACGCATCGCCGAGGCCGAACCCGAGATCGCGAGGCTCGCCGAGCTGCCGGCCCTGGTGGAGGAGCAGCGCCAGGGGATCATGACCGAACTTGGCACGGCCGAGCGCGACCGCCAGGCCGCTGCCGACGAACTCGCCGCCGCCGACACCGCGCACCGCCAGGCCGCCCAGGAGCTGCGGGTGGCGCAGGGGGCGGTTGCCGACGAGCGCGAAGCGCGCGCCCGCATCGAGGCGCGGCTGGAGAATGCCCGCGAGCGGCGCGCCGAGGAGGCGCGGCGGATCCGCGAGCAACTGGGTTGCGCCCCGGACGGCTGCCTGGCGGCCGCCCAGTTGGAGCCGGGCACCGAGCTGCCCACGCTGGAGCAGGCCGACGCCCAGCTCACCCGCCTCAAGGCCGACCGCGAGCGCCTGGGCGGCGTCAACCTGCAGGCCGACGAGGACCTCGCGACGCTCTCCCAGCAATTCGAAGGGCTGGACAAGGAGAAGAGCGACGTCGAGGAGGCCATCGCCAAGCTGCGCGGCGGCATCGGCCAGATCAACAACGAAGGCCGCAGCCGGCTGCAGACCGCCTTCGATACGGTCAACGCGCACTTCCAGAGCCTCTTCCACACGCTGTTCGGCGGCGGCGAAGCACGCCTCGAGATGGTCGAGGCCGAGGATCCGCTGGAAGGAGGTCTCGAGATCGTTGCCAAGCCGCCCGGCAAGAAGCCGGTGACGCTCTCCCTGCTCTCCGGCGGCGAACAGTCGCTCACGGCCATGGCGCTGATCTTCGCCGTGTTCCTGACCAACCCCTCGCCGATCTGCGTGCTCGACGAGGTGGACGCGCCGCTCGACGATTCCAACGTCGACCGCTTCTGCACGCTGATGGAGAAGATGGCGGCCGACACAGCCACGCGCTTTCTCGTCATCACGCATCATCCTATGACCATGGCCCGCATGAACCGCCTCTTCGGCGTCACCATGGGCGAAAAAGGGGTGAGCCAGCTGGTCTCGGTTGACCTCGAGACGGCCCAATCGTTCACGGTCGCAGCTTGAGACGGGGAGTCATTCCCTCTCCCTTTTTTCGGGGAGGGGGTCGAGGGCAGGGCCAGCCACAACATCGGCGCACAGCTTCGCTGCCGCCCCACCCCGCTCATCTTCCCATTCTGAAGTAGAATGAGGAGAGGGAGGCTCACATGGATATTCTCGTCGATCTCGACGGCACGCTCGTCGACCCCAAGCCGGGGCTGATCGGCTCGATCCAGTACGCGCTGGGCAAACTGGGCGTTCCTGTGCCGCCGGCCGACGATCTGCTCTGGATGATCGGCCCGCCGTTCCGCGTCTCCTTTCCCAAGCTGCTGGGCCGATCGGACCTGACGGAAGATGCCATCGCCCACTACCGCGAGTGCTATTTCAGCGGCGGCATGTACGACGCGGTGGTCTACGACGGTGTGCCGGCGGCACTGGACGCGCTGTGCGCGGCCGGCTGCCGGCTGTTCATCGCCACCGCCAAGCCGCACTACTACGCGCGGCCGATCCTGGAGCGTTTCGGCCTGGCCCCACGCTTCGCCGGCATCTACGGCCCCGAGCTCGACGGCACCCGTGACCACAAGCACGACCTGATTGCTCATATCATTGCCAGCGAGGGCGTGCGGCCCGACGCGGCGATCATGATTGGCGACCGCGAGCACGACGTCCTGGCCGCAGCCCGCAACCGTATGCCGGCAATCGGAGTGACCTGGGGCTACGGCAGCGCCCGCGAGCTGGAGAAGGCCGGCGCCGCCGTCCTGTGCAATGCGCCCGGCGCGCTGGCCGCAACCGCGCTCACCGTGCTGAAGGGAGAGCACGCGGCATAGAGTCCGGTCCAATTGTCGCATGGCGGAGCAATCTCGAAATCTGCCATGTGCGGTAAGTGCTTGGTGCGCCCGTGCATTCCTTGACACCCTCCGGGGTCGTCCCTATGGTGCGGCCCGTTCAACGGGCCTCGGGGGGAGTAGGTGAAGTCGGTCCGCTTCCGCCGAGGACGACAGTCCGATGCCTGAACCTGCCGACAGTCGAGGCTCACCCGGCCAACGCCAGATGAGCGACGATGAGCGGGCCGCGTTCGAGGGCAGGATTTCCGAGCTCGGTGCGCGGTTGGACAAGGTCAAGGCCCAGCATCACGCTGAAGCCGAGGCCGAACTGGATGCCGAAATGCGCGGCCGTGGTATGGCCTACGGCATGCGCATGGCCGCCGAATTGGTGGCAGCGGTAATCGTCGGGGGTGCCATCGGCTACGGCCTGGATCGGTGGCTCGGTTCCACTCCCTGGCTGTTCCTGCTGTTCTTCGTGCTCGGGTTCGCGGCCGGCGTCCTCAACGTGGTGCGGGCCTACGAGAAGATGCAGAAGGAGATCATGGCCAGGACCGGCGGCCGGATCGGAAGCAAGGTGCCGGACGACGAGGACTAGGGGAAGAACGTGGCAGCATCCGAGGCGGGTCATGGCGGCGCGGGAATGCCCGACCCCATCCATCAATTCGAAATCCATCCCATCCTCCCCATCAAGCTCTTCGGCTGGGACGTCTCCTTCACCAACTCATCGCTGTTCATGCTGCTGGCCGTGATCGTGGCGGTCGGCTTCTTCATGGTTTCCATGCGCGCGCGCGCGCTGGTGCCGAACCGCATGCAGTCGATGGCCGAGATCACCTACGAGTTCGTGGCCGGCATGCTGCGCGAAAGCACGGGGCACGCGGGCATGAAGTATTTCCCCTTCGTGTTCACGCTGTTCCTCTTCATCTTCGTCTGCAACATGCTGGGCATCATCCCCGGCTTCTTTACCGTCACGAGCCACATCGTCGTCACGGCGGCGCTTGCGGGCCTCGTGTTCCTCACTGTCATCTTCATCGGCTTCGCCAAGAACGGCATCCGTTTCCTCAAGCTGTTCGTGCCGTCCGGTGTCCCCATCTTCGTGCTGCCGCTGGTGACGATGATCGAGGTCATCTCCTTCTTGTCCCGGCCGATCAGCCATTCCGTGCGCCTGTTCGCCAACATGCTGGCCGGACACATCACGCTCAAGGTGTTCGGCGGGTTCGTCGTCATGCTGCTGAGCGCCGGCGGCTTTGCCGCCCTGGCGCCGCTCCCGTTGCTGATGACCGTCGCCATCACGGCCCTCGAGGTGCTGGTGGCGTTTCTTCAGGCCTACGTGTTCACCATGCTCACCTGCATGTACCTCAACGACGCGCTGCATCCAGGACACTAGATCGGCGCTCGGACATCGTTTCCACCACCCAACTCTCAAAGGGAGAAGCAATCCATGGATCCCGCCTCCGCGAAGCTCATCGGCGCCGGTCTTGCCGCCATCGGCACGGGAGCTGCCGCCATCGGCGTCGGCAATCTGTTCGGCCAGTTCCTGCAGGGCGCCTTGCGCAATCCATCCGCAGCCGACGGGCAGTTCGGCCGTCTGATCTTCGGCTTCGCCGTGACGGAAGCTTTGGGCATCTTCGCGCTGCTCATCGCCTTCCTGCTGCTGTTCACCTGATCGGAGAAGCCTCGACAACGGGACCCATTCCATGGCCCAGAACGTCGGCACAGCCACACCCGGGGGCGGGGGACAATTGAAGGTGTTCCCCCCGCTTGATGCGAGCACGTTCGCGCCGCAGCTCGTATGGCTGGCAATCACCTTCGGCCTGCTCTACCTGCTGTTGAAGCGGATCGTCCTGCCTCGCGTCGGCGAGGTGATCGAGGAGCGCGGCGACCGCATCAAGCGCGACTTGGCCCAGGCCGAGAAACTCAAGTCCGACACCGAGCAGGCACTCTCCAACTACGAGAAGGCGCTTGCCGACGCGCGGGCCCAGGCCAGCAGCATCGCCAAGGGCATGCGAGACAAGCTTACGGCCGAGGTCGACAAGGAACGGGCCAAGGTCGAGGCGCAGATCGCGGCCAAGGTTGCAGAGGCCGAAAGCCGTATCATCGATACCAAATCGAAGGCCCTGGCGAGCGTCGGCGACATTGCCGGCGAGATTGCCGGCGCGATCGTGGCGCGGCTGATCGGCAAGGAAGTGAGCAAGGACGAGGTCCAACGCGCCCTCGTGCAACGGGCGGCGGAGTAGTCAGCATGCTGCAGATGGCAGAGTTCTGGGTTGCGGTCGCTTTCGTCGCGTTCGTGCTCGTCCTGCTCTACTACCGGGTGCCCAGGCTCATCTCCAAGGCGCTTGACGAGCGTGCCGAGGCGATCCGCAAGGAGCTCGACGAGGCACGCCGCCTGCGCGAGGAGGCCCAGGCCCTGCTCGCCGACTACCAGAAGAAGCATCGCAATGTCGGGCAGGAGACCGACGTCATCGTCGAGACGGCTCGCCGCGAGGCCGAGGCCCTGGCAAACGAAACGCGCGCCAGCCTGACGGAATCGCTCGAGCGGCGCACGCGGATGGCCGAGGAGAAGATCGAGCGGGCGGAGGCGCAGGCCCTGGATGAGGTGCGTGCGTCGGCCATCGACGTGGCAGTGGCCGCGGCCGAGAAAATCCTGCGCGAGAAGATGGCTGCCGGCGGCGACGCCTCCCTCGTCGACCAGAGCATCCGCGATCTGCGGGGCCGCCTCAACTGAGGGGGTGTGCCTGCCGGCCTGTCGCCCGGACGGGCTCCTTCAGCTTCAGCGGTAGATTCTGCTGATCTTCGAGCCTTCCAGCGTCAGATTGTACATCAGGCCTTTGCCGTCGAAGATGAAGCCCACGATTGGGCTCACGATTTTGCTTGAGTCGATCGACCCGCCGATGCCGACGGTTATCAGCGCCACCGATCCGTCGACGCCGACCTTCCAGCCCCTCACGCGCCGGAAGCCCGCCAGCGCCTCGGGCGTCATGAATGCGATGATCACCGATCGCGCCTGGGCTCCGAGCTGAAAGCCGAACGAGGCCGATATGGTGTTATAATACCCCTCCGTCCTGCCGCGGATGAGCAGGGCACCCTCTCCGTACTCGCCGCCGACACCCATTCCCGCCTTGATGACGGAAGGGAAGACGAGCACGGCTGCCGACTTGGCAAGAAGCTCGCGCGCACCGCCGATGCGCCACTCGAACTCACGCAGGGTGGCGGCGACGTCGGCGTCGATCGCCGGCCCGGACCGCGCCTCGCTGTCATTGGCGGCGACGGCAATGCTCAAAGCTGAAAGGAGCGTGAGCGAAACCGCCTCGCGGCGGCTATAGATGCGCATGATGTCCCCCGAAGCAGTGGCAAAGCGAAGTGAGGTCTACGCACCGCTCACCTAACGCCACACGAGTCGTATACCGGCGCTATTGGGCAATAATCGGGCAGCGAATACAGGCGCCATGCCGCAACGTGACCGCTCAGAACCGGCGCAGACGCTGCCACTGGCGCGCCAGCAGACCCGAGAACTGCTCGGGCCGCTCGCTACCCACCAGGCAGATACAGTCGCCGTCAGCATCGTTGACGGGCTGGTGCGGCATGCTCTCGTCCGCCTCCGCCACGTCGCCCCGCAGATACTGCCCCGCCTCGTCGCGGAACGAGCCGCGCAGCACGAGCGTCATCTCCGAGCCGATATGACCATGCTCGGGCAGGCTGCGCCCCGGCCCAGCCTTGATCAGCCGCAGCTTTCCCGCGCCCATTAGCGGCAGCCGATGGTCCCAGACGCCGGGGCCGATCCACCGCCACGGCACGCCGTCGAGATCGCCACCGATGAGGCCGGCGAGCGGGCGCGGAACGTCGCCGGCGCGGACGGCGGCACGCTCGCGCGGCTCGCGCGGACCGCTCGGAAGCAGAGGCTGCCCGGGGGCAAGCGCAACGGGGGACAGCCCGGAAAGCAGCGCCGCCCCCACCTGCTCGAGCGCGGCCATCTCGCGCCGGCAAAGGGTGCAGACGTCGACGTGGGCGGCGGCGACCGCGGCCAGCGCCGCCGGCAGCGCGCCGGAGGAAAAGCTCATCAGCGTGGCATCGTCGAGGTGATGGGTGATGGTCATTGCAGGTCCTCGAGCGCCGCGCGAATCTTCTGATAGGCCACGCGCATACGCGATTTCACGGTGCCGAGCGGCAGGCCGAGGCGCTGGGCAATCTCGCCGTGCGACAGACCATCGATGTAAGCGAGGGCGACCACCTCATGCTGATCCGGCGGCAATTCGGCGAGAGCGGCACGCACGCGTAGCTGACGCTCCTTGTCCGACAACGCCTCGTCGGGCGCCGCCTCGCCCGAGGGTTGCTCGGCCCGTTCCTCGGGCAGCTCCTGCCAGGGCATCTCGCGGCGCAGCCGGTCGATACGCATGTTGCGAGCGATGGCGAAGATCCAGGTCGCCGCGCTACCTTTGTCTGCGACATACAGCGAGGCCCGGCGCCATACGGCCAGCAGCGTCTCCTGCGCCAAGTCCTCCGCCGTTGCGGCATCGGCGCCCTGACGCATCATGTAGGCCTTGACGCGGGGCCCATACGTCTCGAACAGCTCGCGGAACGCCTCGGGATCCGCCTGCTCGGCCACGCGCCGCAATAGGTCCGCCATGCCGCCGATAGCCCTGGCCGGGCGCCGCCCACCGCCCGCCCGCGTGGTGAAAGAAAAGCCGAGCATAGCCGACGGGTGCGTCATGGTGCAAAATCTACGCGCCGGCCGCCCCCTTGGATCAGTTGCCGGGCCGATCCGCAACCTGCGTTAAGACGGGAACGGCTTGGCTTTCAGGCGACCGCGCGCGGCAGTATCGTTGCAGTCCGCTTGGAGGGCTCGAGGAGGTCCGGCCGGCGGCAGAAGGCTAGGACGCGGGCATGCCAACGGCGAAGCGCCTCATCTGCGTGGGACATGCAGCGCTCGATCGCATCTACCGCATCGAGGCTTTTCCGCCGGAGCCGACAAAGGTGCGCGCCCTTGAGCACGTGGAGTCGGGCGGCGGCATGTCCGCCAATGCCGCCGTGGCCATTGCCCGGCTCGGGGGCCGGGTCGAGCTTTGGAGCCGCGTGGGCGAGGACGGCGCCGGTGCCGCCATCCGCGCCGGCCTGAAGGCGGAGCGGGTGGATGTGCGCTACGTGCAAGCCTTCGAAGGCGCCCGCTCGTCGACTTCGGCGATCATCGTGGACGGCAGAGGCGATCGGCTGATCGTCGGCCAGCGCGATGCCGGCATGCCGTCGGGAACAAGTTGGCTGCCGCTGGAGCGCGTCAAGGGAGCAGGCGCCGTTCTGGGGGATGTCAGGTGGTTGGAGGGGGTGCGCGCCGTTTTCGGCAGCGCGCGCAAGGAAGGCATTGCGACCATCCTCGATGCCGACCTCGGCGCGCGCGAGGCCCTGGCCGGTATCCTCGGGTCGACCGATTATGCTATTTTCAGTGCGCCGGCCCTGCGCGAGTTTGCCCCCGGCGGTGCGGATTCCGACCGGCTCGGCTACGTGCTTTCGCTGGGTCCGCGGCATGTCGGGGTAACGCTTGGGCGAGACGGCTACCTCTGGCGCGAGCAGAACGGCGTGAAGCAAGTTCCAGCCTTCAGCGTGAGCGTGACCGATACGACCGGAGCCGGTGACGCCTTCCACGGCGCCTTCGCCCTGATGGTGGCCGAGGGCCGTCAGACCGCGGATTGCGCACGCATCGCGGCTGCGGTTGCAGCGCTAAAATGTACACGTCTGGGTTCTCGTGCCGGTCTGCCGACGCGGCCGGAACTCGATGCCTATCTCGCGGGCATGAAGACCGATTGACATCAAGGTTAAAAGGCCTCCAATTAGGATGACATAGCCCTTCGTCGCAGCAAGGGCTTCCTGTCTTCCCCACATTTTGGCCACAGCGAGGTTTGTACGGTGGCGCGTGATAGCCAAGCGAATGCTCGCGCGGCGGACGACCGATCTGGTGCTCATCGCAAATGTCTGGCGATGACTGGCGGCACGAGTGGCATAGGCCGTCGCACGCTCGAGCGGCTTCTGGCTGAAAGGACGGACTGGGAAGTCATCCTGCTCGCACGCAACTCGCCCAGAGCGGACACGCTGAGGGCGCTGCCCGGCGGTGCCGACCGGCTCGCCATCGTCGACGTCGATCTTACGAGCCTCGCCTCCGTCGATCGTGCCTGCGACGCAGTCCGCCGCACGCTCGGCGCACGATCGATCGATGCGCTCGCGCTCAACGCGGGCATCCAGGTCGTCACCGGCAACGCGGCATCCGCGGATGGCCTGGAACTGGCGTTTGCCGTCAATTTCCTTGCGCACTTCCTGATCGTCGAACGCCTCCGGGACAAGCTACATCGCGGCGGCCGCATCGTGTCGACATCGAGCGAGGTGCATGACCCGGAGGCCTTCTGCCTCATGGGTATCGGCCGCGCTACATGGCAGGACCCGCTCGTGCTGGCGGATCCAGAGGGGGCCCAGGCGCACGTTGCCTCGGTCGTCGACCGCGGCGAGGCCAGGTACTGCGCTTCCAAGCTGCTCAACCTCATGCACGTGCGGCAGCTGGCCTCGGAACTGTCCGACATCGGCGTCATCGCGTTCAATCCGAGCGTCGTGCCCGGAACCGAGATCGGCCGTGATCGCAATTGGCTGCAGCAGCTAGGCTGGAAGTACGTGATGCCGGCGCTCACACCAATATTGCCGGGTGCCCGACTGTTGGCGCAGTCTGCCGGCGACCTCCTGTGGCTGCTGACTGAAGCGGATGCGCGCGCGCTGTCGGGTCAATATGTCGACGGCAGAACCGTGCGCGCGGGTTCGGAGGAGTCTCGTGATCCCGTCAAGATTGCGCGCGCGATGGAGGTCGCCCGTACGCTGCTTGCGCTCAAGCTATCCGATGCGCCGGCTGCGCGCATGGCCATGACAGTCGGCAGCCGCGCGTGACACTCTGCGTCGGAGAAACTCGTCGTCGAACAAGGCTTCGCGAGCCTCGATTTATCCACAGATTTTTTGGTTCCAAGCGTTCAATCAGGCAATCGTGATTTGGAATACGCTGGCGCTTGCAGATCGGCGCCCTAGAGTCGGTCGGGGGCACGTAGCATCGGAGGATGAATGCATGCCTGACAAGACGAGTAATGGGCGCGCCGACGCGATTTTTCCGCCCATGATGATGCCATTCGGCTTCGAGGCTTTCATGGAGCTCAACCGGCCGGCCCTCGCGGCGATGGCGCAGGTGAACGGCAAGGTCTACGACGGCATCGCGACCATGAACAAGAACTGGATCGCGTTCGTGAACCGCCGCCTGAAGGAAGACCTCGGCATGCCCAAACAGCTTGCCGACTGCAAGACGATGAACGAGATGTACGGGGTCTGCGCTGACTTCCTGCAAAATGCCTACGCCGACTACCAGTCCGAGTTCGAGCAGATGACCAAGCTCGGCAAGACGCTGGCGGACGACACGCTTCAGGCGATGCAGGCACGCACGGAAGCGGCGCTGCGCGAGCAACGCTCGAGCAACTGAGGGCCGCTCCTTGCCCGCCCCCGTCTGTCCGGCGGCGCACTTTGCAGACATGAGCCCGGCGTAGTCACTCCGGGCGTGGTGTCGGATGCGCCGCTCTACTTCCCCCGACGTTCGCCGACAGCGCCGAGCACCCGCAAGACCGGGGGGTTCCGGATGCGCCCGAGGATATGTCTCGGCCATCGGTAGACGCGCCCCGCCGGGACGGCTATTGCTGCCCCCGCACAACCCACGACGGATGGGCATAGGATGGGAAAACCGGCGGTGAGCGCCAGCACGAACGCGGCTGTGGCGCACAAGGATATGGCGAACGCCATCAGGGCGCTGGCCATGGACGCGGTGGAGAAGGCGAAATCGGGCCACCCTGGCATGCCCATGGGCATGGCTGACGTGGCGACCGTACTGTTCACGCGCTTCCTGAAATTCGACGCCTCAGCGCCCGAGTGGCCCGACCGCGACCGCTTCGTGCTGTCCGCCGGCCACGGCTCGATGCTGCTGTACGCGCTCCTGCATCTCACGGGCTATCCGGGGATGGCGATGAAGGAGCTGGAGAGTTTCCGTCAGCTCGGCGCCAAGACGGCGGGCCATCCCGAGTTCGGCCACGCCCCCGGCATCGAGACCACCACCGGCCCCCTTGGCCAGGGTCTTGCCAATGCCGTGGGCATGGCGCTCGCCGAGCGGCTGCTGAACGCGCGGCTCGGCGAAGGCATCGTCGACCACTACACCTATGTGCTCGCCGGCGACGGCTGCCTCATGGAGGGCATCAGCCACGAGGCTATCTCGCTCGCCGGACACCTGCGGCTCAACAAGCTGATCGTCCTGTTCGACGACAACCAGATCTCCATCGACGGCCCCACCTCGCTCTCCGTCTCCGATGACCAGGTGAAGCGGTTCGAGGCCTCCGGCTGGGCTACCTCGCGCGTGGATGGCCACGAGCCCGATGCCATCGCCGGCGCCCTCGAGTGGGCCCGGCGCTCGGACAAGCCGACGCTGATTGCCTGCAAGACCGTGATCGGCTACGGCGCGCCGAGCAAGCAAGGCAAGGCTTCGACGCACGGCTCCCCGCTTGGGGCCGAGGAGATCGCCGGAGCCCGGAGCAAGCTCGGCTGGGCGCACGCACCCTTTGAGGTGCCGCCTCACGTCCTTTCCGCATGGCGCGCCTGCGGGGCGCGCGGCTCGGCCGCCCGCACCGCCTGGACGAAGCGCTGGGAGAGCATGGACACCAAAGGGCGGGAAGCCGTCGAGCACCCCGTACGCGCCGCCGCACCAGCCATCGCGTCGGCCATCACCGCCGCCAAGAAGGCGGCGGCCGCATCCACCGCCAAGAAGGCGACGCGCAACTGGTCGGAGGCCACGCTCGATCATCTGATCCCGGCGCTGCAGGCGCTGATCGGGGGCTCCGCCGACCTGACCGGGTCCAACAACACCAGGATCAAGGATCAGCCCGTCGTCGCCAGGGGCAATTTTGTCGGCAGCTACATTTATTACGGCGTGCGCGAGCACGCGATGGCGGCCGTCATGAACGGCCTGGCGCTGCATGGCGGCCTCATCCCCTACGGCGGCACCTTCCTGGTGTTCTCCGACTACTGCAGGCCGGCGATCCGGCTCTCAGCCTTGATGCGGCAGCGTGTGATCTATGTCATGACGCACGACTCGATCGGGCTCGGCGAGGATGGCCCGACGCATCAGCCCGTGGAGCACCTGGCGAGCCTCAGGGCCATTCCCAACCTCAACGTGCTCCGTCCCGCGGACGGGGTGGAGACCGCCGAGTGCTGGGAACTCGCGGTGCGGACAGGGGACACCCCCTCCATTCTCGCGCTCACGCGTCAGGCGGTGCCCAACCTGCGCACCACCCACACCGACGAGAACCTGTGTGCCAAGGGCGCCTACATCCTGGCGGAGACCTCCGGCAAGGCGCGCGACGTCACCATCCTCGCGACCGGTTCGGAGGTCGGCTTGGCCGTGGAGGCGCGTGCGCTCCTGGCCAAGGACGGGATCGAGGCAGCCGTCGTGTCGATGCCGAGCTGGGAACTGTTCGCAGCCCAGCCCGTTGCCTATCGCGAAACGGTGCTGGGAACGGCGCCGCGCGTTGCCGTCGAGGCCGCGGTCGGCTTCGGCTGGGAGCGCTGGCTGGGCGACCGCGGCGCCTTCGTCGGCATGGAGGGTTTCGGCGCGTCGGCCCCCGCCGCCAAGCTTTACGATCACTTCGGCATCACGGCCGCAAAGGTTGCCGATACCGCCCGCAACCTGCTAAGTCGATAACAGGCCCCGACACGGGCAAGCCCCTGAGATGACGGCACATCCAAAGCTCGCGCCCGAACAGCAGCTGACGATCGAGGAGTTCCTCGCCTTCACGGACACGCGGCCGGAGGGGGAGCGCTGGGAGCTGATCGAGGGGGTCGCCGTCTTGAACCCATCACCCGTTGATCACCACCAGGTGGTCGTCGCCAACATTGTCACGTACCTGATGGCGCACAAGCAGCGCACCGGGGTGAGTTGGCTGCCCATGCCGGGGGTAGGTACGCGCGTTCCCATCTCCCCCAACAGCCTGCCGCAGCCCGACGTGTTCGTGAAGGAGGGGCCTACGACCGGTTCCCCCATAACGGATGACGCGCTGGTCCTGTTCGAGGTTCTCTCGCGCAGCAACACCAAGGCCGACCAGACTTGGCGGCGCAAGATCTACGCCAGTGTGCCGAACTGCCAACACTATGTGACGGTGTCGCTCAAGACCGTCGAGGTGGATGCATACGATCGCGACACGGGCTGGAAGCGGCGCACCCTCACAAACCTTGTGGACGCGCTTACCTTGCCGGCGCTCGGTCTCTCCGTGCCCGTGGCCGACATCTACCGCTGGACGCCGCTTGGCCAGGGTGCCGACGCATGATGTGCCGGAATGGACGTGCACTCGCTGAGCCGACGCGCAGCGCCGGCTCGATCGCCCTGGCCCAATCGCGATGATCGACCTCGACAAGCTCAAGACGACCGACGGCCCCGACCTCAAGGCCAAGCGCGTGATCGTGCGCGCCGACCTTAACGTGCCCGTGAAGGACGGCAGGGTCACGGATGCGACGCGACTTTCCCGCCTCGTGCCCGGCCTGCGCGAGCTGGCGGGACGCGGCGCCCGGGTCATCGTCATCTCCCACTTCGGCCGACCCAAGGGAGGACCCGACCCGCAGTACAGCCTGAAGCCGGTGGCCGAGAAGCTCGGCGAACTGCTTGGCCTCCCGGTCGGGTTCGCAGAAGATTGCATCGGCGAGCCGGCCGAGCGCACCGTCGCGACTCTGCTGCCGGGGCACATCGCCGTTCTGGAGAACTTGCGTTTTCACAAGGGCGAGGAGAAGAACGACGCCGGGTTCGCCAAGCGCCTCGCCGCCTTGGGCGACGTGTTCGTCAACGACGCGTTCTCTGCTGCCCATCGCGCGCACGCCTCGACCGATGCCCTCGCCCGCCTGCTGCCCGCCTATGCCGGCCCGCTGCTGATGGAGGAGATCAATGCCCTCGTCAGCGTGCTGGAAAAGCCGCGGAAACCGACCGCGGCCGTCATCGGCGGAGCGAAGGTCTCGACCAAGATCGACGTGCTCACCAACCTCGCGGCCAAGGTCGACAAGCTTATCGTCGGCGGCGCTATGGCCAACACGTTCCTGCTCGCGGAAGGCGTCGGCATCGGCAAGTCGCTGGCGGAGCCCAATCTCGCCAAGACCGCGCTTGAGATCATGCACACCGCCAAGCAGCGCCACTGCGAGGTCATCCTGCCCCGCGACGTGGTGGTGGCCGCCAGATTCGAGGCAGGTGCCCCGAGCACTGTCGTGCCGACGCTCGAGGTTCCGGCCGATCAGATGATCCTCGACGTTGGGCCGCGCAGCGTGGCGCACTGCGCGGACATCATCGGCGCGTGCAGCACTCTGCTGTGGAACGGCCCGCTCGGTGCATTCGAGATCGACCCTTTCGGCGCGGGCACGTTCGCGCTGGCACGCGCGGCCGCCGCGCTGACGAAAGCCGGCAAGCTCACATCGGTCGCCGGCGGAGGCGACACGGTTGCCGCCCTCAACGCAGCCGGCGTCACCGGGAGCTTTACCTATGTCTCCACCGCCGGCGGCGCCTTCCTCGAATGGCTGGAGGGACGAACCCTGCCGGGAGTCGCAGCCCTGATACCCGCTCGCTCCTGAAGCGCCCTGGTCGCAAGGTCCGCTGCACCATCGGCAGAGAGCAATGGTGCAGGCTTCTCCACGATCACGCGAGCATGCGATGCTCCGAATTCGCGCGGTGCCGGAAGGCCGTTGCGTTTGTAAATCCTGCCATTGACGGTGGGAGGCGAACCAGCACTTATGCACGCCGATCGACCGACGGAGACCCAAGAATGCGCTTTGGCTTGAGCCTTGCCGCCGCGGCGATGGCAGTGCTGCTGGGAGCATGCATCGCTCCGGCCTTCGCCATCGACGATACCGAGCGCGAACTCGAGAAATACCGGCAGATGCTGAAGGCCGACCCCTGGTCGAACCCCGGACTGCTCGATGCCGATCGCGGCGAGGCGCTGTGGCAAGAGAAGCGAGGGCCGAAGAATGCATCGCTGGAGGCCTGCGACCTCGGCAAGGGTCCCGGGAAGGTCGATGGCGCGTTCGCCGAGCTGCCTCGCTACTTCAAGGACGCCAACCGCGTCATGGATCTCGAGTCGCGCCTGGTGTGGTGCATGGAGACGCTGCAAGGCCTGACGCGTGCCGCGATTCTCCGACGGCCCTACTCCAAGGCCAACCAGCAGGGCACCGACCTCGAAGCGCTCGCCACCTACGCTGCGACCAAGTCGCGGGGCGTGAAGTTCGCTCCCCCGCTCATCCATGAAAAGGAGAAGGCTACGCGTGCACTCGGCGAAACGCTGTTCTTCCGTCGGCAGGGGCCCATGGATTTCGCCTGCGCGACGTGTCACGCCGACACGGGCAAGCGCATCCGCTTGCAGGCGTTGCCCTATCTGAGCAAGCCCGAGGAGGCAAGCACTGTCATCGGCGAGTGGCCGGCCTACCGGATATCTCAAGGCACGGTGATGACCATGCAGCACCGCATCGCCGACTGTTTCTGGCAGATGCGGCTTCCCCTCGTCGACTACGGCTCGGACGTGACGGTGGCGCTGACATCGTACCTCGTCAACCAGGCCAAGGGCGGGGAAATCACCGCGCCGGCAATCAAACGGTAGCCCAATGCCGAAGCTTCTGAAGCGCATCGTCGTCACCACAGCAGCCGTACTCGCGATCGCCGCCGGCGTCTATCTGGCGTGGCCTCGCGCACAAAGTTCCGCGTCGATCGATGTGGCCATCAAGTCGAGCTGGAGCGATGCCGAGCCGGAATGGCAGGCGCGCCTGGTACAGGACGAGACGCAGAAGGTCTGCAGCCAGTTCCGTAACGCGCCCCCGAGGAACTTGGCCGAGGCGATCACTGCCCGGTCCAAGGCCGCCATCGTCTATCCCGCCGACGGCAAGCTCATGGGCGACTGGAAGAAGGGCCAGAGCCTGGCGCAGAACGGCTACGGCGGCCGCTTCACCGACTACCCGCCGCGGAGGGAGAACGGCGGCAACTGCTATGCCTGCCACCAGCTCGATGCCGCCGAGCTCAGCTTCGGCACGCTGGGGCCGAGTCTTCTCAACTACGGCAAGGACCGCAAGTACAGGGAAGCCGAGGTCAAGGCGGTCTACGAACGCATCTACGACCCGCACGCCGCGATCCCGTGCGCCAACATGCCGCGACTGGGAGCCAGCAAGTTCCTAACCCCCGAGCAGATCGCCGATCTGGTGGCATTCGTGATGTCGCCGGAAAGCCCGGTTAACAAGTAGGCGGAAGATTTGCAGCATCTCTGCCGGGCTGGGACGGCTGCTGAACCGGCGCGCACTGAGCTAGAATGGACCAAGCATGATCACGCGCCGAGATTTCCTGCAGGTTGCTGCCGCCACGGCCGCCGTCACCGGTCTTGGTGGCGACTTGCGCCGCGCCGCCGCCCACCAGTCGATCCGCCAGGACGACCTGCTGCGCTTCGACGCCAAGGGCCAATTCACCATCCTGCACATGGCGGACACCCATGCCCAGCTCCGGCCCATCTACTTCCGCGAGCCCTCTCTGAATCTCGGGGTGGGCGAGGCCCGAGGCAGACTGCCTCACATCACCGGCACCGAGCTACTCAGCACCTTGGCCATCCAGGAGGACTCCGCCCACGCCTACATGCTGAGCTCGGACGACTACGAGGCGATGGCGAAGACCTACGGCCGCGTGGGCGGCATGGACCGCATCGCCACGCTCGTCGCGGCCATCCGGGCCGAGCGCGGCGCGGACCGGGTTCTGCTGCTCGACGGCGGTGACACATTGCAGGGTTCCTTCACAGCGCTCGCGACCCGGGGCGGCGACATGATCAGTGTCATGCAGGCCCTGGGCGTCGATGCCACCACCGGACACTGGGAGTTCACGCTTGGCGCCAGCCGCATCGCGGAGCTCTACGGCGACGTCAGCAAGCCGGGCTCCGCGGGCCTCGCCTTCCTCGCCAACAACGTGCGCGACAACGACTTCATGGATCCGGTTTTCAGCTCCGGCCGTCGCTTCGAGATGGGCGGCGTTTCGGTCATGGTGATCGGGCAGGCTTTCCCTTACACGGCGATCGCCAATCCGCGCTGGATGATGCCTCAGTGGTCCTTCTCGATCCGCGAGGGGGAGATGCGTAGATCGGTCGCGGCGGCCCGCGCGGAGGGGGCACAGGTCGTGGTGCTGCTCTCCCACAACGGGTTCGACGTCGACGCCAAGCTCGCCGCACGCGTTCCGGGCATCGACATCATCCTGACCGGCCACACGCACGATGCCCTGCCGAAGCCGGTCCGCGTCGGCAACACGCTGCTCATCGCGTCAGGATCCCATGGCAAATTCCTCTCCCGTCTCGATGTCGAGGTCAGCGGCGGCCGGGTGAGCGATGTCTCCTTTGGCCTGATCCCCGTGCTGTCGGACGCGATTGCGCCCGACCCCGCCATGCGCGACCTGATCGCCGCCATCCGCGCTCCGCACGAGGCGATGCTTGCAACCGAGCTTGCCCGCACAGAGGGACTGCTCTACCGCCGCGGCACCTTCGGCGGCACCCTCGACGACCTCATCTGCGACGCGCTCCTCTCCCAGCGGGATGCACAGATCGCCCTTTCCCCGGGCTTCCGCTGGGGCGGCACGCTCGTCCCCGGGCAGCCCGTGACTTGGGACGACGTCTACAATGCCACGGCAATCACCTATCCCGCCGCCTACCGCGTGAAGATGACCGGCCAGATGCTGAAGGCCATTCTGGAGGATGTGGCCGACAACCTGTTCAACCCCGATCCCTACTACCAGCAGGGCGGCGATATGGTCCGCGTCGGGGGCATGGGCTATACGATCAACGTCGATGGCGCGATGGGGAAGCGCATCGCCAACCTGCAGCTCCTGGGCTCAGGCGCGCCGATCGAGGCCGAAAAGGAGTACATCGTGGCCGGCTGGGGTTCGGTGAACCGGGACGTCCAGGGCCCTCCGATCTGGGATGTCGTGGCCGCGCATCTGACATCGCGACCGGTGCTCTCGCCACAGCCCCGCAAGTCGGTCAAAATCGTCCGGGCGAACTGACGTGAGGCCGCAGAAACCGGCCGTGACCCCACCGATCGGCCCGGCTGCAAGAAGCACATGCTGACCCAGATCTATATCCATCTCGGCGTGGCGTTGGCCGGCGTCGTGAGCTTCCTGTCACCATGCGTCCTGCCGCTGGTGCCACCCTATCTCGGCTACCTCGGCGGGACCACCATCGAGCGCATGACGCACGCCAACGGCGTCGACGATGACGTGTGGCGCCGCGTGGTGCTGGCCTCGATTTTCTTCGTGCTGGGTTTCACCACGGTGTTCGTCGCGTTCGGGGCAAGCGCCTCCGTGCTCGGCCAATGGGTGCAGACGCACAAGAGCGAGCTCGCTTTCGTCGCCGGCCTCGTCATCATCGCCTTCGGCCTCCACTTCCTGGGTCTGCTTCGCATTCCCCTCCTCTATCGCCAGGCGCGCTTCCGCGCCGAGGTGCAGGGGGCCACGCTTGCGGGTGCCTACGTGATGGGCCTCGCCTTTGCCTTCGGCTGGACGCCCTGCATCGGTCCGGTGCTGGCGACAGTACTCACTCTGGCCGCCAGCGAAGGGACGCTGGTTGCGGGCGTGCGGCTGCTGTTCGTCTACTCGCTGGGCCTGGGATTGCCTTTCATCCTGGCGGCGATGGCGATCGGGCCGTTCGTCGCGTTCCTGCAGCGCTTCCGCAAGCACCTCGGTCGCGTCGAGATGGTTATGGGCCTGCTGCTGGTCGCGACGGGCGTCCTCATGCTGACGGGCTCGCTCAACTGGTTCGGGCAATGGCTGATCGAGAACGTGCCGGTGCTGGCCCGCATCGAGGAGTCCTTTACACCCAAGGAGCTGCAGACCGAGATCCTGAAGGAAGGCGCGAGATGACGACGCCCCCCGCACGCATCCCGATCGCGCTCACCATCGCCGGCTCGGACAGCTCCGGCGGCGCCGGCATCCAGGCCGACCTGAAGGCGTTCTCCGCCTTCGGCGTCTACGGTGCCTCCGTGATCACGGCACTGACAGCGCAGAACACACGGGGCGTCTCGGCGGTGGAGGCCATCGGCCCGAGGTTCATCGTGGCGCAGATGGAGGCGGTGCTCTCCGACCTTGATGTCGGCGCCATCAAGACGGGCATGCTCGCAAACGCGGCCATCGTCGAGGCGGTGGCCGCGCGACTCGCTTCCGCACCGCCGCTGCCGGTCGTCGTCGATCCCGTCATGGTGGCGACGAGCGGCGACGTGCTGCTGGAGCCTGCCGCAATCGACGCCGTCAAGTCCCGCCTGGCGCCGCTGGCGGCGCTCCTCACCCCCAATCTGCCCGAAGCCGCACGGATGCTGGACGCCACGGAGGCGACCAGCGAGGCGGAGGCGATCGCGCAGGCGCAGGCGTTGCACGGGCTCGGCTGCAAGGCGGTGCTGCTCAAAGGCGGGCACGGCAGCGGCGACCTGGCCGTGGACATCCTGTGCGATGCCGGTGGCGTCCAGCGCTTCGTCAAGCCCAAGGTCGACACGCGGCATACGCACGGCACGGGCTGTACGCTGTCCGCAGCGATCGCCGCCCTCCTCGCGCGCGGCGCGACGATGCGCGAGGCCGTGGAGCGCGCCAAGGATTACGTGTGGCAGGGGCTCGTCGCCGGGCAATCCCTGGGTGTGGGCCGCGGCAACGGCCCCGTCGATCATCTCTACGCCATCCGCCGCGCCTCCCCACCGGCCTGAGCCCCGTTTCGCGCGACCGTGCCGGACGCTCCGCCCCAGCCCGCCTGCCACGCCGGCCTGAGCCCCAAGACCCCCGCCCAGAGCTTGTCGAAGGGCGAGACCGAGCATGCCAGCCGTGCTTCGACAGGTTCAGCACAGGGTTGGTCGCCCGCAACGGAGCCCTGACATCCCGCTCGCCTCGGAACTCCGCAGGGCGCTATTGTCGACTGTGGGGACAGCTACCGGCCGGAGGGATGCTGCATGATCGGACGAGCCGCAGGCGTGGCCGGCATCTGCGTGGTGTTGGCGGGGATCGGCTCCGCAACGGCAGGTCCAATCGACGACCTCACGGGCTACTGGACCGGTGCCGGCTCGATCCTACTCACCAACGGCAGCACTGAGCGCGTCAAGTGCGCGGTGGTGTACAAGGTCAGCGACGGCAGCACGCGCGTCCGCCAGAGCCTGCGCTGCGCCAGCGCCGACTATACGATTAACGGCGTCGCCGAGCTGCGCATGCAGGGTGCGCAAGTGTCGGGCAAGTGGGAGGAGAAGACCTACTCGGCAACGGGCGACGTATCCGGCCGCTATACCGGCAGTAGCTTCGTGTTGACGATCAAGGGCGCAAGCTTCACCGCATCGATGAACGTCGGTCTCGGGAGCTGCAAACAGTCGATCCACATTGCGCCCAAAGGGCTCGAGGTACGGCGCATTTCGATGCGCCTGGCCAAGTGCTGACGCTCGCGCCCGATGGTGGCTGCCGCCTCTGATGGGCGGCCTCGTCGAGTGTGGCCGATTGGCCACGATAGTTGAACGGATTACCCGGCCCCCGTTGATCGATTGCCCATGATTTGGGACCATCACTTGGGCAAGGGGGATGCCGTGACCCCTCCGACGACGCTTTGGTGGCCGAGGGAAGACACTTGGGTGGCGCAGGGGGCAACGGCACGACGGGGGAGAGCTGGACGACGCGCTTATCCAGGGACGTGACGCTCAGCTCCATGTGAAAACCGGTCCGGCCAAGCCGGGCCGGTTTTTTTCTTTCCGGAATGCGCCGCCCCGCCGCCGTTGGCGATCACGAAGGAGCGAGACCTGCGAGCCTGCTTGACAGCTGGCCGAGGCGCGCGCTTCTGATCAATGTGCCCGCTTCCACAATTCACGGCGCGACGATGGCCACCCGGACCCCGACCTTCACCGATCTATTGGCCGCGCGGCAGCGCCTCGGCATGCTGGCGTGCCGCACCCCGCTGATCGAGCATCCCGCGCTCAACGCCAGGGTCGGTGCACGCGTTCTGCTCAAGGCCGAAAACCTGCAACGCGTCGGAGCCTTCAAGTTCCGCGGCGCCTATAACAAGGTGGCGCAGGTGGACAAGGCCGCCTTTCCCGGCGGCGTGATCGCCTGCTCCTCCGGCAACCACGCCCAGGGCGTGGCCGCAGCCGCGACACTGCTCGGCCTCAAGTCGGCGATCGTGATGCCCGCCGATGCGCCACGTCTCAAGATCGAGCGCACGCGAGCCTTCGGCGCCGAGGTTGTGCCTTACGACCGCATCAAGGAAGACCGCGATGCCATTGCCCGCGAGCTCTGCGCCAGTCGCCGCGCTGCGCTCGTGCATCCCTTCGACGATCCCGACGTGATCGCCGGGCAGGGCACCGCGGGTCTTGAGATGATGGAGCAGGCGGAAGCCGCAGGTGCGAGGCCCGACGTCGTGCTTGTCGGCGTATCGGGCGGCGGTCTGATCGGCGGCATCTCAATTGCCGTCAAGGAGAAGAGCCCCTCGACCATCATCTATTCCGTCGAGCCGGCAGGCTTCGACGACCTCGCCCGCTCGCTTCGGGACGGCAAGCGCCAGTCCAATCCGGCCCTGTCCGGGTCCATCTGCGATGCGCTGCTCGCCGCAACCACCGGCGACATCACCTTCCCGCTCGCCCAGCGCAACCTCGCCGGCGGCCTCAGCGTCACCGACGATGAGGCGAGGGTTGCCGTGCGCTACGCGTTCGAGGAGCTGAAGCTGGTCGTGGAACCGGGGGGCGCCGTGTCGTTGGCGGCGATCCTCGCGGGCAAGCTGCCGCTCGAGGGCAGGACGGTTGCCGCCGTCCTGTCGGGCGGCAATGTCGATCCCGCGCTCTTTGCCGACATCATCCAGGACCGGCGCCGGGCCGCATGAGCGAATTCGAGGCCGAGCGCGAGCGGCGCCGATTTGCCGTGCGCGTCTCGCTTCTGTTCGCCGCCATTGCCGCCATCATCGGCACCAGCATGCCGTATCTGCCGGTGTGGCTCGACTGGACGGGACTGTCGGCGAGCGAGATCGCGGTCATCACGGCGACGCCGCTGCTGGTGCGCATGGTCGTCACTCCGGCAATCGCCTTCGCGGCGGACCGCGCCGGCGACCATCGCAAGTTCCTGATCGGGCTGTCATGGGCCGGCCTGCTGGCCCTGCTCGCGCTCGCACAGGCTCGCGGCTTCTGGCTGATCCTGCTCTGGATGCTTTTTTTCTCGCTGGCGTGGACGACCATCATGCCGCTGACCGAGACGGTCGCCATGAGCGGAGTGCGCGCCGCGGGTCTCGACTACGGCCGCATGCGGCTGTGGGGCTCGCTCAGCTTCATCGCTGCGAGCTTCGTCGGCGGCTTGGTGGTGGAGCGGTTGGGCGCGGGATCCGCCATCTGGCTGGTGGTAATCGGCGCCGCCCTCACGACGGCTGCCGCGCACGGCCTGGCACAACCGATCGGCCTCGGGCGGCTCAAGGCCGCGACCAGTCCGCCGCGCCTGTCCCTTGCCGACGCCGCGAGCCTCGTGCGCTCCCGCCGCTTCCTGATCTTCCTCGCTGCCGCCGGCCTGACGAGCGCATCGCACGCGGTGTTCTACACCTTCGGGACGCTGCAGTGGCGCAGCGTCGGCCTCTCGACTGGCTGGTCCGGAACGTTGTGGGCGATCTCGATCGTCGCCGAAATCGCCTTGTTCGCGTACTCCGCCGCGGTCGTGGCGCGGATCGGGCCTGTCGCACTGATTGCCCTGGGCGCGGGCGCGGCCATCGTCCGCTGGCTGGCGATGGGCTTCGATCCGCCGCTCGCACTTCTGGTCGTGCTGCAGCTGCTGCATGCCCTGACGTTCGGCGCCACCCACATCGGCGCCGTCCACTTCATTAGCCGCGCCGTGCCCGAGACGCAATCCGGCACCGCGCAAGCCCTTTACGCCTCGGTGACGGGCGGCGTCGTCATGGGCGGCACCATGCTGGCCGCGGGCCCGCTCTATGCGGCCTACGGCGGCCGCGCCTACTGGGCGATGGCGGCGGTAGCCGCCGTGGCGCTCCTCGCCAGCTTTGCGTTGATGAAGCTGGAGCCACGCCGCGCGCTGCCGGCGTAGGGTGCAAAAGCGAAGCACATTGCACGGGCTTGCCGCGGACGCGACATCGGCGCAATGCGGCTGCCGCCTCTTGCGCCCTACATCACCCCCACAGGGCCGGTTCGGGTGGGTGCACCAGGGCACCTTCGTAGCGCAACGCCGGCTCGCGGTCGCGGGCGAGCAGCAGTGGGCCGTCGAGGTCCACCCAGTCGGCAGCCTGCGCCAGCAGCATCGCGGGGGCCATGGCGAGTGAGGTGGAGACCATGCATCCCACCATGATGCTGAGGCCTTTGCGGCGTGCAACGGCGGCAAGCGCCAGCGCCTCGGTCAGCCCGCCGGCCTTGTCGAGCTTGATGTTGATCGCGTCGTACCGGCCAGCCAGTGCGTCGAGGCCTGCGCGGTCGTGCAGGGACTCGTCGGCGCAGACCGGCACAGGCCGCGCGCCGGAAAGCGCCGCATCGCCATCCGCAGGCAGCGGCTGCTCTATCAGCTCGACGCCGGTCTCGGCGGCCGCGGCCATGAGCGAAGGCAGCAACTGCGGCGTCCAGGCCTCGTTGGCGTCGGCGACGAGACGGATCCCCGGGCACGCGACGCGCACGGCGCGCAGGCGCTGGGCATCGCCGACGCCCCCGAGCTTGAGTTTCAGGAGCGGCATGGAACGCCCGGCCGCAGCGGCCGCCTTGGCCATGGCCTCCGGAGTGCCGAGGCTGATCGTGTAGCAGGTGAGGGCAGGCTTCAGCAGGCCGAGGCCCGCAAGCTGCGCCGCCGGGGCCCCCGCCGACTTCGCCTCGAAATCCCACAGTGCGCAGTCGAGTGCATTGCGGGCCGCTCCGGCCGGCATCTGCTGGGCGAGGCCCGCGCGATTCGAGAGATTGCCGCGCAGCGCCAGAATGGCATCGCGCACGCCCTCGACGGTCTCGCCGTAGCGCGCGTACGGGACGCATTCGCCACGACCGACTGTCGTTCCGTCGCCGACAGTTGCGACGACCACGACCGCCTCGCGCTTGGCCCCGCGCGCGATCGTGAACTCCCCCGCGATCGGCCAGGTCTCGACGGAAACGTCAACGGTCAAAGCAGTCATGGGCTCAACTCGCTCGCGTCCCGCCCGCAGCCGGGCAGATCAGCGCAGCCGGCCCGCGGCGTGGGCCAGGAAAAGATAGACGCGGCCCGCGTCGGAAACGAGATGATCGTGCACGGCGCGCGGACTCGTCTGCTCGGTCTCGCGCACCAACCCCTCGAAGTCCGTCAGGAAGCGGTCGACGGTACGGCGGAATTCCATGTCGCGACCGTAGCGCTCCGTCACCTCGTCGAAGGTTGTGCGACCTTCCGCCGAGTAGATGCTGCGGACCATGATGCCGCGCTGACCGGCCCGGAACCGTGACCAGATGGCTGAGGCCGTCGTAGGGTCAAGCGCCCGCGCTATGCCCTCCAGGTCGAGCATGGGCGCTCTGTGCGTACCGTCATCGTCGAGCGAGGCGCGGGCCAGAAGGTCGCCCAGCGACCAGCGCTCTGCCCCTTCGGCCTGCATCGGCGCCAGGGGAGGCCCCGGCGGTGGTGGCGGCGGCGCCCCCGGGGGCGCATACGGGGTGGTCAAAGACAGGGGCGCGGCATGCGGGTGCTCCCGCGTCGCCAGGCTCGAAAGCTGCTCCAGGGCGCGAAGCTGCTCATTGAGCGCGCTGCGCATGGCATCGGCGCTCTCGCGCGTCGCGATCGGCAGGCTCTCGGCCTCGTCACGCAAGCGCTCGTGCTCGCGCTGCAAGGTCACCGACACCTCCCGCGATACACCCGACACCTTCGAGCGCATGTCCTCGATCGTCCGCCGCGCGTGGGCGTCCGCCTCCGTCCGCAGACGCTCGAACTCCGCAGCGACGGCCTGCGACTGCGCATCGGTCTGCGCGCGGATGCGCTCGAACGCGGAGATCACGGCCTTCGACTGCCCGTCGCTCTGCATGCGCAGGCGTTCCACCTCCTGCACGGCGGCCTGGGCGTGGACCGTCGTGCCCTGAACGAGCTGGTGGATGAGATGGCGGGCGCGGGCTTCCGCGTCGGCAACCGTACCCTCGACGCTCGCCGAGTAGCCGCGCACGAATTCATCGAGTTGCGTGGCCTTGCCGGACAGCCGCTGCAGCGTGCTGTCGATGCGCGTGTTGGCCTGCTCCAGTGCGCTCGCGGCCGTCACGATCGACTGGCCCTGGTTGTCGAACCGGTTGGCGACGCCGGAGATCTTCTGCACCATGTTTTCCGAGACGCCGCGCAGAAGGTCCGCCTGGTTCGACAAGCCCTCGATGGCCTTGAGCGACTGATTGGCGATGCTGTCGCTGGTGCGGCGCACGGCATCGAGGCCGTTGAGCATCGAGTGGTCCAGGGAGGCAACCTGGCGCGACAGCGTCTCCGACAGCGCATGCACATGGCCCTCGATCGCCACGGTGAGCGCCCGGGCCTTCTCGCTTACAGTGTGGTCGATGGCTTGGGTGGATCGCCGCATCGAATCATCAAACAGCGCCAGGCGCTCCGAGAAGGCAGCATCCAGCGCCCGCGTCCGCTCCACGAGCTGCACATCGAGCGCCTCGGCCCGGTTGGCCAGCGTGGCGTCGAGCGCAACCGTGTAGTCGTCGAGCACCGCCTGCAGCTGCTGCGTACGATTGGCGAGCGTGCTCTCGAGGCTCCCGCTGGCTGTCGTTAGCTGGTTCTCGAGCGCGATCAGGTTCTGCCCCGCGCCCTCGATGATCTTGGCGAGCTTGATCTGCTGCTGCGACAGCTTCTCGATCAAGGAGGGCACCTCGCTGCCCATCGACTTGAGAGTCTCGGCGACCTTGTCTGTGGTGCTGACCAGCGCATGGCGCTCGCCGACCAGCTCCTGGATCAGGCCTTTGATCTTGTGCTCATTTTCGCTATAAGCCCTGTCGAGCGCCGACACCTCGTTGTGGACCAGCGCTTCGAGTTCGCCGGCGCGTCCGAGCGCGCGCGAGATCGCCTCGTTCATGAACGAGACCTGCCGACGCACGGCCTGTCCCAGCGACGCTGCCGATTGCTCTGCCCCGCGGTCGGGCTCGGCCAGGCGCACGGCCACCTCGGTCATTGCCGACGACATCAGCTTGAGCTCCTGGGCACGCCATGCCAGCAGCGCCAGGAACCAGATGAGCGCGATCGGCAGCCCGATGGCGGCGATGACCGCCAGCAGCATCGGTCCGGAAAATATCGATATGCCCGAGGCTTGCGTAGCCCAGGCGAGCAGTCCGCCAACGGTGAACCAGACGCCGGACGCAACGCCCGCGATCTGGAACGGGCGGTTGCTCGGCTTCTGCTGGAGGGCAAAGATCAGGCCGCCGATCGACGGGGCATCGTCATTGGCAGCAATCTTGGGGCGTGCCGGCCCCGCGGGCCGCCGCTTGGCCGAACGCCGCCCGTTCCGCTCGGCCCCATCATTGGAGCCGCCGGGCTTTATCGCGCCCAGAGTGTTGCGCCCGTGCAGCGCCATGGGTGTCGGATTGTCGGCTGGAGCAGCGACGGCGACCTTCAGCTCATGCGGAGCAGGCCCCGTCGTGCGCTCGACAGCCTCGCGCTGCGTCTTTCCCTCGTGAGCCATTCCCCGTTCCAACTTCGGCGCTTGCCCTGCACCGACCCCCGACCCCATCAGATATCGCGTCTCCCCGTTGGGGCCCAGGCCGCCAACAGGGAAAGCTGGTGATCAGCTGACCCGGGAGCGATGGCACGGCTCAGCAGTCCCCCGCGCGCCGATCGCTCCAACCCCTGCTAAGGACGCAATGGGGCGAAACAAAGATGTGCCCCGACAGGCATCGCGACGGCGAAGGTCCGGGGTTTACCATCTCGACGAGTTGCCGGCGCGCCTTAACGTGAGGTTATGCACTCGGAAATATCGTTCAGATCGCAGGGCCGCACTGGACGGCAGGTGCCGGGGAACCGCCGTTCGAGCCGCTCGGTCAATGGCCGGGGAGCATCGCGCTTGGGGAGAAAACTCGCACACACCAGCGCGCCTGCGACTGACGATGCCCGTGGAGGGCTCGCGGGCGACCCCATTGATCGCGACTATCTCGCTCGCTTCACGCTCTGCAATGCGGCGCTCGAGCGCGAGGTTCTGGAGCTGTTCGCCGTGCAGGCACCCGTATACCTGGAGCGCCTGCGTGCCGCACACGATTGTGTCGCCTGGAGAAATGCCGCCCATACCATCAAGGGCTCCGCCAGCGCCGTAGGAGCCTGGCGCCTTGCCCACTTTGCCCAGATGGCCGAGCAGATCGAGCTCGGCGGCGACCCTGCCTTGGCGGCCGAGCATCGCGACGAGGCGATCGCCGTCGTGGCCATCGCCATCGACGAGGCCTGCCGCTTCATTGGCCGTCTGTTTGACCAGGCGGCAAACCCCAGCTCTGCCACCTGATGCCCCGATCGGCGGGCTTGAATTTGCATGGAGCCGCCGCTAACACTCCGCGGCTGCAGCATTTCCGCTTCAGCCCGGCCTCTGGCCGCTGCACGAGCTGACACCGCAACGGCAGGACCTGCGCCGCGCTCATGGCCAAGATCACCTTCACGCAACCGGACGGCAGCAACCAGGTCGTCGACGCAGATGCCGGCATGACGGTCATGGAGGCGGCCAAGAAGAACCTGGTCCCAGGCATCGAGGCGGAGTGCGGCGGCGCTTGCGCCTGCGCGACCTGTCACGTCTATGTCGATGACGCGTGGCGCGAGAAGGTCGGCCCACCCTCGGAGATGGAGGAGGACATGCTGGACTTTGCCTTCGACGTGCGCCCGGGCAGCCGTCTGAGCTGCCAGATCAAGGTGACGCCTGCGCTCGACGGCCTCATCGTTGCCGTCCCCGAGAAGCAGTTCTAGCCGCCACGCAACACCTTTGCCGTCCTTTCCGCGGCACGCTAGTGTCATCGTGGGGCTGGCGAGGGGGCGTTAGCAGCATGAGGAGTGGACTTGATCTGGCGCTGATCCTCGCGCTCGGGACCGCCGTCTTGTTCGCGCAGCCGGCACCGGCACAGGAGCGTTGGGCGGCGATCGACCCCAACAGCGAGACCTCCTCCCCCGTCGTCTGGGGCGCGACCGAGGAGGAGGCGCGCGAGCGCGCCGTCGAGGCCTGCAAGCGCGTATCGAAGACCTGCGCCAACGGCCCCGCGTCGACGCGCGACATGCGTGAGGTCTTCGCCGTGATGTGCTGCACCCAGCCGCAGACGGGATGCGCCGCGGCGGCAGCCGTCAGCAAGCGCGACGCTCTCAAGAATCTGCGGGAGATGTTCGCCGATGCCGGCTATAAGGACTGCGCCGTGCGGCACTACATGTCGGCAGCCAGCGGCAAGAAGCAGTGACACGCTGACGATATGTGGCGCAATGCATGAGAGTTGCCTGAGCCATGCCAGCTGAAGGGACGACGCCGATCAACGGCACTCCGGGCGGACCGATCGAGACGGACGCCATCATCATCGGCGCCGGCCCCGTCGGCCTGTTTGCGGTGTTCGAGCTCGGCCTTCTCGACATCAAGGCGCACGTCGTCGACATTCTCGACCGGCCAGGCGGCCAATGCGCCGAGCTTTATCCCGAAAAGCCGATCTACGACATTCCGGGCCTGCCTGTCGTCACCGGGCAGGAGCTGACCGACCGCCTGCTCGCGCAGATCAAGCCCTTTTCCCCGACCTATCATTTCAGCCAGCGCGTCGACGCTCTTCAGCGCCAGGGTGACGGCCGCTTCCGCCTGGTGACCGACATCGGCACCGAATTCCTGACCAAGGTGGTCGTGATTGCAGCCGGCGGCGGCTCGTTCACGCCCAAGCGCCCGCCGCTTGCGGGGATAGAGGCTTATGAAGGCAAGTCGGTGTTCTATTCCGTTCGCCGCATCGAGGACTTTCGCGGCAAGAGCATCCTGATCGTCGGCGGCGGCGACTCGGCCCTCGACTGGGTCTTGAACCTGCAGCCTGTCGCCGGCGCCATGACGCTTCTCCATCGCCGTGACGAGTTTCGCGGCGCGCCGCATTCGGTCGAGAAGATGCGCTCTCTGGTGGCGGAGAGGAAGATGGACCTGCGCATCGGCCAGGTGACCGCCCTGCACGGCGAGGACGGCCTGCTCTCCGGCGCCACGATCCGGGCCAAGGAGGGGGAGACGCGCATCGCCTGCGACCGGATGCTGCCCTTCTTCGGGCTCACCATGAAGCTTGGGCCAGTGGCCGATTGGGGCCTCAACCTCAACGAGAACCTTATCCCTGTGGATACGGAGAAGTTCGAGACCAGCGAGCCCGGCATCTTCGCCGTCGGCGATATCAATGTCTATCCGGGGAAGCTGAAGCTCATTCTGTCCGGCTTCCATGAGACGGCGCTGATGGCCCAGGCCGCCCACAAAATCGTCTACCCCGGCAAGAAGCTGCTGTTCCAGTACACGACCTCATCCTCCTCCCTGCAGAAGAAGCTGGGCGTCGCCTAAGCGCGTATTCCGCGGCAAAGCCCGATCGCCGCCGTGCTGAGCCTGTCGAGGCACGGCGTGCCATACCTGGCCCCTCGTTGAGCAAGCCTGGAACTGCGCCGAAGTCAGGACGTGGACGGGGCATCCGCCCTGGTCGCGCCCGGCGCCCGCAGTCCGAAAGCGCCGGCCAGTGCACGCGCGGCGGCGACGGCCCTCGGCGCAGCCTCGACGCCAGCCTTCAGGGCCTGGCGCACGCGGCCCAGATAGACGACCGCGTAGGCACGCCCGGCGAGCGACAGGCCGACCGCGAAGTCGGCAACCGCGACCGCCCCATCGGCCCAGTCGCCCTTGTAGGCGTAGGCCGGTGCAAGCAGGTCGAAGGTGGCCACGCCATCGGCGCTGGCGCCCTTGATCCACGCCTCCAGCAGGAGCGTGCCGGCGCTGAAACGGTCGAGCCTCGGATCGTGCACGATGACATGTGCCGCGCGGTGCCCGCGACAGCTGACGTCGATTGCAACGCCTTGGGCCGTCCCGTCGACCTCGAGCACCGTGATACCGCAGCCGGCTGGCCGGCCGCACCCGTCGGCAACGTCGGCAAAGAAAGCGGAGAAGCGATCGTCGCCAAGCGCCGCCGACACGCGCCCGGACGTCTCCACCCAGGCACGCTTCAAGGCGACGGCTTCCAGCGCCGCGGCCCGCGCCTCGGGCCCCGCAGTGTGCCGCTTGAAGGCCGACGGCCCCTGCTCGGCGAGACGGCGCGCGAGACGACGTCGGTTCTTGCGCGCCTTGCTCGTGTAGCGCTTCTCATAGGTCTGGAAATCGGGGGCGCTGGCGAGATCGAGAAAGGGCGCCTCGGCCGCAGCAGCTGGGCGCAATCCCAACTCGCGGAGCAGGGGGGCGACGGCGGCATCGGCGCGTACCTTGCGCAGGTGCAGCGCGTCCGCACCGAGCTTCGCGGCGATGAAGTCCCAAGCCTGCCGCATGATCTCGGGCGCATCTGCCCGGTCCTCGACCAGCACATCGCCATACTGGCTGACGGGCTCGCCCAGCCAGCGCAGTACGTTCAGTCCGGCGATGCGCTTCATGACGAGCGGCCACAGCATGACCAGCCGGCCCTGGCCCCGCACCGTCACGATCGCCAATGACGGACCGCCGGTTTCGCTGGCCGACAGATAGTGGTTGGCCCAATGCCAGCTCCAGTTGAACGTCTGGAAAACCTGGGTTCCCTTGCCGGCGCGATCGAACAGATCGTTCCACTCCGGCTCGAGCGCGTCGAAGGCCGCACGGTCGCGGACGACGTCAAAAACGGCTGCATCGACGGCACGCTCCTGGCGCGCCATTGCCCTGAACTGAACGCGACCCTCGCAGTCGCGCACCGGGAGGGCGCCGGACACGCGCGCGCCGGCATGGACGTAAACCATGGAGGAGTGCCCCAAGACGGGATGGTTCGGACGCTACGGAAATGCAGTCGCAAACCGCATGCCACACGACCAAGTCTGGCAAATGTTCCACTTGGGTCTTGGGGATTTACGACTCAGCAATCCAGCGGCACCCCGAGAGGCAAGCTCACTTTTTTTGCGGATTCTTGGCCTGCTCCTCCCAGAATTTCTTGGAGCTGAACGGCTCGTCGTGGCTCGACTGGCAGCCCCAGAAACCGCAGCTGGCAATCGGCTTCGCCTTGGGCAGGTTGGGCGTATAGTCCCCGGCCAAGTATCGCTCCAGATCGGCCTTGATCTCCCCTCCCTTGCGCTCGGAGCAATAGTCGGGGTCGCCCACCGTTTTTTCCAGGGTGACGCGATAGGTTGTATCGTAGGCCTTCTCGATCTTGGCGTATTGTTCGCCCCCCGCCCCCTGGCGGCCCTCATAGGAGAGATAGGTCGTCCGCAGCTTGGCAGGATCGAAATAGAACGCGCAGCGCTTGGCCCGCGCCGAAGTCCACGCCACGGCAACCGGCCGGGCCATGGGATCGTCGTTGCTGAGGCCGACCGCCGACGGCGCATCGGCCGGCATGACGCCGCCGGTCGCGAGCCCAGCCGAGCTGTTGCTGCAGCCAGCCTGCAACGCGGCAACTGCGAGCAGCAGCGCAAACCCACCCGCTTGGCCGAATCGATTCATCCCGTCCCCCGTTGGCTGCCGCCAGTGTGCCGATGGCAACCGCCGCGTCAATCGAGCCTTCATCACAATGACGCCCAAAATATGGAAAATCCGGCTTGGGACAGGCCTACCATGCCGCGGCGCCATGTGGCGTTGCGTCCGGTGCCAAGCCCGCTTCCCCCGCATTGGGGCCTCTGCTAAGAGGAAGCTTGGAGCGATTCCATGACATGGGGCGGCCGGGTGCCGCGTGCCGGGAGATAGGGCCTGGCGCGCCTGTTTTCGGCCAACCTGACGCCGCCGCGCCCCCTGGAAGCTCGCGACGGCACGTGCACAGGAGGACATGAGATGGCGCAACGGCCGATCCTCGACGAGACCTCGGTGGCCCTGACCTTCGACGATGTGCTCCTGGCGCCACGCCCCTCCAATGTTCTTCCCGGCGACGTCGACGTCAGCTCGCGGGTGACGCGCGAGATTTCCTTGAAGATCCCGGTGCTGTCCTCGGCCATGGATACGGTCACCGAAGGCAATCTCGCCATCGCCATGGCGCAGGCCGGCGGCATCGGCGTCATCCACCGCAACATGCCGCCGGAAGCGCAGGCCGAGCAGGTGGCCATGGTCAAGCGCTATGTCGCGGGCATGGTGGTCAACCCCGTCACGATCGCCCCCGGCGCAACGCTTGCCGATGCGCTCCGTCTCATGGGCGCGCACAGGATCTCCGGCATACCCGTGGTCGAGGCCGGCAAGAACGGCAAGCTCCTCGGCATCCTCACGAACCGCGACGTGCGCTTCGCCACCAACCCGGCGACGCCGGTGGCCGAGCTGATGACCAAGAAGCTCGTGACGGTGAAGGAGGGCGTGAACCGCGAGGACGCTCAACGCCTGCTGCACCAGCACCGGATCGAGAAGTTGCTCGTGGTGGACGAGGCCTACCGCTGCATCGGTCTCGTCACGGTGAAGGATATCGAGAAGGCGCAGAAGTATCCCAATGCCTGCAAGGACGAGCATGGCCGCCTGCGCGTGGCGGCGGCGACGACCGTCGGCGACGACGGCCTGCAGCGCACCGAGGCCCTCGTCGGCGCCGGCGTCGATCTCGTGGTCGTGGACACCGCGCATGGCCATTCGAGCCGGGTGCTGGAGGCCGTGACGCGCATCAAGAAGCTTTCGAACCGCGTGCAGGTCATCGCCGGCAACGTCGCCACGGCGGACGGGACCAAGGCGCTCATCGATGCCGGCGCGGACGCCGTGAAGGTCGGGATCGGCCCGGGCTCGATCTGCACCACCCGCATCGTCGCCGGCGTGGGCGTGCCGCAACTCACCGCCATCCTCGACGCCGCCGAGGCGGCCAGGAAGCAGGACGTGCCCATTATCGCCGACGGCGGCATCAAGTACTCGGGCGATCTCGTGAAGGCGCTGGCCGCCGGTGCCGACTGCGTCATGATCGGCGCGCTGCTCGCCGGTACGGACGAGGCGCCGGGCGAGACCTACCTGTACCAGGGCCGCACCTACAAGGCCTACCGTGGCATGGGCTCGGTAGGCGCCATGGCACGCGGCAGCGCCGACCGCTACTTCCAGCAGGAGGTCAAGGACACCCTGAAGCTGGTGCCCGAGGGCATCGAGGGGCAGGTGCCCTACAAGGGCCCGGTCGACGGCGTCCTGCACCAGCTCGTCGGCGGTCTGCGCGCCGGCATGGGCTACGTCGGCGCGGAGAACCTGAAGGCGCTCAGGGAGCGGGCGCGCTTCATGCGCGTGACGGCGGCGGCCGTGACCGAGAGCCATCCGCACGGCGTCGGCATCATGCGCGAGGCGCCCAACTATCAGCGCAACGTCTAAGGCGCAGCACAAAAGGGAAAGGAGCCCGGGCGATCCGGGCCGCACAGCCCGTGAACCAGGTGGCCATCCTCTACCCCGTTTTTGTCCAGGTGCTGCTGGTGGTCGTGATCGGTGTGCTGATGGCGGCTGCGCGCGCCCGCGCCATCAAGACCATGGATCGCCAGCGCGGCAATCCCGACTTGGCCATGGGCCGGGTCGACTGGCCGGACGATGCAGCCAAGCGCGCCGCCAACTACCACAACCAGTTCCAGGCGCCCGTGCTGTTCTATGTCGTGGTGGCGTTCGCGCTGATCACCAAGGGTGCGGACACCCTCATGCTCGTGCTCGCCTGGCTGTTCGTGCTGACCCGTATCGTCCACGCAGCCATCCATATCGGCCCCAACAAGGTCAGGTGGCGCTCCCCGGCCTTTGCGCTGGGCTTCCTCATCCTGATGCTGATGTGGGTGAAGCTCTTCATTCATGTCGTGACGGCTGGGTTGGCGTAAGCGTCGATGCGGCGAGGCGCGCAAATCAAGGCCGCCGTGGAGGTGCTGGAGGAGGTCCTGACCCGGCACCGGCCCGCGGCCGCCGCTCTGACCGACTGGGGCAAGAGCCACAGGTTCGCGGGCTCAGGCGACCGCGCCGCCATCGGCAACCTCGTTTTCGATGCCCTGCGCCGGCGCCGCTCGCTGGGACACCAGATGAGCGCTGACACGCCGCGCGCCATTGCGCTGGCGGCGGCCCCGCGTGCCCTGGGACTGTCCGCCGCCGAGGTCGCGGCAAGCGCGGACGGCTCCCCTCATGCGGTCGAGCCGCTCAGCGAAGCCGAGCTTGACCGCCTCTCGCGGGCGCTTCCTGCCGACGCCCCGCTATCGGTCCGCGGCGATTTCCCGGACTGGCTGGAAGCCTCCTTCACGCGCGCCTTCGGGCAGGCCGCCGGCGAGGAGGCCGCCGCCCTTGCCCGCCGCGCGCCGGTCGATCTGCGCGTGAACACGCTGAAGGCCGACCGCGAGAAGGTGATGAAGGCGCTGGCACGCTTTGGCCCCGTGCCCACACCGCTCTCGCCGCTGGGCATCCGGCTGCCAGCTCCCGAGGGCCCCGGCCGCCAGCCCAACGTCGAGGCGGAGATCGTCCACGGTCGCGGCTGGTTCGAGGTGCAGGACGAGGGCTCGCAGATCTCGGCACTGATGGCGAACGCCGCCCCACGCCAGCAGGTGCTCGACATTTGTGCAGGCGCCGGCGGCAAGACCCTGGCGATGGCCGCCGCCATGCGCAACACCGGCCAGATCTACGCCTACGACGAGGATGGGCTGCGACTGCGGCCCATCCTCGAGCGCCTGAAGCGGGCCGGCGTGCGCAATGCGCAGGTGTTGCCGGCAGGCGCGTCCGAGGCACTGACCGCCCTGGGGCCGCGCTTCGACCTGGTGTTCATCGACGCTCCGTGCACCGGCACCGGCGCCTGGCGGCGACGCCCTGACGCCAAATGGCGTTTGCGACCGGCGAATCTGGAGCAGCGCCGGACGGAGCAGGCGGCGCTGCTCGCAGCGGCGGCAGCACTCGTCAAGCCCGGCGGGCGCCTCATCTACGCAACCTGCTCCGTGCTGCCCGAGGAGAACGGCGACCAGGTCGCCGCATTCCTGGCGAACCATTCGGCATTTGCGACGTTACCGTGGCGCGAGGCGTGGGCCGCGGGCGTGGGCGGCGAGCCGCCGTCATCGTCCGATGGCAGCGAGACTTCGCTTCTGATCACGCCTGCACGGCACGGAACGGATGGGTTCTTCATCGCCGTGCTCGCGCGAGTAGCGTGAAAGTTTCTTCTCGCGCCGGAGAGGTGCGCTGCTTGTACGCAGGACCCATCGTCCACAGATAAGTGTTTGACAGGGAAATTCCGCAGTCTAAGGATCGCGCTTCGCGGAGGCCGCAAAGGTCTCGTGGTTTGACCGGCCGAAAATTCGGCATCGAGGGAGAGGTGGTGCTCTTCATCGAGATGCACCGCCGGCAGCAGGAGGACTGCAGTCCACCATGGTCATGCCCGCTCGGGCCAAGCGCCCACGTCGACCGTCCGCGCGTTCCTGCCTCGGCCCCGTTGCAGACCTCGAGGCGCACCTTCCGGAAGAGTGGTGGCGCAAGCTCTTCAACGCCCTCTACGTAAAAACCGACGGCGACGTGGTGGAGAACCGCGAGAACACGCGCCGTGAAGTCGATTTCATCGTGGCGGCGGCCAAGGTACAGCCGCACAGCCATATTCTCGATCTGTGCTGCGGCCAGGGCCGGCATTGCCTCGAGCTCGCGCGCCGCGGCTTCAGGCACGTTATGGGCCTCGATCGCTCGCGCTACCTCGTGCGGCTCGCCAAGAAGCGGGCGCAGGGGGAAGGCCTGCAGGTGCTGTTCAAGGAAGGCGACGCGCGCAACCCGCGGCTGCCCGAGAACAGCATGGACTGCGTCTGCATCATGGGCAATTCGTTCGGCTACTTCTCCAACAAGCAGGACGACGAGCGGGTGCTGACCGCGGTCGGCAAGATCCTGCGGCCGAGCGGCCAGCTTGTGCTCGACATCACCGACGGCTCGCACATGCACGAGCACTTCGAGAAGCGGTCGTGGGAGTGGATCGACGAGCACCATTTCGTGTGCCGCGAGCGTTCCATCAGCCAGGACGGCGAGCGGCTGATCTCGCGCGAGGTCATCGTCCATGACGAGATGGGCGTGATCGCCGATCAGTTCTATGCCGAGCGCCTCTATACGCGCGACAGCATCACCAGGCTCATGGAGAAGTGCGGCTTCCGCAATGTCCGCCACCATGGCCACGCCGAAGCGCTGTCCGACCGGGACCAGGACCTCGGGATGATGGCGCGCCGGATCCTCCTTTCGGCCGACGCTCCGAACCTTCCCGTCCGCAAGAAGGGCAAGCTGCAGGCGCTGGATGTCACCGTCGTGATGGGCGACCACCGGCTGCCCGACCAGGTGAAGCGCGACGGCACCTTCAACCCCGAGGACATGGAGACGGTCCGCAAGCTCAAGGACGCGCTGGCGGAGCTTCCCAACTACAAGTTCCACTTCCTGGACAACCACAGCACGCTCGAGCGCGACCTGTCGGACCTGCGCACCGATCTCGTCTTCAACCTGTGCGACGAGGGCTGGAACAACGACCCCTTCAAGGAGCTGCACGTCCCGGCGCTGCTGGAGGTGCTGGGGATTGGCTACACTGGCGCTGGCCCCTCGGCCCTGGCCGCCTGCTACGACAAGGGCCTCGTGCGGGCCGTGGCGCAGAGCCTGGACGTGCCGGTGCCGCTCGAGAGCTATGTGCGCCCGGGCGATCAGGGCGCGACCCTGCCGTCGGTCTTCCCGGCGTTGCTCAAGCCCAATCAGGGCGACAGCAGCCAGGGCATCACCAAGGACTCGGTCGTCACCAACGAGAAGGCGCTGCTCGACTCGCTCGACCGCCTGCGCGCCGATTTCCCCAAGCGCGGCGTGCTCGTGCAGGAGTTCCTGACCGGCGCGGAGTATTCCGTACAGCTGATCGGCAACCCCGATCAGGGCCTGCGCGCCCTGCCGATCCTGGAGGTCGACTACTCCAAGCTCGACGAGAACCTTCCGAGGATTCTGGGCTACGAGTCCAAATGGCTGCCGGACAGCCCCTATTGGACCCAGATCAAATACCGCGAAGCGATGCTGGCCGACCAGAAACAGCAGCAGCTGATCGACCACTCCGCGCGCCTGTTCGAAAGGCTGGGCTGCCGTGACTATGCCCGCTTCGACTTCCGCGCGGATGCCAAGGGCGAGATCAAGCTGCTGGAGGTCAATCCCAATCCTGGCTGGTGCTGGGACGGCAAGATGAACATCATGGCGGGCTTCCAGGGCATCCGCTACTCGGAGCTGCTGGGCCAGATTCTGCTCGCAGCCGTCGAGCGCCTGGGCATCGTCGCCAAGCCGGCGGCGCAAAGTGCCGCAAACGGCAACGGCCACGCCGTCGCTGCCGAGTAACTTGCCGCCAGCCGGCCCAGACCCGCGAGCCGGCCGTCCGGCAACCAATACGGTGCACGTTGGCCGGCGCTGCCGCTTGGCTCACGGCATCGTCGATGTCGCCCCGCTCACCGGACGTGCTAGCCTTGCCCCGGACGGAGCTTTCCGGCTGCCCGCCCGGTGGGGCTCCGGTCGCCGATGGAGATGCCCCGTGAGCCAGGTTTCAGCAGCTGCCGAAAGCGCGACGCTGCGCTTCAACCCGCTCTCACCCGAGTTCATTCGCGATCCTTACCCGCACTACCACGATCTGCGCGCCCACGATCCCATCCACCGCTCGCCGCTCGGCTTCTTCGTCGCCAGCCGCCATGCCGATGTCAGCCTGGCGCTGCGCGACAAGCGGTTTGGCAAGGACTTCGTCGGGCGCATGACCCGGCGGCTGGGCAAGGACGTCCTGGACGAGCCGGTCTACCGCAGCATGCGTCACTGGATGCTACAGCAGGACCCGCCCGATCACACCCGCCTCCGCGGCCTGGTGGTGAAGGCCTTCACGGCACGTCGCGTCGAGGACATGCGCCCGCGCATCCAGGAAATCGTCGATCGCACGCTCGACCGTGTCGAGGGCCAGGGCCACATGGACCTGATCGCAGACTTCGCCTTCCGCCTCCCCGTCACCGTGATTTGCGAAATGCTCGGCATCCCCAAGGAAGAGCACGACATGTTCTTCCATGGCGCCCGCGCGAGCGGACGGCTGCTCGATCCGGTGCCGCTCTCGCGGGCCGAGCTGGACGCGGCCAACAGCGCCCATGCGATGAGCGAGGAGTATTTCCGCCAGCTGTTCGAGCTGCGCCGGCGCGAGCCTGGCGACGACCTCACGACGCAACTCGTTCGCGCCGAGGAGGAGGGCAGCCGCCTCTCCAACGAGGAACTCACGGCAAACGTCATCCTGCTGTTCGGCGCCGGGCACGAGACCACCGTGAACCTGATCGGCAACGGACTGCTGGCGCTGTTCCGCAACCCCGGCCAGCTCCGGGTGCTGCGCGAGGACCCTTCGCGCATCGGCAACGCGATCGAGGAGTTCCTGCGCTATGATTCCTCGGTGCAGCTGACGGGCAGGGTGGCGCTGGAGGACACGACGGTCGGCGGCACGACGATCCCCAAGGGCGAGGGCTTCCTGTGCCTGCTGGGCGCGGCCAACCGTGATCCCGCGGTCTACCCCGAGCCCGACCGCCTCGACATCACGCGCTCCAACATCCGCCCGATGTCGTTCGGCGGCGGCATCCACTTCTGCCTCGGCGCCCAGCTCGCCCGTATCGAAGCCGAGGTTGCCATCGCCACATTGCTGCGCCGCCTGCCGAACGTCAGGCTGGATGACCCCGACAATCCCGACTGGCGCCCAACCTTCGTCCTGCGCGGCCTGAACCGGCTGCCGGCGAGCTGGTAGATCGCCCAGGACAGGCCGCGAACGCGGCATGGCTCCGGGCCTTTGTCGCCTGCGGCACGCAATGTCCGCATTCTTGTTTCGCGGCACCGCTGCCCCCGAAGAGCGGTGCCGGAAATGTCGGGTAAGCGTCACCCTCCACGTCCTCGGTCAGGCAACCTGCCTCGAATTGGAGGATGACATGAAATACCTGTGTCTGGTCTACGGCGAGCAACAGACGCTCGCAGTCCTGTCCGAAGCGGAGGCCCAAGCGCTCACCAACGAATCCTTGGCGTATGACGAAGTGCTGCAGAGGAGCAGTCATCTCATTGTCGCGCAAGCTCTCGCACCCGTCCGGACCGCCAAGCCCGTGCGGGTCAGGAAGCGCAATGTGACCGTCACCGACGGTCCGTTCGCCGAGACCAAGGAGCAGCTGCTGGGCTTCATCATGATCAACGCAAGGGACCTGGACGATGCTCTGGCTGTAGCCTCGAGCATTCCATTGGCACACCTCGGCAGCATCGAGGTGAGGGCAATCAAGGAACTCAGCCGGACCTAGCCGCCCCCGCTTCCGGGGCGCGGGCCACGAGCAGCCGTCAGCTCAGGCGATAAAACCGCTTGGCCGTGTCGCTGAAGAGCAGCGCCTTGTCTGCGGCCGAGGCGCCCGCGGCCAGCCGCTTGAAGGCATTCCAATACACGGCATACGAGCCCGAGATCTTGTCGACGGGGAAGTTGCTCTCGAACATGCAGCGCGCGGGCCCGTAGGCCTCGATGCAGGTCTCGATGTAGGGCCGCCACGCGTCGGCTAGGTCCTGCGAGGACGGTGCCCGCTCGCGATGATGGAACTTGAAGCCGTTGACGCGCATGCCGAGGCCGCCGAGCTTCATGACGACGTTGGGGCAACGGGCCAGCTCGAGAATCTCGCGCTTCCAGGCGGCGAAGACCTCGTCGCGCCGGCCCTCGTACCAGCCGAGCCCCAGCGGGCCGCCCACATGGTCGAGAACGATCGGCTGCTCGGGAAAGGCACGAGCGAGCGCGGTGAGGTCGGCGATCTGCGTGTGGTAGAGCCAGGCATCGAAGGTCAAACCCAGCCGGCCCAGGGCCGCGAAGCCTTCGCGGAACTGGGCGTGATTGCGATAGAGGTGGGGCGGCGGATTGGTGTGGCTGTTGTGGATCTTGGGCTCCTTGTCCTCCCAGGCCGCGGCATGGCGGATGCCCTTGAAACGGCTGCCGGCCGCGGCCATGTGGGCCCGCAGCACCTCCTCGGCACGCGCCCCCATTGTCAGGTCGACGAGGCCGACGATGCCGGCGGCAACCCGCGTTGCGCCATAGGCGCCGCTGGCCGACATGGCGGCGATGCCGTTGACGAATTCGGTCTCGCCCAGGGTCTTGAGTTCGGCCGGGCCGTCGGCGCGATAGCAGGCTGTGCACTCGATGAAGACCGTGCTCTCGATCCGGTGGCCGCTGCCCGTGTCGGCGAGCAGGTCGGGAAGCAGATAGCGGTGCGCCGGGAAGTCCCACAGATGGTGGTGCGGATCGACGATAGGGAGGTCCGGCTCCAGGATGTCCTCGCGCACGGCCGCCAGCCAATCCTCCCGGATCCCGGTCATCCGCGTTGCTACCGTGCTGTGCGGCTTGTCCGTCGACATGCCTTCCTCCCCGATCGCGCGAAGGGTTGACCCCATCGCCGTCTGCAATGCCGGGGAGAGTACAGGGTGCCGACCGGCTTGCAAGGGAGGCCGGCGCGAGGCCGCTTCGTCGCCTGCCGGCCCGGCCGCGCGTGCCCGCCGCCGCTATGGAAAGACTATGCCGCCCGGCAGCGTCAGCGCAGCAGGCCGCGCACCAGCGACATCAGATCGGGCGCACACCACACGCCCTCCCAGGCGGCACAGGCGATTTCTCGGGAGCCGTCGAACACCATGTCGAGGGCGACATAGAGGATGACGAGCAAGCCGATCCACGTGATCCACGGGTAGCGAGCGAGGATGTCGGCGATGTAGTTGGCTGCGACCGCCATGAGCACGACGCCGATGGCAAGGCCGATGACGAGGACGGTGGGATCGCCCTTGGCGGCTCCGGCCACCGCCAGCACGTTGTCGAGCGACATCGAGACGTCGGCAATGATGATCTGGGTGACGGCCGCGCGAAAGCTCATGGTGCGCTCCACCGGCTTCCCCGAGACCACGGCCACGCCGTGCGACCCGACGCGCTTCTCGCCCTTGTGGGTGAGTTCTCGGTACATCTTCCAGCACACCCACAGCAGCAGCAGACCGCCCGCGAGCAGCAGGCCGACGATGGCGAGCAGCTGGGTGGTGAGGGCGGCAAATATGATGCGCAGGACGACGGCGCCGCCGATCCCCCACAGGATGACCTTGGAGCGCAGCTCCTCCTTCACCCGCGAGGCCGCGAGGCCGACGATGATGGCATTGTCGCCCGCCAGCACCACGTCGATGATGATGACGTTGATGAGCGGCACGAAATTCAGCTGAAGCCAGTCGAGCATCGAAGATCCAGACCCCGCCCGTCTCGCGACCGGGTCGCGGGGAGATGGAGTTGCGAGCCCGGGTCCGCTAGGGACCCGGTCAGCATGTCGCATGCCGGCAAGGCTGCGGCCGTTTCGGGCGTCAGCGCTTCGAGAACTGGAAGCTGCGACGAGCCTTGACGCGACCGTACTTCTTGCGCTCGACCACGCGGCTGTCGCGCGTCAGGAAGCCGCCCTTCTTGAGCACGGTCCTGAGCTCCGGCTCGTAATAGGTCAGTGCCTTGGAGATGCCGTGCCGCACGGCACCCGCCTGGCCGGACAGGCCGCCGCCGGAGACGGTGGCCATGATGTCGAACTGGCTGAGCCGGTTGGTCGCCTGGAGGGGCTGCTTCAGGAGCATCTGCAGCACCGGCCGCGCGAAGTACTGTTCGAAGTCCTTGGCGTTGACGCTGATCTTGCCCACGCCCGGCTTGATCCAGACCCGCGCCACGGCGTTCTTGCGCTTGCCGGTCGCGTAGGCGCGGCCGTGTGCATCGAGCTTCTGCGTATGCACCGGAGCCGGCGCCGGCTCACTGCCCTTGAGCGCGCCCAGGTCTTCCAGAGTCTTGGTCTCGGCCATGGCGGTCATACCCTTACGTTCTTGCGATTGAGCGCCTTGACATCGAGGGGCTCGGGCTTCTGGGCATCATGAGGATGGGTGTCAGAGGCATAGACCTTCAGGTTGCGCATGAGCTGGCGCTGCTGGGGTCCGCGCTTCAGCATGCGCTCCACGGCCTTCTCCACGATGCGCTGCGGAAACTTGCCGTCGAGGATCTGGCGCGGCGTGCGCTGCTTCACGCCTCCGGGATAGCCCGTATGCCATTGATAGAGCTTGTCGTCCGTCTTCCGACCGGTAAACACGGCCTTCTGTGCGTTGATCACGATTACGTTATCGCCGCAGTCGACGTGCGGCGTGTAGGCAGGCTTGTGCTTGCCCTTGAGGCGGGTGGCGATAAGTGCTGCAAGCCGTCCGACGACGAGGCCCTCGGCGTCGATCAGCACCCACTTCTTCTGCACCTCGCCCGGCTTGGCGACATAGGTTTTCATCGGCGCGCCCTCTGGTCCGGATGGGATGAGCGGCACCTGCAGCCGCATGCCCTTGAGATGGCCCGCGTTCTAATGCAGGTCTCGCGATCGTGTCAACCCACGCATCCAACGCAGGTCCAAAAAAACCAAGCAAAATCAGAAGGATGAATTTGCGGTATCCAGATACCCCAAATCGATGACTTCAGGCGGCCGGAAGGGCGTAGGTCGCGATGGCGTGCGCCACCAGTTCTTCGGATCCGTCGGAGTAGATCTGGGCCTCGCCGACCGCCAGCCGCCGGCCCAGCCGTATGAGCCTCACCCGCGCGATCAGGTCGCGCGGCTCCGGCCGGCTCAGGAAGTTGATGTTCAGGTTGGTCGTGACGGCATCGAGCCCTGTGTCGCCAAGCGCGGCGATGATGGCCACGTACACGGCGAAATCGGCGAGCATGAACATGGCCACGCCCGACACCGTACCGCCCGGCCGGGTGTGCCGCTCATGGTACTGAAGGCGCACGCAGACGTTGCGCTCGCCGACCTCTTCGATGACGAGGGAACGGCCACCGGCGTGGATCTGCGGGAAGCGGGCATCGATCAGCGCTTCAATCAGGGACGCGTCGAGGCGATTGGTCACGGGAGAGGCAGCGGACATAACCTCGCGTCCAACTTTTGTCATTTGGCATCACTACCAGAGCTGCCTATCCTTCTAGTTTGTGCCGCCCAGACTGCAACCCAAGACCGCAACCGAGGATGCTCCCCAATGCAGCAGATGTTCCGCTGGATGATCGCGGCCGTCATTGCCGTCGCGTTCGCGCACTTCTCCAGCGCCGCTATGGCGCAGGGCGCGGTCAAGCAGGTCAAGCTGACCGAGAAGCATATTGAGTCTTTCATCGCCGCCCAGAAGGACATGTCCGCGGTTGCCGAGAAAATGCAGGGCAATTCGGACAAGCCCGACCCCAAGATCCAGGCCGAGCTCGAGAGCGTCTCCAAGAAGCACGGCTTCGCCAACTTTGCCGAGTACGACGACGTCGCCGCGAACATCTCCATGGTGATGGCCGGCATCGATCCGCAGACCAAGGCGTTCACGGAGCCGAAGATCGCGATCGAGAAGGAGATCGAGGAGGTCAAGGCCGACAAGTCGATCCCCGAGAAAGAGAAGAAGCAGATGCTCGACGAGCTCGCCGAGGCGCTGAAGTCGGCACAGCCCGTCGCCAACCCCGGCAACATCGAGCTCGTCAAGAAGTACTTCGACAAGCTCGACGCCGTGCTGCAATAGCCGGGGGCTCAAGCCTTGCCGACGGTCGGGCAAAAGACGCGAGCGAAACCGAAGGGGGACACCCCTGCGCGCGGCGACCTAGAAAGCGAGCGCCGAGGGCCCGTGCTGATGCTGACGCTCGCGCGCCCCGACCGGCGCAACAGCCTGTCGGAAGCGATGCTGGCCGCCCTTCAGGACGCGATCGACGGAGCCTCCGGGGACAAGCGCGTGCGGGCCGTCGTCCTCGCTGCCAAGGGTCCTGCGTTCTGCGCCGGGCACGACCTCAAGGAGCTCACGGCGCGGCGCAGCGATGCGGACCGCGGGCGCGCCTACTTCGAGCTGCTGATGCGCCAATGCGCCAAGCTGATGCGCTCGATCGTCAAGTGCCCCAAGCCCGTCATCGCTGCCGTGCAGGGCACTGCGCAGGCCGCCGGCTGCCAGCTGGTCGCGACCTGCGACCTCGCCGTCGCCTCCGAGGAAGCCACGTTCTGCACTCCCGGCGTCAACATCGGCCTGTTCTGCTCCACGCCCATGGTGGCGCTGTCGCGCAACGTGCCGCGCAAGCGCGCCATGGAGATGCTGCTGCTGGGCGAGATGCTGGCCGCACGCGATGCCGCCGAGTACGGGCTCGTCAATCGCGTGGTGCCGGCCGGGCGGCTCCTGGACGAGGCGCTGGCCCTTGCTGATGCAGTCGCCTCCAAGCCCGCCGCCACGCTGGCCATAGGCAAGGAAGCCTTCTACCGCCAGATCGAGATGGGTCTCGGCGATGCCTACGACTACGCCGCCGGCGTCATGGTCGAGAACATGATGCACGCCGATTCGAGCGAGGGCATCGGCGCCTTCGTCGAGAAGCGCGCGCCTGTCTGGAACAAGGATTGAGTCGCGTTTGCCTGCGACACCGTCGATGGACCACGCACGCTACAGCGACGAATACGTCGCCGGCATCCTGGGCGCAGCACGCTCGATCGCCATGATCGGTGCGAGCGCCACGACCAACAGGCCGAGCTACTTCGCCATGAAGTACCTCATCGCTAAGGGTTATCGCGTGGTCCCCGTCAATCCGGGCCTTGCGGGTCGGGAAATCCTCGGCCAACGGGTCTATGCCTCGCTGGCGGAGGTGCCAGGCCCCGTCGACATCGTCGACATCTTCCGCAGCTCGGATGCGGCGCTCGAAGTCGCGCGCGAGGCCATCCGCCTGAAGGACGCGCTGGGCATCAAGGTGGTCTGGATGCAGCTCGGCGTGCGCAATGACGTTGCCGCGGCGGAAGCCGAAGCAGCCGGCCTGCAGGTGGTGATGAACCGCTGCCCCAAGATCGAGTATGGACGCTTGTCGGGGGAGATCGGCTGGGCCGGCGTGAACGCCGGTGCAATCACCTCCAAGCGCCCCTTGCTCAGCGGTCGCGGCGTGCAAAGCCATATCATCGCCGCCAAACGCTGATGCGGGCGTGCACGCCGCAAGCTGAATTCCTGCCCGTACAGGCTTGTCCACAAAGAATCATTTGAAGATTCCGCCAACCCTCGTTCGGCTAACGTGAGGTTGCGCACGGCGTCGCATGGCCGGCCCCGAAAGCCGGTCGCCCAGCTGCGGAGGGCAGGTTCAATGTCAGATGTCTACGACGTGCTTGGCATCGCGCGCGACGCAGGTCCGGCGCAGATCAAGTCTGCGTACCGGCGGCTCGCCAAGGTATATCATCCCGATGTGCGCGGCGGAGACGGGAGGGCGGAGCGCCGTTTCAAGGAGATTGCACGGGCCTACGAGACGCTGAGCCGTCCCGAGATCCGCGCCGCTTACGATGCCGGCTGGGCCAGTGCCCGTGCAGTCGCACGCCGGCGCGCGCGGAGCATCGTCACAACGATGTGCGCCTCATTCGCCCTGACCATCGCATCGGGACTGCTGCTCGCGGCGTGGATGCGATCCGAGGCCTTGTTCTAGCAGGCTGTTGAACTTGGGTCTGTGGCGGATCGGGATTTCCGGATCGGGGCGGTTGGCGGTGGGGTCGTAGGGGTCCGGGGCTGTCCGGTTGGCTCGGCTCAGGCTGCCTCGGCCAGCAGC
>JBFWRV010000011.1:0-107771 GCA_050248715.1 Hyphomicrobiaceae bacterium | reverse complement strand
TGGCCCTGCCGGCCCAGGAGCAGCGCTTCGAAGCGTTCTTCGATCTCCTGCTCGATCTGCTGGCTCGTTTGGTGCGAGCGCGCGCAGGCGGCGCATCGGATGCACCCGAGAGCGTGCTGGCCGGCAAGCTGATAGCCGAGGATCGGGTGCCGGCATGGGCGGCGGCCTGGGAGGAGATCGTGCGCGAGCGCGCTGACGCCGAACTGCTGAACCTCGACAAGAAGGCCCTGGTCCTCGCCACCTTCGCCAGGCTGGAAGCGCTCGCCCGTCGGTGACGCGGCCTCCCTTACATTGCATTGCCGGTAGCATCGTTGGGAATTTCGTGATAGCTCACCGGCGATGAGCTTCGAGGCCAACATCTCTCCTGCCCTCGCCGCCGGCGGCCTCACCGCCCGGGTCGCCGCCCGAATGTGCTGATCCCGGCGTCCCTGCCGGGACGCGGTAATTTCCCAGCCGGATCAGAAACTTGAACGGGATCTGCAGCAATGAGCGGGCAGCAGAAATTCTACATCACTACGCCGATCTTCTACCCGAACGGGGCGCCCCATATCGGCCATGCTTACACGGCGCTCGCCTCCGACGTCATTGCGCGCTTCGAGCGCCTCGACGGCAAGGACGTGTTCTTCCTGACGGGCACCGACGAGCACGGACTGAAGATGAAGCAGACGGCCGTTGCCGAAGGGCTCACGCCGCAGGAGCTGGCCGACCGCAACTCGCAGCGGTTCCGCGACATGATGGTCGCGCTCAACGTCTCGCAGGATGACTTCATTCGCACCACGGAGCCCCGGCACTACCGCGCGTCCGAAGAGATCTGGCGGCGCATGGAGAAGGCCGGCGACATCTACCTCGGCAAGTACTCCGGCTGGTACTCCGTGCGCCAGGAGGCGTATTTCGACGAGAGCGAGACGACGGTCGGGCCCGACGGCGTCCGGCGCGAACCGCTGGGCTCCCCGGTCGAGTGGACGGAAGAGGAGACCTATTTCTTCCGGCTCTCGGCATTCCAGGAACGCCTGCTCACCCACTACGAGGCGCATCCCGACTTCATCCTGCCGCTGGAACGCAGGAACGAGGTCGCGAGCTTCGTCAAGGCGGGTCTGCAGGACCTCTCCGTGTCGCGTACGTCGGTCGACTGGGGCATCAAGGTGCCAGGCCAGAAGCACGACGCTGCGCGCAATGCGGCCGAGCACATCATGTATGTGTGGGTCGATGCGCTGACGAACTACATCACGGCGGCTGGCTTCCCCGACGAGACGGCACCCCGCTGGCGCTACTGGCCGGCGGACGTGCACATCATCGGCAAGGACATCGTGCGCTTCCACGCCGTGTACTGGCCGGCATTCCTGATGTCGGCGGGCATCGCCGTGCCGCACCGGGTCTTTGCGCACGGCTTCCTCTACAACCGCGGGGAGAAGATGTCGAAGTCGGTCGGCAACGTCGTCGACCCCTTCGACCTCGTGCGCGGCTATGGCGCCGACCAGGTGCGCTACTTCTTCCTGCGCGAGGCCGCGTTCGGCCAGGATGGCAGCTACAGCCACGAGGCGATCGTCAACCGCATCAACGCAGATCTGGCGAATGATCTCGGCAACTTGGCGCAGCGCTCGCTGTCGATGATCCACAAGAACTGCGGGGGCAAGCTACCCACGCCGGCCGCGCTCGCGCCGGCAGACGAGGCGATCCTGGCGGCCGCCGACCGGCTGTATGCAAGCGCGCGCGAGGCCATGGACCGGCAGGGTATCAAGCACTACCTCGATGCCGTGTGGACGGTAGTGGCGGACGCCAACCGCTACTTCGCAGGCGAGGAGCCGTGGGCCAAGCGCAAGACGGACCCCAAGCGGATGGAGACGATCCTGTATGTGACGGCAGAGGTGGTACGGCAGGTCGCGATCCTGGCTGCTCCGGTGACGCCTGCCGCCGCGACAAAGCTCCTGGACCTGCTCGGCCAGGACGCGAGCGCGCGCACCTTCAAGGCGCTGGGCGCGGCAGGACGCCTCATGCCGGGCACGCCTATCCCCGCCCCGACGGGAGTGTTTCCGCGCTACGTCGAGCCTGGAACCGAGCCTGACCCGGACGCAAAGAAGCCAAAGGCCAAAAAGGGCTAGAGCAGGGTTGAGGACGGTGCTCGTCGAAGCCGCCCTCGACACATCATGACTTCCGACCCTAGGATTGCGGCATGACCAAGCTTCTCGACAAGGCCTTGGAGGTTGTCCGGAAATTGCCTGCGGAAACGCAGGATGAAATTGCTCGCGCGATGCTGGACCTGGCTGCAAGCGAGGGCGAGCCTGAGCCGATCGACCCGGCGCATCTGCCGGCGGTGCTGGAAGGCCTGAGCCGGGCGAGGCGCCGCGAGCTCGCATCCGCAGCCGAGGTCGAGACGGCACTACGCCGCTTCGACCCGTGAGACTGAGGTTCACGCCGCAAGCGACTCGCGATTTGGCGGCCATCGGCGACTACATACGTTCGAAGAATCCGGCTGCTGCGGTACCCGTGCGCTGCAATTCTCAACACCTTGAGCATGCTAACGCGGTTCCCCTTCGCCGGTCGGCGGCAAGCGGTCGAGGGGGTCCGCAAATTTGTCACGCGCCGCTATCCCTACCTCGTCTATTACAGCGTTGACGAAGAGGCGAATGAGGTCATTGTCGTGGCGATCCAGCATCCGGCCCGCAAGCGGGAATACACCGATCTTTGAAACCAGCCCGTCACCCATGCTCGTCGACCACCACTGCCACCTCGATTTCCCGGATCTCGCCGCCGACCTCGACGGCGTCGTCGGCCGGGCGCGGGCGGCCGGCGTGGGGCTCATGGTGTCGATATCCATGCACATGCGCCGCCTCGGCGAGTCCCTCGCGATCGCCGAGGCCCACCCCAATATCTTTTCCTCGGTCGGCACGCATCCCCACCACGCCCACACCGAGCTCGACATTCCCGTCGATGAGATCATACGACTGAGCCGGCACCCGAGGGTGGTGGCGATCGGCGAAGCCGGGCTCGATTATTTCTACGACAACAGCCCGCGCGAGGCGCAGGCGCAGGGGCTGCGCAACCATATCGCTGCCGCTCAGGAAACCGGCCTGCCGCTCGTCATCCACGCCCGTGACGCCGACGCCGAGATTGCGGCGATCCTGGAGGAGACGATGGGCCGCAAGCCGTTCGGCGCCGTGCTGCACTGCTTCACTGGCGGGCCGGACCTCGCCCGCCGCGCGCTCGACCTCGGTCTCTACATCTCGTTCTCCGGCATCATCACGTTCAAGAAGTCGGAGGAGCTGCGCGCGATCGCCGCCGAGGTTCCGCCGGACCGCCTGCTGGTCGAGACGGATGCGCCCTACCTTGCGCCGGGCAAGTATCGCGGCAAACGCAACGAGCCGGCCTACGTCGTCGAGACAGCCAAGGAGCTGGCGCGCGTCAAGGGAGTCTCGCAGGCCGAGATCGCCCGCATCACGACCGACAATTTCTTTCGCCTGTACGCCAAGACGCCGCGGACGGCTCTTGCGGCATGAGGATGCGCTTCACCATTCTCGGCTGCGGCTCGTCTGGCGGCGTGCCACGCGTCGGCAACGTCTGGGGCAACTGCGATCCCTCCAATCCCAGGAACCGGCGGCGGCGTTGCGCGCTCCTCGTCGAGCGCTTCGACAAGGGGGGCCGCACCACCGTTCTCGTCGATACCCCGCCCGACACGCGCGAGCAGCTGCTGGCGGCTCGCGTCGAGCACGTCGACGGCGTGCTCTACACGCACGCCCACGCCGACCATACGCACGGCATCGACGATCTGCGCAGCCTGGTGTTCATGAGCAAGCGCCGGGTTCCGGTCTACGCCGATGCTGCCACCCGCGCCGATCTCGAGCGCCGGTTCGACTACTGCTTCACCCAGCGCCCGGGCTCGATCTATCCGGCGATCCTGCAGGCCCATGACATCCGCCCGCCCGATCCCATCCGGATTGATGGCGGCGGCGGCGGGATCGAAGCCGTGCCGATCCTGCAGGAGCACGGCGATGATCCGTCTCTGGGCTTCCGCTTCGGCGCCGTAGCTTACTCGCCGGATATCGGCGGGCTGCCCGCCGACTCGATCCCGCTGCTGCAGGGCCTGGATCTGTGGATCGTCGATGCGCTGCGGCCGATGCCGCATCCCAGCCACTTCGGCGTCAAGCAGACACTGCAGTGGATCGAGCGCTTGGGCATCAAGCGCGCCATCCTCACGCACATGACCGTCGAGCTCGACTACGAAACGCTGCGCCGCGACCTGCCGCCCCACATCGAGCCGGCGTATGATGGGATGGTGGTGGAGGTGTGAAGGACGCCCGGCAGGGCACTATCGCACCGCGCCGGTCCTCAGGTCGTAGAGCTTGCCGTTGTCTGCGCACCCGACTTCGGCCAGCCTGATGAACGTCTCGATCACGTGCTCGGGAGGCCTCAGCGAGGCAGGGTCCTCGCCGGGAAAGGCCTTCGCGCGCATGCCGGTGCGGGTCGGGCCGGGGTTGATGAGGTTCACGCGCACGGGCGTGTTGGCCATCTCGTCGGCGTAGACCTTCACGAGCGCTTCAAGCCCTGCCTTGGAGGCGGCATAGGGGCCCCAGTAGGCGCGCGGGTTGGCGGCCGCACCCGAGGAAACGAAGATGGCCCGGCCGGCGTCCGAGCGGCGCAGCAGCGGATCGAGCGTCCGGATCAGACGCCAGTTCGCCGTCAGGTTGATCTCCATGACCTCGGTCCAGGCGTCGGCCGTCACATGCCCGAGGGGCGATAGGGGGCCCAGGATGCCGGCGTTGCCGACGAGTATGTCGAGCTTGCCCCAGCGCTGGTAGATCGTGGGACCCAGCGCATCGATCTTGTCGTGCGCCCTGAGATTCAGCGTGAGCAGCGTGGCCTTGGCGCCCTTGGCCCTGATCTCGTCGTCGACCTCCTCGAGCGCGCCGCCGGTGCGGCCGACGAGAATGACGTGTGCGCCCTCTCCCGCGTAGGCAAGGGCGATGGCGCGACCGATGCCGCGGGTGGCGCCGGTGACGAGGGCGAGGCGGTCGGCAAGGCGTGGCTTGTCGCTCATGACGTGCTGGGGTGTGGGACCTTGTTGATCGGCCCCACACCATTACACGGGCCCCGCGCGTTGCGCCACGAGATCGACCGGGGATCGGCGCGACGGGCAGGCTGCGTCAGTTTTTCTTGGGCGGCTCGGAGGATTGCTTCTCCATCAGCTCCTTGGCGGCCTTGAGGGCATCGTCATAGGCCTTCTGCGCGGCCTCCTTGCCCTTCTCGTAGTAGGGTTTGGCGGCCTCGCCGGCACGGCCCGCGGCCTGCTTGGCCTGCTCCCCTGCTTCCTTGGCCGCCTCCATCGCCTTCTCCGTGTAGGGCTTGGCCTTCTCGCGGGCCTGGTCCGTGGCCTCCAGCAGCTTCTCGGTGCTTGTCGCCGAGATCTCCTTGGTGCGCCTGAGCATGCGCTGGAACAGCGATTCCTCCGGCAGCAGCGAGCCCGACTTCAGCGCGGCGACCGTCCGGATCATGTCCTCGTGGTCCTTGCGCGCCTGCTCGCCCTGGACGCGGTCCGGGCTACCCGTAAAGACGACCAGCGGCGTGCACGCGGTCACGACCTTGCGGCCCGACTTCGTCCACTCCGCATTTTCCACCTGTGTCTCCTGCGCGAAATAGATCTTCTTGCCGGCCGCCTCCTGCCGCAGGATCGTGCGATCGATCACCGGTACGATGTGGCCGCCGAGCTTGCCGACGAGCGCGAAGCGCTCGCCGTCGGGATCGGGAAACTCGACGAAAAGGCTGACGGTGTCGTCGGCGGATAGGGCTTCTCGGATCGCCGCATCGGCAGAGTTCGCATTGCTGACGGCCTTGGCCCGGCCAAGTCCATCGGCATCGATCGACCGGAGGAACTCGAAGGTGGCGGCGCTGCCCGAGGCTGCCGGCGGCAGGATGAAGCGCAGGCGGCCGGCATTGGCCGCGAGCTCGCCGAAGTTGGAGATGTCCTTGTTGCGCGTGACGGCAAATACGCATTCGCGAACGTCGTCCTGCCGCACGATGTTGAATGCCGCCTCGGCCTTCAGATTGCGGCCTTCCAGGGCAAATACGTCGAGCTGGCCGTAGCCGAGCTGTCGTGGGTTGGCGAGGACCCGCTCCATGTTCTCGCGCGTGCCGGCCGACGTCGTGCACTGGTAGTCGAACTGGGCGAGCTTCAACTGCTGGGCAAGCACCGGACAGAAGTTGGATTGATAGGCTCCGCCCGCGCCGCCGGTGTTGATCTGGCTGGCGGCGGCCGGCATCGCTAGCGCCAGGCTCGCCGCGGCGAAAGCCATGGGAAGGGAAACGGATCGCATCGACGGCATCTCCTCGGGGCGGGTCGCATGCGCGCCAAACAGGGCAACCCGCGGTGTGATTGCGCACAGGTATCGAAGAATGGTGGCGCAAATGCTCTTGCGGAAGGACCTTACGGAAATGTAAGGCTGCGCCGGTCCGCTCCGGACTCCTATGGAAACGGTAGCGCGTTCGCGGCCCGTTTCAGGCTCCTGTAGATCGAGCGGGCATATCGGATCTGGCGATAGGACGCGGCGCGCGCCGAGTTCCGCCCGCGATTGCCGCGCGCAGCAGGCGCGGGCTCGTGCTCGGCTGGCCGCTTGCGCCCGGCGGGAGGCGCGGGCGGCTCAGGTGCCCTAGCTGTTTCGGGCAAGGGTCGGGTGGGGAGCGGCTCTTCGCGCGCCGGTCTCGGCGCGGGGACGGGGCGGGCCTCGCTCAGCGGGGGCGCCGGTGGCCGTTGCCGAATCGCTGCGACCGGGGCCGGCGCAACGATGCTCGGCGCATCTGCAACTTTGGGCGGGCCCGCTTCGGCCGCGTCCGGTTTGTGCGATGCCTTGGCGACCGTGGCCTCGGCAATGCAGCGACCGTCGGCGTGCGGCACCTGCCCCTCCCCGCAGGCAACGGCGCAAGCGCGTCCCTGGTGGCCCTGCAGCAGGGCCAGGAGGATATGATCCGGCTTGTCGACCGGCAGCCGCGCATTCACGCGCTCGGTGAAGGCTTTCATGGCGGCGCGGGTGGACTTGCTCCACACGCCGTGCACATCGCCGTCGTAGCAGCCCACCCGCTTGAGCTCGCTCTGCAATTGCCGCGCGAGCGTACCGGTGTCGCCGGGCGCCGTGGGAGCGGAGCTCGCCGGAGGCTTGACGGCCGGCCTGGGCGCGGGCGCCGGAACGGGAGAGGGGGAGGGAGGGCGTTGGGGCAATGAAACGACCACAGTCGCCTGCTCCGCCGCGTCGGGCTCGCCCCCCTTCGGCGACGGTAGCGCAAACGAAAGGCCGAAGGCGGTCACGGCCGCACCCGCGAGGATGGCGATGTCGCCAGCCTCCTTCAGGGCCAGAATTTCGCGTGCGCGCTCGAGCCACATCAGGACCCATCGGTAGGGCGCAAACACGTCCGTTTTGTGGAGCGCCCGGCCAGGCCGGCGATCTCTGCGGACCGGACGTGCCCGGTAGCCGCTAAGCGCGTGAGCAGCTTGCGATTTCAGGGGCGCGGAGCGTACAAGAGGTTATGGTCACGATCCTCGACAACCGCCCGCCGCGCCACCCCGAGAAGGCCGACAAGCCCGACACCCCGCTGCTGCGCAAGCCGGACTGGATCCGCGTACGCGTGCCGGCCGTTGCCGGGCAGTATGCCGAGACACGGCGCGTGGTGCGCGAGCACGGCCTGCACACCGTATGCGAGGAGGCCGGCTGCCCCAACATCGCGGAGTGCTGGGGCCAGCGCCACGCCACCATGATGATCATGGGCAGCATCTGCACCCGCGCCTGCGCCTTCTGCAACGTGGCGACGGGGCTGCCGGGCCCCCTCGACCCGAAGGAGCCCGAGAACGTGGGCGCCGCGGTGGCCAAGCTTGGTCTTGCGCATGTCGTGATCACCTCGGTCGATCGCGACGATCTGGATGACGGCGGTGCCGAGCATTTCGCACAGACCATCCGCGCCATCCGCGCCGCGACGCCGGCAACGACGATCGAGGTGCTGACCCCCGACTTCCTGCGCAAGGACGGCGCGCTGGAGACCGTGGTGGCCGCCGCGCCCGACGTCTACAACCACAACCTCGAGACGGTTCCCGGGCTCTACCTGAAGATCCGCCCGGGCGCCCGTTACTTCGCCTCGCTCCGTCTGCTGCAGCGGGTCAAGGAGCTTGCTCCCACCATGTTCACCAAGTCGGGCATCATGGTCGGGCTCGGCGAGGAGCGCGAGGAGGTGCTGCAGGTCATGGACGACCTGCGCGCGGCCGACGTCGACTTCCTCACCGTCGGGCAGTACCTGCAGCCGACGCGCAAGCACGCCGAGGTCAAGCGCTTCGTGCCGCCCGACGAGTTCAAGGCGCTGGAGCGCACCGCGCTCGCCAAGGGCTTCCTGCTGGCGTCGGCGAGCCCGTTGACCCGGTCGTCGTATCATGCCGGCGACGACTTCGCCCGCCTGAAGGCAGCGCGGCTCGTGCATGCGCCAGCGCCACGGTCGTGACATGCTCAACCGCATTACTTTTCTTTGCACGCAGTGCGACAAACAGCATGAGGGGTTGCCGGCGATAACCTACGATGCGCCCGATCACTATCACGGCCTAACGCCCGAGCAACGTGTAACCAGAGCGAAGCTGAGCAAGGACTTCTGTGCCATCGCCAACGACGCTCGCGATGGACACGCGTACTACGTACGAGCCGTGCTGAAAATTCCCATTGTGGGCCAGACCGACATGCTCGAATGGGGCGTCTGGGGGTCCCTGAGCGAGCAGAATTTCAAGCGCTATGTACAGTCTTTTGAGGACCACGATCAGAGCAAACTGGGGCCGCTCTTCAGTTGGTTCGCGTCATGTCTATCCGGCTATCCAGACACATTGAACCTACGCAGCAACATTTTGCCGCAAGACAACGGGAGGCGACCTCTTGTCGTGTTAGACCCTGAGCAAGATCATCTCTTGGTCCGCGACAAGGCCAACGGCATCAGCCTCGAGAGGGCCATCGAGCTTGTGATGCCCGTCCTGCACAAGCATTGAGCGCAGCCCATGCAACGCGTGCTCGTGATCGGCATCTCCGGAGCCGGCAAAAGCACCTTCACGCGAGCTCTCGCGGTGCGCACGGGTCTGCCCGTCATCCACCTCGATACGGTGTTCTGGCGGCCCGGCTGGACCGTCATGCCGCGCGCGGAGTGGCGGGCGAAGGTCGCTGAGCTGGTCGCGCGCGAAGCCTGGATCATGGACGGCAACTACGGCGCCACGCTCGACCTGCGCCTGCCGCGGGCGGATACGCTGTTCTGGTTCGACTATCCGCGCCTCATCTGCCTGCGGCGCGCCGTCAAGCGGGTGCTTACGACCTACGGCCGCGTGCGCGATGATTTGGCACCCGGCTGTCCGGAAAAGTTCGACCTGGAGTTTTTGCGCTTCATCTGGGACTTCAACGCCAAGAGCCGGCCGCAGATCGTCGCGCAGCTTGAGGCGCACGCCCGCGATCTCAAGCCCGTCGTGTTCCGGCGCGATCGCGAGGTGCGGCGTTTTCTTGACAGCCGGGCTACCATCTGAGGTATCCAGCCCCGCGATGACCAGCTTCAGCACAACCCGGCGCGTGCCGTTCACGCCGCGACAGATGTTCGATCTGGTCGCCGATGTCGAGCAGTACCCGAAATTCCTGCCGATGTGCGAAGCCCTCACCGTCAAGAAGCGCGAGCGTTCCGGTGACACCGAGGTGCTGGTTGCGGAGATGACCGTCGGCTATCACGCCCTGCGCGAGAGCTTCACCAGCCGCGTCGTGCTCGACCCCGGTCGCCTGCTCGTGAAGGCGGGCAGCGTGCCGGAGTACCCGAGCGGGCCGTTTCGCAACGTCGACAACCGCTGGACCTTCACCGAGGCCCCGGGAGGTTGCGATGTCGAATTCTTCATAGCCTACGCGTTCAAGTCGACACTGCTGCAGGTTCTGGTCGGGGGGCTTTTCGAACGCGTGTTCCGCCGCTACACCCAGGCCTTCGAGGAGCGGGCGCACGCGGTGTACGGAACTGTGTCCGGGCGTCACGACCCGCCTGCCGGCTAGGAGCGTCCGCACACTCCACATCCCCCACGGCGCTGTTGCGTCAGGCAGGCGCGCGAGACCGGCAAAGTGCACAACGGTGGCGACACCTGCTAGGGCGGTAACGCTCGGAGACCCTGCATCTGGAGGAGACGTGGGAGCTCATGCACTCCGCCTGCGGGATTCGCTGTGGAGCAGCCCTCCTGCCGCTCGAGCGATGTTTCACTCCCCGAGCGCTTCCAGCAGAAGCGCGAGTGCTGCCTCCACCGCCTTCATCCGCACCTCCCCCCGCCCGATATCTCCGAAGCGACACTCGCGATGCAGTGTGGTGCCGCCTGTACGGCTGACGCCCAGGTGCACGAGGCCCACCGGCTTGGCCGCGCTGCCGCCGCCCGGCCCAGCCACGCCTGTGACGGACACGGCCAGATCGGTGCGCGAGTGGACGAGCGCACCTTCGGACATTGCGCGCGCAACCGGCTCGCTGACGGCGCCATACTGTTGCAGGAGCGCCGCGGACACGCCGAGGCATTCCTGCTTTGCCGCGTTCGAGTAGGTGACGAAACCGCGCTCCACCACATCGGAGGAACCGGGCAGCTCCGTCAGCAACCCGGCGACGAGACCGCCCGTACAACTCTCGGCCGTCACGATCCTGCTTCCCCTTGCCCGGCATATATCGAGCAGGCGGGCTGCCTTCTCCTGGAGGGCGGGCGGGAACATCGAGAAGGCTCCATCTGATCGCCCAAAGAGGAAGGCGCGCATCGGGCAAATGCGCGCCTTCGAGCTTAGAGCGAAAAGAGAGAGGAGAGAACGTCAGGCCGCCGCAAGCTTCTCCGCTTGCGTCAGCAGATCGTCGAGCGTCGAGCGACTTTCGGCACCCATGAATCGCACCGTCTTGGACTGGGCGTCCATCCAAACCGGGTAGGCCTGCTTGATTACAGCTTCACCCTTGGGGGTGAGATGCAACCCCCGACCGCGCCGACCGGCGGGTGGGTCCATCGTGAGATGGCCGAGTGCCAGCAGGCGCTTCAGGTTGCGCGACAAGGTCGACTTCTCGATATCGAGCGAGTGGCCGATCTCGACCGCGGTGATGCCGTCCTGCTGGGCGAGCTGCGTGAGCAGCGTGAATTGGCTCGCCGTAATGCCCAGCGGACGCAACGCATCGTCATAGACGCGGGTCACAATCCTGGAGAGTTGCCGAACGCGGGTGGAGATGCACGCTGCCGCGGTGCTTTCGGCGATATCCGTGATGTCTGCCGACAAGGTCGCGACACCGGGGGTCATCATGTTCATCGGGGCATCCCTCTTTGACCCGGCCCTTTTGAGGCCAGATGCCGCGATTCGTGAGGAATTGGCAACGCTATGGTGGGGCAAGTCCGCCCGGGGGACATCGTACATGTGACATTATTGGCGATCACCCGCGGGCAGGCGGCTCAGCACAGAATGACGGTCGCCGTGGCGAGCGCGGCGATGCCTTCGCGCCGGCCCGTGAAACCGAGGCCTTCCGTGGTCGTGGCCTTTACGCCGACACGGGCGGTGTCGATGCCCAGCACCTCGGCGATCCGCTGCCGCATCGCCTCGCGGTGGGGGGCAATCTTTGGGGCTTCGCAGAGGATCGTCACGTCCGCATTGCCGATGCTGCCGCCACGGATGGCGACGCGCCGGGCCGCCTCGGCCAGGAACAGGTGCGAGGGCGCCCCCTTCCAGCGCGGATCGGTGTTGGGGAAATGCTGCCCGATATCGCCGTCGCCGATAGCCCCGAGCAACGCGTCCGTTAGCGCGTGGAGACCCACGTCGGCATCGGAATGACCCTCCAGGGCGTGGGTGTGCGGAATTCTGACGCCGCACAACCAGACGTGGTCCCCCTCGACGAGCCGATGGACATCGAACCCCTGGCCGATCCGGATGTCGGGCGCAGACAGTGCCCTTTCGGCCATCGCAAGGTCCTCCGCGGTGGTGATCTTGCGGTTGGAAGGGCTCCCGGGAACGAGCGTCACCGGCAACCCTGCCCATTCCGCAATGGCGGCATCGTCCGTCAGGTTCTCGATGCCGGCTGCGTCAGCCCGCGCGTGGGCGGCAAGGATATCGCCATAATGGAAGCCCTGCGGGGTTTGCGCCCCCCACAACCGGCTGCGATCGAGCGTAGCTGCAACCTTGCCGTTCTCGCCCGCCTCCTTGACCGTATCGGCGAGTGGGACGGCGGCGATAGCCGCCGGGCCGTCCGCGAGCGCTGCGCCGACGCGGGCGATGATGTCGCCCGTGACGAACGGCCGGGCTGCGTCATGGATTAGCACCAGATCGGGCGCGTGCGGGCGGAGAGCCACCAAGCCGTTGCGGGCCGACACCTGCCTCGTCGGCCCACCGACAACCGGAGGGAGCAGTCGCGGATCGTTGATATCGGCGATAGCGGCGGCGTACCGCTCCTCCTCGCCCGCGGCGATGACCACCTGGATGGCGTCGACGCGGGATGCCGCAAAGGCCCGCACGGCCCTGGACAGCATGGTAATCCCGCCGAGGCGGGCGTATTGCTTCGGCAGACCGGTAGACGCTCGAGATCCAGCGCCCCCGGCAACGATGAGCGCAGCCATCTTCACAACAGGCAAGCCTCCGGGGCAGCGCGAGCACCGGCCATTGGGAAAGCTGATGCCCGGTTCTCTCGCACTTGCGAACCCGGACGGCTCACGCTAGCCTGCCTAAGCTGATAGCAATCATGGATGATGCCTAATAAATGGGCGATTGCACGAAATCTGTCGCGCCATCTCTCGTCAGGCCGCCCATCCGCATTGGTCCGCACGTGCTTTCCGGCAACGTCCTGCTGGCGCCGATGTCGGGGGTGACGGACTTGCCCTTCCGGCGCGCGGCCCACGCCTTGGGCGCTGCCCTGGTCGTCACGGAGATGGTGGCGAGCGAGCACCTCGTCCGCGCGCGCCACGGAGCGCGCCAGCGGGCTGTTGGCCGGAATCTTGCTCCCTTCGTGATCCAGTTGGCCGGCTGCGAGGCCCGCTGGATGGCAGAAGGGGCCCGAATGGCGGAAGATCTGGGCGCCGAAATCATCGACATCAATATGGGCTGCCCGGCCCGGGAAGTCACGGGCAAGCTCTCGGGCTCGGCCCTGATGCGCGATCTGGATCATGCCGCAAGCCTCATCGAGGCGACCGTCGGCGCCGTCGGCGTACCCGTCACATTGAAGATGCGCATGGGCTGGGATGATGCCAGCCGAAATGCCCCCGACCTCGCGCGTCGCGCCGAGGCCGCCGGCGTCTCGCTCGTCACGGTGCACGGGCGCACGCGCTGCCAGTTTTTCAAAGGCCGGGCGGACTGGACCTTCGTGCGCCGCGTCAAGGAAGGGGTGCGCGTACCAGTGGTCGTGAACGGCGACGTCGTCGATCCCGCCAGCGCGCTCGCAGCGCTCGATCAATCAGGTGCCGACGGCGTGATGGTTGGCCGCGGCGCCTGTGGAGCACCGTGGATGCCGGCCCGCATCGGCACCACGCTGGCAACGGGCCGCGACCCCGGAGATCCTTCTCTTGCGGGCCAGGGCTCGATTGCCGAGCAACACGTCGAGGCCATGCTGGAAGCGCATGGGCGGACCAATGGCCTGCGTTCGGCGCGCAAGCACATCGGCTGGTATCTGGCGGCCAGCGGCAGGGCGACGGAGGCAGTGAAGAGCTGGCGCAGCCGTCTGTGCACGTCGGACGATGCCACGTACGTGCTGGCCGGCCTGCGGTCTTTCTATCGCGAGGCGGAGGAGATGGTCGCATGAGCGTGGAGGCGCGCGAGCGAACATCCATCGGCCAGCGCCGGCACATCGAGCACGACCTGTTGCTCGCCGCTCTGCCGCACCCCGTTCTTGTGCTCGGGGAGGACGACCGGGTTCTCTACGCCAACCTCGCGGCGGAGACGTTCTTCTCGCTCAGTCAAGCCATGCTCAAGCGGCAGAAACTGTCGGAGATCGTGGCCTTCGCAAGCCCCCTCGGCGCATTGGTCGATCAGGTGCGCAAGTCCGGCGTGACGGTCAACGAGTACGGCCTCGACGTCGATCTGCCGCGCAACGGCGGGCACAAGCTCGTCGACGTGTTCGCTGGTGCCCTTGCCGAGCAGCCCGAGCTCGTCGTGCTCATGCTGCAGCAGCGGTCCATGGCGCAGATGATCGAGCGCCAGCTTACGCACCGCGCCGCCGCCCGTTCCGTTTCCGGCATGGCCGCCGTGCTCGCCCACGAAATCAAGAACCCGCTGTCGGGCATCCGAGGCGCCGCGCAGCTGCTCGAGCCCGGCTTGAAGGATGACGACCGCGCGCTCACCCAGCTCATCTGCACCGAAACCGATCGTATCCGCAACCTGGTCGACCGCATGGAGGTGTTCGGCGACGAGCGGCCTCTCGGCACCGAGCCTGTCAACATCCACTCCGTCCTCGATCACGTGAAACGGCTGGCGGAGAGCGGCTTTGCCGGCGCCACCAAGATCAACGTCGACTACGATCCTTCCCTGCCGCTCCTTTCGGGCACCCGCGACAAGCTCATCCAGGCCTTTCTCAACCTGGTGAAGAACGCCGCCGAGGCGATCGGGGAGGAAGCCGGCCGCATCGTGCTGCGCACGGCGTTCCGGCCGGGCGTGCGCCTGTCGGTGCCCGGCACCACGACACGGGTCAGCCTGCCGATGATGATCGAGGTGGAGGACAATGGTCCCGGCATCCCGGACGGGCTGAAGCCGCACCTTTTCGACCCGTTCGTGACGACAAAGCGCACCGGCACGGGCCTCGGGCTGGCATTGGTCGCCAAGATCATCGGTGACCACGGCGGCGTCATCGAATGTGAATCGGCGCCCAAGCGAACCGTGTTCCGGGTGCTGCTGCCTCTTCAGGACGTCAAGCAGAAGCGCGAGAAATAAGCAGGAAATAACAAGGCAGGTAACGACCATGGCCGGTGGAACAGTCTTGATTGCGGATGACGACAGCGCCATTCGCACCGTGCTCAACCAGGCATTCGCCCGCGCCGGCTACGCGCCGCGCGCGACAGGCAACGCCGCCACGCTGTGGCGCTGGGTGGCGCAAGGCGAGGGCGATGTCGTCATTACCGATGTCGTGATGCCCGATGAAAACGCTTTCGATCTCATCCCCCGCATCAAGAAGCTGCGGCCCGACCTGCCCATCATCGTCATGAGCGCGCAGAACACGCTGATGACAGCCCTGACGGCCGCGGAGAAGGGTGCCTTCGAGTATCTGCCGAAGCCTTTCGATCTCAGTCAGATCGTCAGCATCGTCGGCCGCGCGCTGGCCGAGCCCGGCAGGCGCAAGGATCGCGGCGTCAGCGAAGGCGATGGCGAGGACCTGCCGCTGATCGGCCGCTCGCCGGCCATGCAGGAGATCTACCGCGTGCTGGCGCGCCTCACGCGTACCGACCTCACCGTCATGATCACGGGCGAGTCCGGCACCGGCAAGGAGCTGGTTGCGCGCGTGCTGCACGACTACGCCCGCCGGCGCAACGGCCCGTTCGTTGCGATCAACATGGCCGCCATCCCGCGCGAGCTGATCGAGAGCGAGCTGTTCGGCCACGAGAAGGGTGCCTTCACCGGTGCGCAGGCGCGCACGGAAGGCCGCTTCCAGCAGGCCGAGGGCGGCACGCTGTTCCTCGACGAGATCGGTGACATGCCGATGGAGGCCCAGACGCGCTTGCTGCGCGTGCTGCAGGAGGGTGAGTATACGACCGTGGGCGGCCGCACGCCGATCAAGACCGACGTGCGCATCATCGCCGCCACGCACCGCGAGCTGAAGACGCAGATACAGCAGGGTCTGTTTCGCGAAGACCTTTTCTACAGGCTCAACGTCGTGCCCCTGCGCATCCCTCCCCTGCGCGAGCGCCTGGAGGACGTGGGGGACCTCATCCGCCACTTTCTGCGTGTGGTCGCCAGGGCCGGCCTCGGTCACAAGTCGATCGAGACGGCGGCGATCGAGCGGCTCAAGCAGTATCACTGGCCCGGCAACGTGCGCGAGCTCGAGAACATGGTGCGCCGGCTCGCCGCCCTGCATCCCGAGGACACCCTGACCGCCGATCTCGTCGAGGCGGAGCTGGCCGAAGCCGTGCCGCCGCCAGGGGCCGAGGATGGCAAGACGCCCAAGGATCTGTCGGAGATGGTCGAGCGCTATCTCGGCGGCTACTTCGCGAGCTATGGGCGCGAGCTCCCGCCGCCTGGGCTCCATGACCGCATCCTGCAGCACGTGGAGCGGCCGCTGCTGATGGCGGCGCTGGCGGCCACGCGCGGCAACCAGATCCGGGCAGCCGCGCTTCTAGGCCTCAACCGCAATACGTTGCGCAAGAAAATCCGCGACCTCGACATCCAGGTGTTCCGCACACCGGCGGCGTAGGCGCGTCAGCCCATCGACGTCGCCTTGACCGGCTCGATCCTGTAGGTCACCCGCACCTCACCGGGTTGGCGGTAAGGGTATTTTGCCTGTCCCATGTATTTCTGGGTCAGCTTGTCGATGTGCTCGTCAGCGCCCTCTTGCGTGATCCCGACGACCCGCCCCCGGACTTCCAGGTAGCGATAGGGGTTGTCGGGGTCCTGCAAGGTGATGGTGACGCGCGGATCGCGGCGAACGTTCTTGTCCTTGGTTCGGCCGAGCGCCGAATTGAAGCGCACGTGCCGCCCGTCATAGTCGACCCACACCGGCGTCACCTGCGGGCTCCCATCCGGCATGATCGTAGCCAGGTGCCCGAAGGCCTTCTTGTCGAACAGGTCGAGGTATAGCTGGGGGATGACGGGCATGAATGGCCTCTTGCGTGTTGAAGGCTTCCTGCGACAGCTATGGGCGCCGGCATATTTCTGCAAGGGGCCGTTCGCAGAGCCGGCCCGGACCGCTGGCACGTGCCCGTGCTTTGCTTGCGCTTCCGCACCGAGCAGCTATTGTTGCCTGCTTCCAACGCCCAAGACGCCTCGACCGTAGCCGGTCTGCGGACTACGGCTGAGCGACGCTGGCGAGGCGGGCGCCTCCGCCCTCCGGGCTTGCCTTGCAACTCTTGCTGGACTTTTGCGCATGGCCGAACCGCTCGAGATCGAATTTGCCGCCCTGTCCACCGCGCCGGTTGGCTCCGTGGCGGTGCTGGCCGGCCCCGAGCTGGCGCTCGCAGGCACGGCCAAGTCCTATGACGAGCGTACCAAGGGCGGGCTCGTGAAAGCGGCCCGAGCCGCCAACTTCAGTGGCAAGGCCAAGTCGTCCATCGAGATCCTGGCGCCTGCCGGCCTCGATGTGCAGCGGCTCCTGGTGCTGGGCATGGGCCGGAGCGCCAAGGAGCTGGAGCGGCTGCAACTCGGCGGCTTCGCCCTGGCGCAGATCAGCGCCCGCAAGGGAGATACCGCCACCTTTGTCGGCGAGGCGGCCGATACGGGCGAGGTCGGTGCGGAGACCTTCGCCGCTGACCTCGCCATGGGCGCGCTCCTGCGCAGCTACACGTTCAGGAAGTACCAGACCCGCAAGAGGAGCGAGGCCAACGGCGAGGAGGAAACCCCGCAAGACGGTCTGCGCAAACTCGTGGTGCTCTGCGCCAGGCCGGATGCTGCCGCCAAGGCGTTCGCGCTGCGCCGCGCGGTGGCCGATGGCGTCTTCCTTGCTCGCGATCTCGTCAACGAGCCGGCCAACATGCTGGGCCCGGTGGAGTTCGCCGAGCGCATGCGCGCCATTGCGAGCTCGGGCCTGGAGGTGGAAGTGCTCGAGGAGGACCAGCTGACCGCCCTGAAGATGGGCGCGCTGCTGGCCGTCGGCCAGGGCAGCACGCGGCCTTCGCGCGTGGTGGTGCTGCAGTGGCACGGCGCTAAACGCGCCAAACCCGTGTGCTTCATCGGCAAGGGCGTGTGCTTCGATACGGGCGGCATCTCGATGAAGCCGGCCGCGGGCATGGAGGACATGAAGGGTGATATGGGCGGCGCTGCCTGCGTCGCCGGGCTGATGCTGGCGCTGGCATCGCGCAAGGCCGCCGTCAATGCCGTGGGGCTCATCGGTCTGACAGAGAACATGCCTTCTGGCACGGCGCAGCGTCCGGGCGACATCGTCACGAGCATGTCGGGCCAGACCATCGAGGTGCTGAACACGGACGCCGAAGGCCGACTCGTGCTGGCCGACGTGCTGTGGTACGCGCAGGACCGTTTCAAGCCGCGCCTCATCGTCGACCTGGCGACCCTGACGGGCGCGATCATGGTGGCGCTCGGCAAGGAGTACGCCGGCCTGTTCGCCAACAACGATCGGCTCGCCGGCGAGATCACGGCGGCGGGGCTGGCGACGGGCGAGAAGGTCTGGCGCATGCCGCTCGACAAGGCCTACGACAAGCTCATCGACAGCAAGAACGCCGATATGAAGAACATCGGCGGACGCTACGGAGGCGCGATCACGGGGGCCCAATTCATCCAGCGTTTCATCAAGAAGGACACCCCTTGGGCGCATCTGGATGTTGCCGGGACTGCCATGGATTCCTCCCGCAACGACATCAACCAGAGCTGGGGGTCCGGCTGGGGTGTGCGCCTGCTCGACCGGCTGGTGGCCGAGAACTACGAGAAAGCGGAGAAGTGAGCGCGGCAGCAACATCATGGAAAACAACCCATGAGCATGAGTATTTTCCATAATATATATTATGCGAACGAAGATCGGGCGCTGGCGCACGCAGGTCCGCCCAATCCCTTGGGCACCTCGTCCTGAATTTGCGCCGCCGCGATCCGCTTCGTGGCCGGCGTGATCCCTCGCATTCCCGCCGCTGCCGAATGAAAGCGTGAGCCTCCAGCTGGCCGCGTCCTGCCCTCAAGGCGTCGGGCCGAACTGCTTCCTGTAGTCCGTGGGGCTCACTTTCATCTGCCGTCGGAAGTGATGACGCAGCGTTGCTGCCGAGCCGAAACCGGCGGCCGTTGCGACCTCTTCGATAGGGCTGTCCGTCGACGTCAGCAACTCGCGCGCCCTGGCGACGCGCACGCCCATCAGCCATGCTCCCGGCGTCGCTCCGGTGCTCGACTTGAACCGGCGCAGGAAGGTCCTGCGGCTCATGCCGGCGGCCTCGGCGAGGCCGGCAACGGAGTTCGCCTGTCCGGGCGTCTGGCGCATGCGGTCGAGCACATGACCGAGGCGGCCGCCCTCTCTGGCTTCCGGCACCGGGGCCTCGATGAACTGCGCCTGGCCGCCATCGCGGTGCGACGGCACCACCAGGCGGCGCGCCACCCGGTTGGCGGCGGCGGCGCCCCAATCACGGCGGATGAGGTGCAGGCTCAGATCGATGCCGGCAGCGGTCCCCGCAGCCGTCAGCACGTTTCCCTCGTCCACGTAGAGCACATCCGGAACCACGTGCACGCCCGGGTAGGCGCGCGCCAGGCGCTCCGCATAGCGCCAGTGGGTCGTCGCACGGCGCCCGTCGAGCAGACCGGCCGCGGCCAGGACGAATACGCCCGAGCAGAACGACAGCAGCCGCGCTCCGCGCGCGTGCGCGGCCCGCAGCGCCTTGACGAGATGCTCCGGCACAGGACTGTCGGCGCCGCGCCAGCCCGGAACAATGATAGTGCCCGCGCGTTGCAACAGCGCCGGTCCGCCCTGCGCCGTGAACTCGATGCCGCCCATGGCGCGCAGCGGTCCGCGCTCGATGGCGGCCACGCGGAAGGTGTACCAGTTCGAGCCCATCTCCGGCCGGTCGAGGCCGAAGATCTCGACGGCGACGCCGAACTCGAACGTGCACAAGCCGTCGTAGGCGAGCGCAACGACGAGACGGTTGGCAGGGGGTCTGGGGCGCCGGCCGCGCTTTGGCATGATCTTTACGCTCCTTGGCGTTTGCGCCACTTGTCGCGCTGGCCTACGGTGTTGTCAATTCCCGCGCGCCGTCGCTGTCGGCGCGCCCCTGACGACGTAACCAGAGGAGACCACCATGCCATCCCCGGTCGCCGCCATTGCTCCCGCAACGCCGTCCGACGCTGCCGAGCATTTCGCCCGCAGGCTCTCGTTCGAGACCGACTGCGCCGACGTGCTCGCCGCCCTGCGCGAAGGCGCGCCGGACTTCGTCCTGCTCGATGTACGCGGTGCGGCCGCGTACGCCAGGGCGCATGTGCCCGGCGCCATCAACCTGCCGCATCGCGACATCACGGCCGAGCGCATGATGGACTGGCCGCACGACCTGCTGTTCGTGGTGTACTGCGCTGGCCCCCACTGCAACGGCGCCGACAAGGCGGCGCTCAAGCTTGCGCGGCTCGGGCGACCGGTGAAGCTGATGCTGGGCGGCATGACCGGTTGGGCCAACGAGGGCTTTGCCTTCGAGGCCAGCACCGAAGTCGAGGCCTGAACCGCGCCGCGGGAGCCTGCTGTCTTGCTCGCTCCATCGCGCCGTCGATAGAGTGGCGCATACTGCACGCGAGCGCCCGGTTGCGCTCAAGCACGCTCAAAACCCTGGAGATTCCGCCGTGAGCAAGATCAGAACCCTGGAGCCGGTGAAGAAACCCGCCTCTCTCGACACCCCGACCGATTTGTCTGCCGCCGCCGTCAGGGAGATTCCAGCCGCTCTCAATGTCCTCCTTGCCGATGCCTTTGCCCTCTACGTCAAGACCAAGAACTTTCATTGGCACGTCAGCGGTCCGCACTTTCGCGACTATCATCTGCTGTTCGACGAGCAGGCGGAGCAGATCCTCGCCACCACGGACGAGCTGGCCGAGCGCGCGCGCAAGGTCGGCGGCATGACGCTTCGCTCGATCGGCGATATCTCCAGGCATCAGACGCTCGCGGACAACGACGCCTCGTTCGTCGCGCCCGGAGACATGCTGCGCGAGCTGATCGCGGACAACAAATCCATGGCGGCGGCGATGCGCAAGGCGCACGAGCTCGCCGACAAGCACGGGGATGTGGCCACGGCGAGCGTGCTCGAGAATTTCATCGACGCAGCCGAGCGGCGCACCTGGTTCCTGTTCGAGGCGAGCCGCAAGCCCGATCAATCCGGACACTGACGCCTCTGGCGGGCGACCGCGCAGTCCACGCGCCGACTATTCGTCGCTGGCGCGCGTTCGCCGTAGGGACTTCACTGCCGAGCGGCGGCGCTTGTCCTCCTGGCGCCGAAGCCTGGAGGCTCGCGTGGGTTGCGTTGCCTTGCGCGGTTTGGGCGCTACGGCAGCCTCGCGGATCAGCTCCGCCAGCCGCTCGCGCGCGTCCTCGCGGTTGCGCGCCTGACTGCGGAAGCGGGCCGCCGTGATGACGATGACCCCGTCACCCGTCACGCGCCGCCCGGCCAGCCGCGTAAGGCGCCCTTTCACGGCCGCGGATAGCGACGGCGAACCCCGCGCGTCGAACTTGAGTTGTACGGCCGTCGACACCTTATTGACGTTCTGTCCGCCGGGACCCGCGGCGCGCAGAAACACCTCCTGGAGCTCCGTCTCGTCGATCGCGATCGTTGGGGTGACATGCAGCATGGCAAAAGGGGCCGCGGGCGGTGGTTCGTGCTATCAGTCGATCGACCGCATCAGAAGCACGAATCCACGTGGAGCAGCAATGACCGGCGACGCGGCGGGCAAGGCGCACAAGACCATCGAGGACCTTCTCGCCGTAATGGCCGCGCTGCGCACGCCCGGCAGCGGCTGCCCCTGGGACCTCGAGCAGACCTTCAAAACCATTGCGCCCTACACCATCGAGGAGGCCTACGAGGTCGCTGACGCCATCGAGAAGTCGGACATGGCCGCGATCCGGGAGGAGCTGGGTGACCTGCTGTTGCAGGTCGTCTACCACGCGCGCATGGCCGAGGAGGAAGGTGCGTTTGCGTTCGCCGACGTGGTGGACGGCATCACCGTCAAAATGATCCGCCGCCACCCTCACGTGTTCGGCACCGACGCCGAGCGCGCCGCCGGCGCGGCGCCGGGCTTCTGGGAGCGCATCAAGGCGGAGGAGCGGAACCAGAAGGCCAGCCCTCAGGCCTCCACCGTCGTACCGGAGGGACGAGAAGCTTCCAGCCCCCCCGGCGAGGGGAATCACAACTCCATCCTCGATGGCGTTCCCGTGGCCCTTCCCGCGCTCGCGCGGGCCGTCAAGTTGCAGCACAAAGCGGCCCGCGTCGGCTTCGATTGGCCGTCTCTCGCGCCCGTCTTCGCCAAGTTGAAGGAGGAACTCGGCGAGCTCGAGCGGGCGATCGCCGCGAACCCGCCCGGCGGGCAGCCTGCCCGCGACGTCGTCGAGGAGTTCGGCGACCTGCTGTTCGTGGTGGCGAACGTCGCGCGCCACCTCAAGGTCGATCCCGAGGCCGCCCTGCGCACGGCCAACCACAAGTTCACCCGCCGCTTCCAGCGCATCGAGCAACTCCTGGCCGACGACGGCCGCTCGCCCGCGCAGTCCTCCCTCGAGGAAATGGACCGATTGTGGGATCGCGCCAAGGCCGAGGAGCGCGAGACGCCGTCCTGAGCTTGTCGAAGGACGGGCCACGCGCGCACCTGAGCCGTGCTTCGACTGGCTCAGCACGCGGTTGGCATGTGCATCCTTCACCCGAACGAGAGCGGGCCGCCCATACGCTCTCGTCCTGAGCTTGTCGAAGGACGGAACCGCACGCCAGGCCGTGCTTCGACAGGCTCAACACGGGGTTGGCATGTTATGCCCCGCGCGTAGGACGGCAGCTCACTTGCTCAGGGCGTACGCCAACAGCTTGTAGGCGAGCGCGGCCGCCGTGTAGTCGAAGGCGTGCATATTCGGAATGGGCGCGAACTCCACGAGGTCGGCAGCTACGACGCGCCCCGCCGCACAGGCGCGCCGCAGGATGGCGAGAGCCTGCCAATAGCCGAGCCCACCGGGTGTCGGAGTGCCCGTCGCCGGCATGATGGCGCCGTCGAGCGCATCGATGTCGAACGTGACGTAAACCGGGCGCCCCGCGAGCGGTGCCACGATGCGCTCGATGTCCCAACTCGCCTGATCCTTGGCCCAATGGATGGTGATCCGGTCCCGGTTGGCTTCGTAGAACGCGGCCTCCTCCTTGGAGATCGCGCGAATGCCGACCGAGACGAGCGTCACGCCCGGCTGGTCGAGCACGCGGCGCATGGCGGCCGCATGCGAGAATGGCTCGCCCTGATAGCCGTCCCGCAGATCGGCATGGGCGTCGAGTTGCAGCACCACAAGATCGGGGTGGCGGGCGATGAGCGGCCGGATCGCGCCCGCTGTCAGCGAATGCTCGCCACCTAGCACCATCGGAAACTTGCCCTGCCCTAGGACCTCATCGACGAGGACCGCCAGCTGGTCCAACGCCGCTGCGATGGGGCGCCTGATGACGGGCTCGCACAGAGCGGCCACGCCCCAGTCGAGATATGGCTCCTTGGCAAGCTCCTCGTCGTAGAGCTCGAGCTGCTGGCTCGCCCGCAGGATGGCCGCCGGCCCGGCAGCCGTGCCGCCGCCGTAGCTGACCGACGCCTCCAGTCCGAACGGGATCACCACGGCGCGCGCCTTGCCGGGATCAGCCGCATCCGTGCGGATCGGATCAAGGAAGCTGTCCGCGCCGGGCAGATACTCGAGCTTTGCGCTCACGCCTGAACCTGCCGGACCTCCGGGCTTTCCGCCACCTGCTCTCGCGCGGCGCCGGTCGGATACATCGTCAGCATCGGCTCATCGAGAAGGATCGCCTCCTCGAAGGCGCCGTAGCCATTGAAGCGTCCGGCAATCGCCCGGCAGTAGGCCCCGGTGTTGCCGACCTCGATGTAGTCGCCTTCCTTGATCCCGGCGGGCAGGTGGAACGGCCCGCGCATGAAGTCGACCGTGTCGCAGGTCGGTCCCCAGAACGAGAACGGCACCAGCGGCTCGTTGGCGGCCGGCGGCTGGCCGACGCGATGTACCGGGAAATTGAACGCCAGGTGCGCTGCATCGAACAGCATGCCGTAGCTGCCGTCGTTGATGAACAGCTCGTTGCCGCGGCGGTGATCGACGCGAACGATGAGCGACTCCGCCTCCGCCACCAGCGCGCGGCCGGGCTCGCACATCAACCGGCAATGCTCGCCGATCGGCAGCCGCTCCACGCCGTCGCAGATTGCGATCATGAAGGAGGACAGGGGCGCGGGCGCCGCGTTCTCGTCGTAGATCGAGGGAAAGCCGCCGCCCACATCGAGGTGGTCCAGCATCACGCCGGCCTTCACGATCAGCTTGCCGACCTCGGCCAAGGCCGCCACGTAAGCATCCGGGGTGACCGTCTGCGAGCCGACGTGGAAGGTGATGCCGAGCTCCCTGGCGGCCTGCCGGGCCTTGACCAGCAGGCGTGCGGCTTTGGCACCGGTCGCCCCGAACTTGCGCTCCAGCGGAATTTTGCTGTTGCGCGAGGACACGGCCACGCGCACCCAGAGCGTCAGGTCGCGGCAGCCGCCGGTCTCCTCGGCAATCTTCTTGAGCTCCTCCTCGCTGTCGAGTGCGAAGCTGCGCACGCCAAACTCGGAGAACGCCCGGCGGATGGCCGTGCGCGACTTCACCGGGTGCATGTAGTGCAGCTCGGCACCGGGAATGGTCGCCGCGTCCTCGATCTCGGGGAGGGAGGCTACATCAAAATTGCGGATGCCTGCCCCATACAGCGCTCCGAGAAGGAACACGGAGCTGTTGGCCTTGTAGGCATAGGCCACATCGCCAGGAAAGTTCTGGAGAAACCACCGCGCCGCGCGGCCCGCTGCATGCGGGCGCAAGCCAATGATGGGACGGTCAGGCTTGACCGCAGCGATCAGGGCAGTCGCAGAAGGGAATCTATCCATCTCATGGGACCTCCACCAGTCGGGTTGGACCAGGGCGCTGCTCGAACCAGCAGAAGCCGCCGTTGACGTTCCGATTCCAGATAGGGTCTGGAGAAAGTGCTGTAAAGTGCTTTTCTTTGCTCAGGGTGAAAAATACCCAAGCACGGCCAAGCGCTTCAGCCGACATTTGCAGGCAGAATCTCCTGCAGCACGCCGTTCTCGAGCCGCAGAACGCGGTGCATGCGCCGCGCGAGGTCGAAGTTGTGAGTGGCGATCAGGGCCGCAACCCCTGTATGCGAGATGAGTCCCAATAGCTCGTGAAAAACATGGGCGGCGGTGTCGGGGTCGAGGTTGCCGGTTGGCTCGTCGGCCAGGAGAATGTTGGGCGAATTGGCCAGTGCGCGGGCAATCGCGGCCCGCTGCTGCTCGCCGCCCGAGAGCTGCGCCGGGCGGTGATCGGCCCGCATGGCCAGCCCCAAGGCTCCCAGCAGTTCGCCGGCGCGACGCTCCGCCACACGGCGCCCCACGCCGCGAATCATCTGCGGCAAGGCGATGTTTTCGAGCGCGGAGAACTCGGGCAGCAGCTGGTGGAACTGGTAGACAAACCCCATCTCCGCCCGACGGACGCGGGTACGCTCGCCATCGCTCGCCCGCGAGCAGTCCTCGCCGTTCACGATGACGCGGCCGGCATCGGGCGTCTCGAGCAGCCCCGCGATGTGGAGCAGCGTCGACTTGCCCGCACCCGAGGGGCCGACGAGGGCCACGGCCTGGCCGGGATAGAGCTCGGCGGAGGCGCCCCGCAGCACCGGAATCTCGCGGCCGCCCTGGCTGAAGGTGCGGGTCAACCCAAGCAGCTGCAAAACGGGGCGAGCGGTCACGTCCTGCACTGGCCTGCTCCTCGCCTCCAGAACTCACTCGTAGCGCAGCGCTTCGACCGGATCGAGGCGCGAAGCACGCCAGGACGGATAAAGCGTGGCCAGCACCGAGAGCACCAGCGCCATCACGACGATCGTGCCGGTGGTGTGGGCATTGATGTCGGCCGGCAGCCGCGTGAGGTAGTAGATCTCGGGATTGAACAGATTGGTGTTGGTGAGCCAGGCCACGAACTGGCGGATTTCGTCGATCTTCCAACAGAAGAGAACGCCCAGCAGGGCGCCGGCGAGCGTGCCCACCACGCCGATACTGGCCCCCGTAATCAGGAACACGCGCATGATGGCGCCCTTGCTGGCGCCCATCGTGCGCAGGATCCCGATCTCCCGCCCCTTGTCTTTCACCAGCATGATGAGGCCGGAGATGATGTTAAAGGCCGCCACCACCACGATCACCGACAGGATGATGAACATCATGTTGCGCTCGACCTCGAGCACGGTGAAGAAGCTTTCGTTGCGCTGGCGCCAGTCGGAGAAATGCAGGGACGGGATGCCGGCCTGGTGCATGGTGGCGACCTGCTCGGACACACGTTCGGGGTCGTCGACCAGAAGCTCCAGCACGTCCACGCCGTTGCCCTTGTTGAAGTAGCGCTGCGCCTCCCCGAGCGGCATGAAGATCATGGTGCGATCGTATTCCGACATGCCCATCTCGAAGATCGCGAGCACCTTGTAGGGCTTGATGCGCGGCGCCGTGCCGAACGGCGTGACCGCCCCTCGCGGCGACACGAGCGTGACCTTGTCGCCGACCGCAACGCGCAGCATGTTGGCAAGGCGCGTGCCGATGGCGATGCCCTCCTGCCGGTCGAAGCCCTCGAGCGTGCCGGTGCGCACGTTGCCCGATACGAGCGGAAGGGCCTTCAGCCCGTCCTCGCGAATGCCGCGCACGAAGCCGGCGACGGCCAGGTGCGGCGTGGACGCCATCGCCTGCCCCTCGATCAGGGGGATCGCATGCTTGACGCCGGACATGCTGCCGAGCCGCCTGGCGACCTCGTCGAAATTGTCGAAGTCATCCGCGCCGATCTTGTTGACGATGATGTGCCCGTTGAGGCCGAGAATCTTGTTGAACAGCTCCTTGCGGAAGCCGTTCATGACGGCCATCACCGTGATCAGGGTGAAGACGCCGAGCAGGATGCCGAGGAACGAGAACCCCGCCAGCACCGATATGAATCCTTCCTTGCGGCGCGCGCGCAGGTAGCGCAGCGCCAGCATCCATTCGAACGGCGCGAACGCCCGCGTGTCGGTCGATGACGCTTTCGCCTGACCCAAGAGTTCCCCCTTCTTGTCGCGCCGCGCGCGCTCAAGCCAGCATGCGGCCGGCGGTCACGCTTTCCGTCAGGCGCTTGAGTGCGGCGTCGGGCGTCATGGCGGCCCGCTCGCCGGATTTGCGCTCCTTGACCTCGACCTCGCCGCTCTTGAGGCCCTTCGGCCCCACAATGAGCTGGAACGGCAGGCCGATCAGATCCATGGTCGCGAACTTGGCGCCGGCCCGCTCCTCGGTATCGTCGAGGAGCACGGATACGCCGGCCCGTCCGAGCTTGGCATAAAGCTCATTGCACGCGGCATCGGTATCCTTGTCGCCCGCCTTCAGGTTCACGAGCCCGACCTCGAACGGAGCCACCGGCACCGGCCAGACGATGCCGGACACATCATGGCTGGCCTCGATGATGGCGCCGACCAGCCGCGATACGCCCACGCCGTATGAGCCCATTTGCACGGCGATCATGCCTCCGTCAGGCCCCTGCACGCGGCAGCCCATGGGCTCGGAATACCTGGTGCCGAAGAAGAAAATGTGGCCGATTTCGATGCCGCGCGCCGTCACCCGCTTGTCGGCGGGCACCTCGGCCTCGAAGCGGGCCTGGTCGTGCTTGTCGTCGGTGGCGGCATAGGCTTGGGTCCACTGTCCTATGAGCGGGCTCAGGTCCGCGTCGAAGTCTATGTCGGCGGCCGGAGGGCGCTGGGCGACCAGGTCAGCGTGGCAGAACACCCGGCTCTCCCCGGTCTCGGCCAGGATGATGAACTCGTGGCTGAGGTCGCCGCCGATCGGCCCGGTCTCGGCTGCCATGGGAATGGACTGGAGGCCCATGCGTGCAAACGTGCGCAGGTAGGCAACGAACATCTTGTTGTAGGACTGGCGCGCAGCTTCCGCCGTCAGGTCGAAGGAATAGGCGTCCTTCATGAGGAACTCGCGCCCTCGCATGACGCCGAAGCGGGGCCGCACCTCGTCGCGGAATTTCCACTGGATATGGTAAAGGTTGCGCGGCAGGTCGCGGTACGATTTCACGCCGTCCCGGAAGATCTGCGTAATCAGCTCCTCATTGGTCGGCCCGTAGAGCATCTCCCTTTCGTGCCGGTCGAGAAAGCGAAGCATTTCGGGCCCGTAGGCGTCGTAGCGCTTGCTTTCCCGCCAAAGCTCAGCGGACTGGATCGTCGGCATCAGCATCTCGATGGCGCCCGACCGATCCTGTTCCTCGCGCACGATCTGGGCGATCTTTTCCAGCACGCGAAAGCCGAGCGGAAGCCAGGAATAGATGCCGGCGCTCGCCTGGCGCACCATGCCGCTGCGGAGCATCAGCTGGTGCGAGACGATCTCCGCCTCTTTGGGCGTTTCGCGGAGGACAGGCAGGAAAAACCGGGAGAGGCGCATGGAGCCCGTGACCAATTGTTAGGCAGAGATTGGATGCGGGCGCTGCCCCAGCGCCGCGGCCGGTGTTGACGCGAGCGCAGCCTGCTCGGACCGTCGTGAGTGCCTAATATCCTGTTCCCATCGAGGTGACAATCGCGCGTGAGCCCGAGTCTCCAGTGGTGCGGCCTGCCCCCTCCCCCGGTTGACCCGTCCTACACAGGAAGGTTTTGCGCGTTAAATTTTTTAATGGAGCCAGGGGGTGACAGAAGGCCGCGCCTTAGGTAGTGTGATGCCATAAAAAGAGGTCATAAGACCATCCGTTGTGCAGGGGCTTGTAGCGCCCAAGTCTAGGGAAGGAATTCATCTTTCGCGCCGCCAACGAGCGGCCAATGCAAGAACAAGGCAATTCCACCTTGGGCAGGGTCTACGCGGCCTTGCTCTTTTCGTTTGTGGACCTCAAAGCGCCGGCGGGCGGCCAAGCAAGCGCTCGAGATTGATAAGGTCCACGCGCACGGCAGTCCACAAGCCTGCAAACACCAGGCCCGATACCAGGGTCGTCAGCAGCAGGACGCGCAAGAGGCGCGGACGGGTCGGCGCGCTTTCAGGCGTGCCGGGAACCACCTCACCGTCCTCGGCCTGAGTGCGCACGCCGAACGGCAGGATGGCGAACAGCACCGTCCACCAGAGCACGACATAGATAGCTATGGCGAATGACAGCCTCACGTCAGCGTCACCACCTCAAGCTTGCTCGAGCTCGACCAGCGTGCCGTTGAAATCCTTGGGATGCAGGAACAGCACGGGTTTGCCGTGTGCGCCGATCTTCGGTTCGCCGTCGCCCAGCACACGCGCTCCGGCCGCCTTCAGCCGGTCGCGGGCGCCGCGGATGTCCTCCACCTCGTAGCACACGTGATGGATGCCGCCCGCGGGGTTGCGCTCGAGGAAGGCGGCAATAGGGGAGTTTGCGCCTAGCGGCTCCAGCAGCTCGATCTTGGTGTTGGGCAGCACGACAAACACCACGCTGACGCCGTGCTCGGGCTGCGGCGTCGCCTGCGAGACGCTGGCGCCGAGGGTATCGCGGTACTGCGCCGTCGCGGCGGCCAGGTCAGGCACGGCGATGGCGACGTGATTGAGGCGGCCGATCATGACATCTCCTCGATAGCTATTCGGCGCAGAGGCGCGTTCGCGACCGCCAGCGATGCACCGCCACGGCGGCCCAGACAGCCTCCACGACGCCGAACGGCCACGCGCCCTGCAGGAAGCCATAGGCTGAGGCCAGGGCGCAGGCACCGGCAAAGGCCAGGATGAACCAAGGGCTGCGGTCCTCCAAGGCGTAAAACACCAGCATGGCCGTCACCGCCAGGAGGCCGAACAGCGTCAAGCTATCCATCACCTTGGCGCCTGCACCAGCAGCACCTTGGCGATGGGACGCTTGCCCCACGCGTCCTCCACCGCCGAGCGAACCGCACGCCGAACGGCCTCGCGCACCAGTTCGCCGTCGCGCCGGCGCTCGCGCGGGATGCTCGCAATCGTGCCTTCGACCGCGGAGCGCACGATGTCGACCATCGGCCTCCCCTCTGCATCGGCTGCCGGCACACCATCGAGGGCGATTTCTGCTTCCGGCGATACCTCGCCGCGCCCCGACCGCACCAGTGCCACGAAGACGGCGCCGGCAAAGGCGAGAGACCGGCGTTCCCGCACCGGCCCCTCGTCGCTCGGGACCAGCAAATCGCCGTCGCGGAAGAGCCGACCCACGGGCGCCTCGTCGATGATCTCCGCTTCGCCGGGGGCCAGCCGCACGATGTCGCCGTTGCGCACGTCGAGCACATCCTTCACGCCGGCGCCTTCCGCCAGCTTGGCGTGCTCGGCAAGGTGCCGCGCCTCCCCGTGCATCGGGATGGCGACGCGCGGCTTGATCCAGCCGTACATCTCCTTCAGCTCCTCGCGGCGGGGATGTCCCGTCACGTGCACCAGCGCATCGCTGTCGGTGACGATGTCGCAGCCGAGGTCGACGAGCTTGTTCTGCATGCGGCCTACGGCACGCTCGTTGCCTGGAATGGTGCGCGATGAGAAGATGACGATGTCGCCCTCGTCCAGCCCGATGTCGGGATGCTGGTCGTCGGCAATGCGCGCCATGGCGGCGCGCGGCTCGCCTTGGCTCCCCGTGCACAGCAGCACCACCTCGTGCGGCTCCAGGTACGAGAAGTGCTGCTGGTCGTGGTATTTGAAGCCGGCCGGCAGGTAGCCGGTCTCCATCGCCACGCCGATGATGCGGTGCATGGCTCGTCCCGCCACCACAAGCTGGCGACCGGCCGCCTTCGCCGCATCTGCGACGGCGCGAATGCGCGCCACGTTGGAGGCGAAGATGGTGACGGCGACGCGCCGCTTCGCGCGCTTGATGATTGCGGCCAAGGATTTCGCCACATCCAGCTCGGAGGGCGACCGCCCCTCACGGAGCGCATTGGTGCTGTCGCACACCATGGCCGCCACGCCGGCGTCGCCGAGTTGCATGAGCCGGCTTGGATCGATCGGCCGGCCCAGCACCGGATTTGACTCGAGCTTCCAATCGCCCGTGTGCAGCACAACTCCGTGGGCCGTGTGAAGGGCGACCGCGTTCGACTCGGGGATCGAGTGCGCGACCGCGATGTATTCCACGTCGAATGGCCCCACCCGGAAGCGGCTCTCGAGCGGCACTTCCGTGATAGGCAGCGCCCGCTTGCCTCCGAACTCCGCGAGCTTGGACTTCAACATGGCGGCCGTGAATGGAGTTGCATAGATCGGCATCTTGAGCCGCGGCCACAGTTCGATCACCGCGCCCAGGTGATCCTCGTGCGCGTGCGTGAGCACCAGGCCTGCGAGGCTTGCTTTTTCGGCCTCGATGAAGCGCAGGTCCGGCAGGATCACGTCGATGCCCGGATCGTTCTCGCCCTCGGGAAATGTGATGCCGAGGTCGATCATCAGCCACTGCCGCGCGTCCGCGGGCCCTAGCCCGTAGAGGTAGCAGTTCATGCCGATCTCGCCGATGCCGCCGAGCGCCATGAAGACGAGCTCGTCGATGCCCGCAGCGCGGCCGGGCCTGCCCTGGCGCGCCATCAGCGGCCATCCTTGACGGCAGCATGCGTCAGCGTGACGTCGCCGAACGTGAGTTTGCGCGTGCGCCCGTCGGCATCCGCCATGAGGAGAGCGCCGTCGGTATCCAGATCGAGGAACCTCCCCGCCACCCGCTCGCGACCCGTGTCGACGGTTATGCTCTCGCCGGCGGCGCCTCCATGCTGCAGCCAGGCCTTGCGCACGTCCGCGAAGCCGGCGCCGCAGTTCCATAGGCCAAGCCAGTGCTGCATGGCATAGGCAAGATGGCCCAGCATCGCCTCGGGGGAGACAGCCACTCCATAGGACGCCAAGTGGGTTGCCGCGCGACCTAGTCCTTCCGGATGGGATGCCAGGTTGATGCCGATGCCGACCACCACGATCACCTCCGAGCCTTTCCCGCCCATCTGGCTCTCGGGCAATATGCCCGCACACTTGGCCGCGCCGATCAAGACATCGTTGGGCCATTTCAACCGGAGCCCGGGCACCGACCGACCTGCGGCGGCCGTGATCGCCTCGACCGTGGCAACCCCGGCAAGCAGGGACAGCTGGTGCACGACCGCCTGCGGACAGGCCAGCCGTTGCAGCAGACTGGCGTAGAGATTGCCCGGTGCAGGGGCCCATTGACGCCCCGACCGGCCCCGACCCTGGGTCTGCAGGCGGGCCATGATCCAGAGCGGCCCGGCCTCGCCCGCGGCGGCCCGCCTGAACGCTTCCGTGTTGGTGGAGCCGGCTTCCTCGAGTATCTCGCTGCGAAACGCGAGTGGAGGCCGCGAGGGGTCCGTCAATGCGAGCATCCTGGGCACGGGTCGGGTCGGCGAGGTGCAGACCCAACGCCTCTGATCACGGGCATTTCTGTATCAGGCCAGGGTGGTCGCCCCACCCGGCCCGCTAGAACAGCGATCGGGCGGCCGCGTCGGCTGCCGCGACCAGCGGCGCCGGCCAGGCCACGTAGAGCAGCACGAAGAGGCCGCAGACCGCCATCACCAGTCCAGCCTTCACGGGAATGGCGAGAAACTTTTCCCTGGCGTCGTCGAAGAACATGACCTTGACGATGCGCACGTAGTAATAGGCCCCCACGACGCTCGCCAGCACGCCGAAGACGGCAAGCAGCCACAAGCCTTCCTTCACGGCGGCGGCGAATACGTAGAACTTGGCGAAGAAGCCGGCAAGGGGCGGGATGCCCGCAAGCGAGAAGAGCAGCACCGCCAGCACCGTCGCCATGCCGAGGTTGGTCTCCGCGAGGCCCGCGAGCTCGTCGATCTCCTCCACCATGCCGCCCGGACGGCGCATGGCAAGCACGCAGGCGAAGGCGCCGAGCGTCATCGCGACATAGATGACCATGTAGATGATCACGCCCTGCGCGCCTTGGGGCGAGGCGGCCGCGAGCCCGATCAGCGCGTAGCCGATGTTGCCGATGGCCGAGTAGGCGAGCAGCCGCTTGATGTTGGTCTGGCCGATGGCGGCGAAGGCGCCGAGCCCCATGGAGGCCATGGCCAGCACGCTCACCACCTGCTGCCACTGCGGCCCGATGCCCGCGAAGGCCCCAAGCGTCACGCGCATGAGCAGGGCGACCGCTGCGGCCTTGGGCGCGGCGGCGAAGAACGTGGTGACGGGTGTCGGCGCACCTTCGTATACGTCGGGCGTCCACATGTGAAACGGCACGGCCGAGATCTTGAAGGCGAGGCCCACCAGCAGGAACACGAGCCCGAAGATGAGCCCGATGTTCTGCCCGGCGCCCGCGACCTTGGCGGCCGCGGCAATGCCGGCAAAGCCCGTCGTTCCCGTGAAGCCGTAGATCAGCGAGGCGCCGTAGAGCAGCATGCCCGACGACAGGGCGCCGAGGACGAAATACTTCAGGCCCGCCTCGCTGGAGCGCAAGTCGTCGCGGCGAATGGCGGCCGTCACGTAAAGCGCCAGGCTCTGCAGCTCCAGGCCGAGGTAAAGGGCAATGAGATCGTTGGCCGAGATCATCATCATCATGCCGGCGCTCGCCAGCAGGACGAGCACGGGGTACTCGAACTTCTGCGAGTTTGTCTCGCGCATGTAGTCGAAGGATAGAAGCAGCGCTCCGGCGCTTGCCGCCAGCGTCAGCACCTTCATGAAGCGCCCGAAGCCGTCGATGACGAAACCGCCGTCGAACAGAGTATGCCGGCCCTCGGGCTGGTCGATGACGAGCCAGCCCGCCAGGATGATGACGGCAATCGCGAGCCAGCCGATGGTCTCGGCCTCCCGCCCGTTCTCGGGCCGGAACACGCCGAGCATCAGCAGCGCCATGGCGCCGACGACAAGCACGATCTCGGGCGCCATCAGCCAGTATGTGGATGCCAGCTCGCTCATGGCTTCGCGCTTTCAGAATGTGCTTGCCGGTTTGCAGCCTGGGTTGCCTTGATGGCCGTCTCGTAGCCCGACACCAGCTTCTTCACCGACACTGCCGTCACGTCGAGCAGCGGCGCCGGGTAGAAGCCGAAGAGGATCACCAGCAGCACGAGCGGCGCGAACACCAGCTTCTCGCGATAGCCCATGTCGGCGATCGAGCGCAGGCTCGGCTTCTCGAGCGGTCCGAAGATCATGCGTCGGTAGAGATAGAGAGCATAGGCGGCGGACAGGATCACGCCGGTGGTTGCCAGGAAGGCGACCCAGGTGTTGGCCTTGAAGGCGCCGACCAGGGTCAGGAACTCGCCGATGAAGCCCGACGTCCCGGGGAGCCCGACGTTGGCCAGCGTGAACACCATGAAGACCACGGCGTAGACCGGCATCCGGTTCACGAGTCCGCCGTAGGCCGCGATCTCGCGCGTGTGCACCCGGTCGTAGACGACGCCGACGCACAGGAACAGGGCCGCCGAGACCAGGCCGTGTGACAGCATCTGGAAGATGGCACCGTCCACGCCCTGCACCGTGAAGCTGAAGATGCCCATGGTCACGAAGCCCATGTGGGCAACGCTGGAATAGGCAATCAGCTTCTTCATGTCCTCCTGCGCCAGCGCCACCAGCGAGGTGTAGATGATGGCGATCACCGACAGGGCGAACACGAAGGGTGCGAACTCCTGGCTCGCCAGCGGAAACATCGGCAGGGAGAAGCGCAGGAAGCCGTAGCCGCCCATCTTCAGCAGGATTCCGGCCAGGATGACGGAACCGGCCGTTGGCGCCTCCACGTGGGCGTCGGGCAGCCAGGTGTGCACCGGCCACATCGGCAGCTTCACCGCGAAGGAGGCGAAGAACGCCAGCCACAGCCACCACTGCATATCGGCGGGGAACTTGTGCGTCAGCAGCGTGGGGATGTCGGTGGTGCCGGCGTGCCAGTACATCGCCATCAGGGCAAGCAGCATGAGCACGGAGCCGAGCAGCGTGTAGAGGAAGAACTTGAAGCTGGCGTAGACGCGCCGCGCCCCGCCCCAGATGCCGATGATCAGGAACATCGGGATCAGGCCGCCCTCGAAGAACAGATAGAAGAGGACGAGGTCGAGCGCGCAGAAGACGCCGATCATGAGCGTCTCGAGCACCAGGAAGGCGATCATGTATTCCTTGACGCGATCCTCGATCGACTGCCAGCTCGCCAGGATGCAGAGCGGCATGAGGAACGCGGTGAGCACCACGAACAGTATGGAGATGCCGTCGACGCCCATCTTGTAGCGGATGGACCCGCCCAGCCAGTCCATCTCCTCGACGAACTGGAAGTTGGGCGTAGCTGGATCGAACTGGGCCCACAGGTAGAGCGAGCCGGCGAACACGAAGAGGGTCGTGTAAAGCGCGATCCAGCGCGCGTTGCCCTTGGCATCGCTGTTGAGGGTCGCGACCGCGAGTGCGCCGAGCAGCGGCAGGAACGTGACGAAGGAGAGCAGGCCGAAGCCGGTGCTGGTCATCGCCACGCCCCCGCGAACATGAAGGCCGTGATGATCAGCGCCACGCCGATCAGCATGGCGAAGGCGTAGTGATAGACATAGCCCGTCTGCAGCCGCACGACACGGCCGGTCGTCCAAAGCACGCGGCTGGCGACGCCGTCAGGCCCCAGCCCGTCGATGATCTTGCCGTCCCCGCCCTTCCACAGCAGGCGGCCGATCCAGAAGGTCGGGCGCACGAACAGCCAGTCGTAGAGCTCGTCGAAGTACCACTTGTTGAGCAGGAACAGGTAGATAGGCCGGAACGCCCGCGCCGTTGCGGCGGGCAGGCCGGGGGCCGCGATGTAGTAGAGGTAGGCAAGCGCGAAGCCGCTCAGCATGGCGAGCGTCGGCGCCCACGCGACCCAGCCCGGCACCTCGTGAAGCGCGTGCAGGATGTGGTTCCCCTGCCCCTCGAACAGGGCTTTGCCCCAGAACGCCTTGTAGCCATCGCCGATGAAGAAGTACTTGAAGCCGAACCCCGCCACCACCGATCCAAAGCCCAGCGCGGCCAGCACGACGAGCATCGTCATCGGGCTCTCGTGCGCGTGGTCGTAGGTGTGGTGGTCAGCGCGGGTTTGCCCGTGGAAGGTCATGAATATCAGCCGCCAGGAGTAGAACGCGGTCATGAAGGCGGCGACCGTCAGCAGCCAGAAGGCATAGTTGTTGGCTGTATGCGCGGCAAACGACGCCTCGATGATCGCGTCCTTGGAGTGGAAGCCGGCAAAGCCGATGAGATGCGGGATGCCGACCCCCGTGAGCGCTAGCGTCCCGATCAGCATCATGGCGTAGGTGAAGGGGATCTTGCTGGCCAGGCCCCCCATCTTGCGCATGTCCTGCTCGTGGTGCATCGCGTGGATGACCGAGCCCGACCCCAGGAACAGCAGCGCCTTGAAGAAGGCGTGTGTGAACAGGTGGAAGATGCCGGCGGCGTAGGCGCCGACGCCGCAGGCCACGAACATGTAGCCGAGCTGCGAGCAGGTCGAATAGGCCACCACCCGCTTGATGTCGTTCTGCACGAGGCCGACGGTGGCCGCAAAGAAGGCGGTGACCGCGCCGACGAGCGTCACGACTTGCAACGCCACCGGAGCGTACTCGAACATCGGCGACAGCCGCGCCACCATGAATACGCCGGCCGTGACCATGGTGGCGGCATGGATGAGGGCCGACACCGGGGTCGGGCCTTCCATGGCGTCGGGCAGCCAGGTGTGCAGCAGGAACTGCGCCGACTTGCCCATCGCGCCCATGAACAGCAGCAGGCACAAAACGGTCAGCGTATCCCATTGATGGCCCAGGAACTCCATGGGCTTGCCGGCCATGTCGGGGGTGGCCCGGAAGACGGCATCGAAGCCGATGCTGCCGAAGACGGCGAAGGTGCCGAAGATGCCCAGCGCGAAGCCGAAGTCGCCGATACGGTTGACGATGAAGGCTTTGATGGCCGCCGCGTTGGCCTCGGGCTTCAGGTACCAAAAGCCGATCAGCAGATAGGAGGCGAGGCCGACGCCCTCCCAGCCGAAGAACATCTGCAGGAAGTTGTCACTCGTCACCAGCGTGAGCATGGCGAAAGTGAAGAGCGAGAGGTAGGCGAAGAAACGAGGGCGGCTGTCGTCCTCGTGCATGTAGCCGATGGAGTAGAGGTGCACGAGCGCCGACACCGTATTGACGACCACCAGCATCACCGCGGTGAGCGTGTCGATGCGCAGCGCCCAGGAGACGTCGAGCTCGCCGGAGGCCACCCAGCGCAGCACCGGCACGCGCACGGTCTCCGCCCCCAGCCCCACGTTCCAGAACGCGACCCAGGACAGCACCCCGGCGAGGCCGACGAAGAGGGTGGTGATGATCTCGCACGGTCGCGGCCCCAGCGCCCGCCCGAACAGGCCGGCAATCAGAAAGCCGATGGCCGGCAAAAAAACGATGGCCTTATAGATCATCGGCTGTCATCCCGGCCGGAGCGAAGCGGAGAGCCGGGACCCAGAGCCGGGCATACCGCGCCTGTCTTCTGAGCCCTGGGTCCCGGATATTCGTTGGCACGAATTCCGGGGTGACAGATGCTGCTCATCCGCATCTCACCCCTTCATCATGTTGATGTCTTCCACCGCGATCGAGCCGCGGTTGCGGAAGTAGACGACGACGATGGCAAGCCCGATCGCCGCCTCGCCGGCCGCGACCGTCAGCACGAACAGGGCAAAGACCTGCCCGACGAGGTCGCCCATGAACGAGGAGAACGCCACTAGGTTGATGTTGACCGCAAGCAGCATCAGCTCGACCGACATCAGGATGACGATGACGTTCTTCCGGTTGAGGAAGATGCCGAAGATTCCCAGCGTGAACAGGATGGCGGCGACCGTCAGATAATGGCCGAGCCCGATCGTGTGCATCCCTCGTGTCTCCGCCCTGCTGTCTCAAGAGCGCCCGTCGGCAGCCGGGATGACGGCGCTACCCGAGGGCACCTGCACCACATCCATCGCCGTCGTCTTGCCGCGCGCCACCTGCGCCGCGATCGACTGGCGCTTCACGCCTTCCTTGTGCCGCAGCGTCAACACGATCGCTCCGATCATCGCCACCAGCAGGATCAGGCCAGCGCCCTGGAAGAAGTAGACGTACTTCGTATAGAGGACCCGGCCGATGGCCTCTGTGTTGCTGATTCCGGATCCGGCCGTCGGGATCGGCACTGCGGGCGACGCCAGCACCTCCGGTCGCACGAGGCGGAACCCCAGCACCAGAATGAGTTCGCCCAGCAGGATGAGGCCGACGATGGCACCGAGCGGCGCATTCTTGATGAAGCCCGCCCGCAGGGCCGCGAAGTCGACGTCGAGCATCATGACGACGAACAGGAACAGCACCGCCACGGCGCCGACGTAGACCACCACCAGGATCATGGCGAGGAACTCGGCGCCCAGCAGCACGAACAGTCCCGCCGCGTTGAAGAAGGCGAGGATCAGGAACAGTACGGCGTGCACGGGGTTTCGGGCCACGATCACCATACACCCCGACGCCACCGTCATGGCCGCGAAGAGATAGAAGAAGGCAGCCGCCAGCGTCATTGCGCGCCCTCAAATGCGTAGGTTGGGTCGAGCGAAGCGATGACCCAACACAATGCTTTTCCGTCTGCCTGTGTGTCGGGTCTGCGCTGCCGCTTGACCCAATCTACGAGGCGTGATCCTTCCCGCATCATCTCACCGATACTTCGCATCGAGCTCGATCGCCTTGGCAATCTCCCGCTCCCATCGGTCGCCGTTCGCGAGCAACCGGGCCTTGTCGTAGTAGAGTTCCTCGCGCGTCTCGGTGGCGAACTCGAAGTTCGGTCCCTCGACGATGGCGTCCACCGGGCAGGCTTCCTGGCACAGCCCGCAGTAGATGCACTTCACCATGTCGATGTCGTAGCGCACGGTGCGGCGGGTGCCGTCGTTGCGGCGCGGGCCCGCCTCGATCGTGATGGCCTGGGCCGGACAGATGGCCTCGCACAGCTTGCAGGCGATGCAGCGTTCCTCGCCGTTGGGATAGCGCCTGAGCGCGTGCTCGCCGCGGAAGCGGGGGGACAGCGGCCCCTTCTCGAAGGGGTAGTTGAGCGTCGCCTTCGGCTTGAAGAAGTAGCGCATCGACAGGAAGAACGCCGACACGAACTCCTTGAGGAAGAGCGAGCTGACGGCTTGTCCGAGGGCGGCCATCGTCGGAAGACCTCTATGGCGCGATTTCGAAGACGTGGAGCACGCCCGCCACCACCACGACCATGGCGAGCGACAGGGGCAGGAACACCTTCCAGCCCAGACGCATCAGCTGATCATAGCGGTAGCGCGGCACGAATGCCTTCACCATGGCGAACATGAAGAAGACGAGCACAACCTTGGCCAGGAACCAGAAAAGCCCCGGGACCGCATTGAGCGGCCATACGTCGGCCGGCGGCAGCCAGCCGCCCAGGAACATGATGGTGGTCAGCGCGCACATGGTGACGATCGCCACGTACTCGCCGAGCATGAACAGCAGGTAGGGCGTGGAGGAGTACTCGACGGCGAACCCGGCCACCAGCTCCGACTCCGCTTCCGGCAGATCGAACGGCGGCCGGTTGGTTTCGGCCAGGGCCGAGATGAAGAATACGACGAACATGGGCAGCAGCGACAGCCAGTGCCAGTCGAGCAGTGTCGCGGGCAAGCCGGCGCGGGTGCCGGGTCCGATCTTCTGGGCGTTGACGATGTCGGTCATGTTGAGCGAGCCGACGCAGAGCAACACGGTGATGATGACGAAGCCGATGGAGACTTCATAGGACACCATCTGTGCCGCGGAGCGCAGGGAGCCCAGGAACGGGTACTTCGAGTTCGAAGCCCAGCCGCCCATGATGATGCCGTACACGCCGAGCGAGGAGATAGCGAACAGATAGAGTATGCCGACGTTGAGGTCGGAGATGACCCATCGCCCCCAGCTGTTCTCGTTCAACGGGATGACCGCCCAGGCCGCCAGCGCCAGAACGGACGCCACGAGCGGGGCGAGCAGGAAAACGCCCTTGTCTGCACCGGCGGGGATCAACGGCTCCTTGAGCACGAACTTCAGCAGGTCGGCGAACGACTGCAGCAGGCCGAAGGGGCCGACCACGTTTGGGCCCCGCCGCAACTGCACGGCGGCCCAGACCTTGCGGTCCATCAACAGCAGAAAGGCGATGATGACGAGCAGGGCAACCAGCAGCACGACGCTCTGGAAAACCATCACCAGCAGCGGCCACACGTAGGCCTGCCAGATCTCCGGCCAGGACCAGGCGCTATCCATGGGTTCCGGTCGTCCCCTGCTGGGCCGCTTTCTTGAGCGCGCTGAGCTCGGCCATGATCGCCGACGCCCGCGCGATCGGGTTGCTGAGATAGAAGTCGCGCACCGACGTGCCGAAAGGCTCGGTGCCCAACGCCCCGCCCCGTGCTGCCAGCGCCTCCACCCCGGCCGGCCCCGCGGACTCGACCGCGTCGAGCCTGGCGAGCATCGGCGCCTCCTTGTACATGGCGGCACGCAGTGCGGAAAGGCTGTCGTAGGGAAGCTTGTGGCCGACGAGCGCCGACAGCGCCCGCACGATCGCCCAGTCCTCCTTGGCGTCGCCCGGCGGAAACGCGGCGCGGGCGGTCAGTTGCGCGCGACCCTCGGTATTGACGAAAGTCGCGCTCTTCTCGGTGTAGGCGGAGCCAGGCAGTATCACGTCGGCGCGCTGGGCGCCGGCGTCGCCGTGGCTGCCTTGATAGACGACGAACGCCTTGCCGAGGCTGGTCATTGGGATCTCGTCGGCGGCGAGCAGATAGACGACGTCGATCTCACCCCTACCCGCTGCCGCGAGCATTTCGGATGTCCCGAGCGCGCCGTCTGCCGGCACGAACCCGAGATCGAGACCCGCCACCCGCGATGCTGCCGCGTGCAGCAGGTTGAAGGAATTCCACACCGTATCCTTGCCGGCGTTGGCCGCGAGCGCGATGCGGGCCGCCTCCGACAGAACCCCGGTGCCGTCCGGGCGGGCCGCCGCGGCGGCCCCGACGATCACCAGGGGATGCTGTGCCTCTCGCAGCACGGCGGCGAAGCTGTGCTTGCCGTCGGCGACGTCCTTGAGGGTCTGCGGACCGGCGCCCAGATACTCGTACGGATAGGTCAGGTCGACGCGCTCGCCAATGAGGCCCACGACACAGCCGCCGTGGCGCCAGCGCTTGCGGATGCGGGCGTTGAGCACTGCCGCCTCGAGCCGCGGGTTGACCCCCACCAGCAGCACCGCATCGGCATCCTCGATGCCGGCGATGCTGGAGTTGAAAAGGTAGCTTGCCCGGCCGAGCCGCGGCTCGAGCTTGGCGCCGTCCTGCCGGCAATCCAGGTTCCCCGTGCCGAGGCGGGCAAGCAGGTCGCCCAGCGCGAACATCTCTTCTGCGCCCGCGAGGTCGCCGGCGATGGCGCCGATCCGCTCGGACTTTGCAGCCTTCAGCTTGTCCGCCACCAGCCGCAACGCCTCGTCCCAGGAGGCAGGCTCCAATCGGCCGTTCATTCGCACGTAGGGCCGGTCGAGCCGCTGCGTCCGCAGCCCATCCGCCACATAGCGGGTCTTGTCGGAGATCCATTCCTCGTTCACGGCGTCGTTATTGCGCGGAAGAATGCGCAGCACCTCGCGGCCGCGCGCATCGACGCGGATGTTGGAGCCCACCGCGTCCATCACATCGATCGACTCGGTCTTGCGCAGCTCCCAGGGCCGATAGATGAAGGCCCAGGGCCTGTGGGTCAGGGCCCCGACCGGGCACAGGTCGTTCACGTTGGCGGAGAGCTCCGACATCAAGCCCCGCTCGAGGTAGGTGGTGATCTCCATGTCCTCGCCGCGGCCGATGGCACCCAACTCCTCGACGCCCGCCACCTCCGTCATAAAGCGCACGCAGCGGGTGCAGTGGATGCAGCGGTTCATCGCCGTCTTGATGAGGGGGCCCAGGTACTTCTCCTCGACGGCGCGCTTGTTCTCCTCGAAGCGCGAGCCGCCCTTGCCGTAGGCCATCGCCTGGTCCTGCAGATCGCACTCTCCGCCCTGATCGCAGATCGGGCAGTCGAGCGGATGATTGATGAGCAGGAACTCCATGACCCCTTCGCGCGCCTTCCTCACCATGGGCGTGCGCGTGTTGATGACCTTGGGGGTGCCGTCGCGGTTGGGGGGCAGATCATTGACACCCATCGCGCAGGAAGCCACCGGCTTGGGGTTGCCCACGACCTCGACCAAGCACATCCGGCAGTTGCCGGCGATCGACAGGCGCTCGTGGTAGCAGAACCGCGGGATCTCCACCCCGGCCTGCTCGCACGCCTGCAGCAGCGTGATCCCGTCCTCGACCTCTATGGCCGTTCCGTCGATGATCAGCTGTTTGGGCATCGCGATGGGGATCCTCGACGTATCAGGCCCTGCCCGAGGGCTTGGCTGCGGTGCGGATCAGCAGTCCAAGCACGAGAGCGGCAAGACCAAACCAGAACACCATGGGCTCGTAAGGGGTCTTGCCAACGATCGTCGACACCCCCGTCACCACCGAGCAGATGCCGCCCGAGCTGTAAAGACAGCTCAAGGCGTCGGAGATACCGGCGTCGGCGCCGCCACCGGTTGCCCTGCCCACGTCCCGCGTCACCCCGGAGTAGAAAGAGAACCACCAGATGACCGCAGCCACGAGCACGACGCCGCCGAGCACCATCAGCAGATTCCCGAGCCTCCTGAAATCCACTCCCGCCTCCCGCAGTCGGGCAAGCATGACCATCCGGCCCATCGGCGGACCGCTGGCGACGCAAACATTGCGCTTCCTACACGGGCTCGCCCGCCTGCGCCAGGGTGACATTTGGCGCGGGGGAGGGAATGCACCGCCCGGGAGACGTGCCCCGGAGAGACGTCGGCCGCGGGCCTCCTCCCTCGGTGCGATCCGGCGTTCGCCGGTGCGTCGTTGCTGCCTCTCGCGCTGAGCCAAGCGTTTCATGCGAACGCTGCTGACCGGTCCGTGATGCCCTCGCAGGGTGGGAATCAGGGCAAGCACGTGGTGTGGACACTCCGCCTGCACGGGTCGCGAATCCGGCGCGCAAAAAAAGACCCTTGAACTCGACTGCACGCCCTATCGATCGGCCACGATATCCTGGGAGGCGGCGACAGTGCCCCGCACACGCCCGCGCAACCCGTAATCTCTGCCTACGATCTCACGATCGGGCCGGTGCCTGGAGGTCCGTCGATCGAACGTAATGCAAACAAAAAAAGCATGAAACCGGATCATACATCCACGATCAAGTTGTACGTCGATCTATTGCGCGCGGTTCTAGGGCAGCGTGGGCCCCGAATGCGACGCGCGCCTCAGGTGCCGCCGGCAGCCACCCGTGCTCCACGGACAGCCTGCTCGCAATACATATCGACATCTTCGATCGTGAAGGATGCCCCCATGCCAGGGCTGAGCGGCTCGTCTATTCCGCCGCTTCCTTGTGCGCGGCCTGATACCGATCGATGCGCGATTCAATCTCGTCGCGGAAATGGCGGATGAGCCCCTGGACCGGCCAGGCCGCCGCATCGCCGAGCGCGCAGATGGTGTGCCCCTCGACCCTGGTGGTCACATCATAGAGCAGATCGATCTCGTGCTTTTCAGCCTCGCCCCGCTCCATGCGTAGCAGCACGCGCCACATCCATCCGGTCCCCTCCCGGCAGGGAGTGCACTGGCCGCAGCTCTCGTGCTTGTAGAAGTAGGCGATGCGCCGGATGGCGGCGATGATGTCCGTGGACTTGTCCATGACAATCACGGCCGCCGTGCCCATGCCCGACTTGAGCTTGGAGAGCGTGTCGAAGTCGAGCGCCAGGTCCTGGCAGATGGATGCCGGCAGGCACGGCATGGACGAGCCGCCGGGGATCACTGCCAGCAGATTGTCCCAGCCGCCGCGCACGCCCCCGGCGTGGCGATCGAGCAGCTCGCGCAGGGGAATGCCCATCTCCTCCTCTACCACGCAGGGCTGCTCCACGTGGCCGGAAATCTGGAAAAGCTTGGTGCCGGTGTTGTTGGGTTTGCCGAGGCTGGCGAACCAAGTGGCGCCGCGGCGCAGGATGTCGGGCGCAACCGCAATCGACTCAACGTTGTTCACGGTCGTTGGCGCGCCGTAGAGGCCCACGTTGGCCGGAAACGGCGGCTTCATGCGCGGCAGGCCCTTCTTGCCCTCGAGACTTTCGAGCAGCGCCGTCTCCTCGCCGCAGATGTAGGCCCCGGCACCGTGATGAATGATGAAATCGAAGTCCCAGCCGTGGATGTTGTTCTTGCCGATCAACCTGGCCTCGTAGGCTTCGTCGACGGCCGCCTGCAGGCGCTCGCGCTCGCGGATGAACTCGCCGCGCACGTAGGTGTAGCAGGTATGCGCCCGCATGGAGAAAGAGGCGAGCAGCGCGCCCTCGATCAGAAGGTGAGGATCGTGCCGCATGATCTCCCGGTCCTTGCAGGAGCCGGGCTCGGATTCGTCGGCGTTGATGACGAGATAGGACGGCCGCGGATCGCTCTTGGGCATGAACGACCACTTGAGGCCGGTCGGGAAGCCGGCGCCGCCCCGCCCGCGCAGCCCCGACGACTTGACCTCGTTGATGATCCAGTCGTGGCCCTTGTCGATCAGCGCCTTGGTGTTGTCCCAGGCACCACGCGCCCTGGCACCCGCGAGCTTCCAATCCTGGAAACCGTAGACATTCTTGAAGATGCGGTCTTTGTCCTGCAATGCCACGGTGGAGTGCCCCTATTTCCCGGCCCTGGCAAACTCTTTCAGCGTCGTAGGCCCGCCCGCCGGGCATGAGGCTTGCCGACCGGTCTGCGACCCGGGCTCGGGAGGCTGCCCCTTGCCAAAGCCATCGAGCACCTTCTCGAACAGCTCCGGCGTCAGGTCCTCGTAGGTGTCCTTCCAGATCTGCACCATCGGCGCGTTGGCGCACACGCCCAGGCACTCGACCTCTTCCCAAGAGAAGTCGCCGTCGGCGGAGAGATGATGCGGCTCGGGATTGATGCGCCGCTTGCACACTTCGACCAGCGCCTCGGACCCCCGCAACATGCAGGGCGTCGTGCCGCAGACCTGCACGTGCGCCTTCTTGCCCACGGGGGAAAGCTGGAACATCGTATAGAATGTGGCGATCTCGTAGACGCGGATGTAGGCCATGCCCAACATGTCCGCGACGAGGCGCAGGGCCGGCTCCGGGAGCCAACCGTCATGCTGCTCCTGCGCCCGCCACAGAACCGGGATCACGGCCGAGGCCTGCTTGCCCGGCGGATAGTTGGCGATAGTGGCGCGCACCCAGGCCTCGTTCTCGGGCGTGAAGGCGAAGGAAGCGGGTTGCTTCGGATCCAGTCGGCGGACAGACATCGGTCGGCAAGTGTCCTTCTCTCGGCCCCGGGCGCCCCCCTTATAGTGTGCGCGCCCCGGCTTGTCGCTGCTTCTTAGAGCGATCCCAACGGATGAGGAAGGCGGCAAACTCGCCCGCTGCACAGCTTCGGCCGGCTATCCGAGCCAGTGCACGAGCAGCAGGACGGCTGCGGCGGGCGCCAGCAGCAGCGCGCTTTGCGCACCGACGCGAAAAAACCCGATCCAGAAAGCAGCCCACGCGATGCCGAACGCGGGAATGAGCCCCGCGCTCAGAAGGTATCCGCCGTAGCCGCGCGCCAGCGCGTAGGAGAGAGCAACCAGAGCCGCGGCGGCGCCGACCAGGATCATCAGATGGGGACGGTGGGTCTGCCAGCTTCCCATGGGCCAGGCGCGGGGTGCAGCAATCCTGCGGTAGGCGACAAGGCTCAAGCCCCAGCCGAAGGCGACGACCGCCAGCACGAACCCAAGATCGATGAGGGCCACCCGTTACGCTCCACACACTCAGATGAGCCGCACCGCCGCCCTCCGCAGCCCCTCCAGGATCGGCTCATAAGCCTCCTCGTCCCGTGCTTCTGGATAAACCATGTAGACGGGATAGGTGAATGTGCGTGCCCGCGCCGGGACGCGCAATCGGCGTCGGCGAACATGGTGTTTGACGAGGCGACGCGGGAAGTAGCCCGAGGCCTCGTTGGCGAGAAGGAAGTCGAGGCCCAGCGGCCCGAGATCGAGATTCACCGCCGTGTTTGTGAGCTCGGGATAGGCTTCCGCGTGCTCGGACTGAAACTCGGGTCCCCAGTCGACGAACACGTAGTTGCTCTCCTGGCGCCGGCTGCGCGCGGGCGCGCTGCTCACCAGCACGAACTCCTCATCGAACAGGTGCTCGATGGTCAGGCCGGGCGGCTGCCCCGGGCGGTACATGATGGCCAGGTCGAGCGTGCCCTCGAGCAGACGCTGGATCATCACGGCGGAGAGGCTGGCGGACGCCGAGATGGCGATGTCGGGGATGTTGTCGCGCAGCCAGGAGATCCACTTGAGCAGGAAGCCGTCCCAGAGCGTGGCGTGCGCGCCGACCGCCAGGTGGTCCCGGTACGGCCCGGAGAACCCGACTTCGAGCTGCGCGTGCTGCCACACCCGCACGAGCGCCAGCGCATGCTTCTGGAACTGCGCACCCGCGCCCGTCAGCTCCGCTCCGTCCTTGGAACGCTCAAACAGCGGGCGACCGAACAACTCCTCGAGGACCCTGATGCGCGCGCTGACCGTCGACTGCGTGATGTTCAGCTTGCGGCCCGCATCGATGAAGCTTCCTGTCTCGGCCACCATCAGGAACGTGCGTGCGAGTGCGATGTCCATCGCGAAAGACTCTAACAGAACTCCGTGCTCCCATGGTATCTATCGAAAACATCGATAGGCGTCAGCGGAAAATTGCGTTTGGCATCCTGCGGAAAAATTTTCACATTGACACTGCTCGGACTCGATTCGAGCGACTCGGTCACTGAATGGAAGGACAGACTATGAAGGCGAAGAAGGCGAAGAAGACCGCGGCGAAGAAGAAGACCGCGAAGAAGAAAAAGAAGTAAGGTCCGGAAGCGAGAAGGGTGCACTCTTTGCGTTTGATCCCGTCGATGCGTCTTGCAAGTGTGGTTTGGGCGATCGTGCTCCAGTTGAGCAGCACCGCAGCCCACGCGGTGTCGATCACCAACCGCGATGATCAAGATCACAAGGTGACGATCATCGAGGGCGACACCAGGACAGACCATTCCCTGAAGCCCTCACAGACGTTGACCGGGATCTGCGCCAAAGGGTGCACCGTTCATCTCAACGACGACCAGGAAGAGGAGTATCAGCTGGAAGGCGAGGACGTCGTCTCCATCGAAGAGGGCAACCTCTACTACGATACTCCCGACACTCCCGCCCCCCCGACCACGCCTCCGGGCGGCAGCCCCCCGGCCACCAAGGGCTAGCAGAGACTCGGACGCCTGCGGCTTCGCTGCGGCTAGACTTGGGTGGACACCAGGACCGGCACATCCATAGCCAACGGCCGCGTCGGGGCGATGCGGCGCTCGAAAACCTGACGCAACTCCCCATCGAGGTGGCCCATGCCGGCCGCCACACCGAGATCGGCCAAGCTCGTGACTCCATCCTCGCGGATGCCGCAGGGCACGATGCCCAAGAAGTGCGCAAGCTCGGGCGCGATGTTAATGCTGAGCCCGTGCGAGCTGACCCAGCGACGCAGGCGTACCCCGATCGCCGCGATCTTGTCCTGCCGCACGCGCTCCTCCTCCTGACGCCGCACCCACACGCCGACCAGTCCCTCGCGCACCGCGCCTTCCACGCCGAGCCGCGCCAGCGTCTCGATGATCAGCTGCTCGAGCGCGCCGACATAGGCGCGCACGTCCCCCCAGCGCGCGCGCACGTCGAGCATGAGGTAGACGACACGCTGGCCGGGCCCATGGTAGGTGAATTGCCCGCCGCGGCCGGTCCGGTGCACCGGGAAGCGCTCCGGCTCGATGAGGTCGGCCGCCTTGGCGCTGGTCCCGGCGGTATAGAGCGGCGGGTGCTCCAGCAGCCAGACGAGCTCCGGCGCCTTCCCGGCGAGGATTGCTTCCACACGCCCGGCCATGAATGCGGTGGCGGCCTCGTAGGGGACGAGGCCTGGCGAGACCAGCCATTCCACCTCAGCGTCCGTGCCGGCGGTCATTTCATTTCCATCGCCGCTTTCATTGCCTGCGCACGGGCTCCCCGCGCGCCACCCACCATGGTAGGTCGGATGGACCTCCACGCGGAAGGCTTTCTGTTTACTCCGATCCGCGCGGGCCGAACCTGCGGGGTGACCCGGCCGGGCCATCGCGATGTTCGGCAAGGGGCGTCGAGAACCAGACTCCGGCGCACGCCCCGTTGGCGCGGGCCCTCGTAGCCGGGAGAGGCGGGTGACCGAAGAGGGCATTCAGCCCGTTTCCGCTGCTTGTTCCCGCGGCAGCAGTTTGCTAGACGTGCGGGCGCTGTGACGTGCGGTCGTGGCGGAATTGGTAGACGCACTAGCTTGAGGGGTTAGCGCCGCAAGGCGTGGAGGTTCGAGTCCTCTCGACCGCACCAGCTTTCTGGCACCGGATCGGTGGCGATTGGCCTGCCTTGGACGCAGTCCCGCGGAACCATCCGCCTCAGCCGCCGCCTCACCGCTCAAAGATCAGACAGGTGGTCGTGCCGTGGGCCAGAAGGCGGCCGTTGCGGTCCGTCACGCGGCCGTCCGCCATGCCGATCCGGCGCCCTCGCGTCAACAGCGTGCCTACCGCCGTCACCAAGCCGGTTTGCGGGGTAATCGGCCGCGCCAGCGACACCTTGAACTCGACGGTTGTCTGGGCGTAGCCCGCCTCCAGGGTCGTAAAGATCGCAAGCCCCATGCACGTGTCGAGCAGGGTGGCCGCGAACCCGCCGTGCACGCCGCCCGCCGGGTTGAGGTGCGCAGCCGTCGGCTCTGCGGTGACGGTCACCCGGCCGCTCTCCGCCGCAATGATGTCGTAGCCGATGGTCGCCGCCATCGAATTGAGGGGCAGCGTGCCGGCCACGAGACCCTGAACGAACTGCAGTCCGCCCATCGTTCGCTGTTCGTCCTCGGGCACGAGCCCATAGCGCTTTCGCGTCATCGTCCATCCCGTGAAGCAGGAGCAGGAAGAGGATCACTCCGCTACAGGGTCACCGCATCGGGCGCAACATGGGGGCGGCGTGGGATCAGCGTCCAGCGGGGAGCAGGCCGGGCAGCAACGGCGTGCCCGAGCCAAGATGCACGCCCTCGAGCGCCAGCAGGCGCTGCTTGGTGATTGCCCCGCCGAAAGCCGAGAAGCCGCCCACTTTCTCGCCGCTCGCCAACACGCGGTGGCAGGGAATGATGAGCGGGATCGGGTTGCGGCCCATGGCCCGGCCAACCGCGCGGGCCGCATCGGGGGCGCCGACCTCACGGGCCAGGGCTCCGTAGGTCGACGTGTGGCCCCAGCCTACCCGGCGCAAGGCCTCGTAAATGCGGCAATGAAAGCCGCTGGTCTCGGCAAGATCGAGGTCGACGTCCGTGAACTCCAGCTTGTCGCCCGCAGCGTAGCGGCGGACCTGCGCGACAACCGCCGCGATCTTTGCGGGCAGCGCGTCGCAACGCGTCGCCGGCGCGCGCTTCTGCAGGCGCCGTTCCGTGGCGGCCCTGTCGGCCTCGGGAAGCTGCAGCCGGCTCAGGCCCTGTCCGGTCCACGCAATGCCGCAGACGCCAAGCTCCGTCTCGAACAGGTAGTAATGCTCAACCATCTCGGTGCCTCATGCTGCGCCTCGCTCCAGCGTTCGCTTCATCGCCTGAAGGCCCTGCTCCATCATACCCGAAATCGGCCCAGCCAGATCGTGCGGCAGCAGATCGGCAATCCACACCACGCGGCAGCGTGCCTCGCCCTCGGGAAACACTTGCAGCGAGCCGTTGTGATGCGTCGGCCGTCCACCGACGACGGACCAGACAAGGCGCCGGCCTCGATCGTCCACGTCGACGATCAGTTCGCGAGCCACGAGGCCGTTCGCGAACGTGACCATCCTGGCGCTGCCGCCTTCCTCGAGCCGCGTGTCGGTGACGAAGCCAGGCGCCAGTCGGGTATGGATGGCGCCGACGTCGCGGATCGCGTCCCACACCACCTCGGCGCGCGCGTTCATCAGGGTTTCCTTGCGGATCGATGCCATCTGTCGTGATCCTTGTGTTGTACATCGGCTGGACGTGCGCCGAGCTAGCGATTGCACACGGCTTCCACGTTGTTGCCGTCGGGATCGATCAGGAACGCGGCGTAGTATTTGGGTCCGTAGTCCGCGCGCGGCCCGGCCCGGCCATTGTCCTTTCCACCGGCCTTGACGCCGTCCCTGTGGAAGCGGTCCACCGCAGCGCGATCCGCCGCTCGGAAAGCGATGTGCACGCCCGGCCCAGCCGAACCCTTCGAGGGCGAGAGCCACAGCGCTGGCGCGCCCTTGGGGCCGAAGCTCGCGCCTGTCTCATCATGCGAGCACAGCTCGTAGCCCAATGGTGTCAACGTCGCCTTGAAGAAGCGCACGCTCGCGTCCAGGCTTTTAACTTTCAGGCCGATGTGATCGTACATGGCAACCTCCTTCGTGTCGGAGATCACCCTAGGATCGGAGCCGCCATCCGAACTTGGAGAATCTTGCGGTCGCCCTTCGCAGCCTTCCTGAAATCGCGCGGCGACACGCCGGCAGCGCTGCGAAAGGTGCGCACGAAATTGGAAAGGTCGGCGAACCCTACCTCGTAGGCGATCTGCGTGATCGACAGCGCCTCATCGGCCAGCAGGCCGGCGGCACGGCGCAGGCGGCAACGCAGTAGGTATTGGTGCGGAGTGACGCCGAGGACGGCGCGAAACAGCCGCAGGAAGTGGAACGGGCTCAAGCCGGCCTGCTCTGCTGCTCCGTCGAGATCGATCGTCTCGTGCGCGTTGGCGTCCATCCACAGCGCCGTCTCGCTCATGCGGGAACGGTCGCGGGCGCTCGCCTTGGCGGGCAGGCGCCGTTGCCCCGAGACGAGCTCGACGAAGCGCGCGGCGATGAGATGCCCGACCTCGTCGAGGCCGACGTCGCTCCGTCCCTCGGAAGCGGCCTGGCCCAGCTCGCCGACCACGACCAGTTCCGGCAGGGGCGGAACGCTGCCCGTTCGCCACACCCCCGGGTCATCACCGATGGTCTCGACGAGCGCCGGCGAGAACTGAAAGGACAGGCATTCATCCCCGCAGGCATGATGATCATGGGTGCACATGTACTCGTCGCCGCACCGCCCGACCACGAACGCACCGGCGACCAGCTCGTGGATACGGCCGCGCACGCAGTAGCCAAAGCTCCCGCGCCGCACATAGGAGAGCGAGTACCGCTCGTGCAGCTCGGCGAACGGCGCATCCGCGGGACCCGCCGTGCAGCGGTAGTCGAAAACCGAGAGCGCGTCGCTCTGCAGGAGGGTATGGGCGACCATCCCGTCAGTTTCGCCCGCCTGCCGATGGGGGTCGAGAGGGCGCCCGCCAACCTCCTGACAAGGCGTGTCGCCAGTCTTGCATGGCCCGCCCCCGCTCGCCGGCACCTATGGGGCCATATCCACAGCTCCAGCCTCAGCCTCGGCCTCTTCGTAGGCCTCGCTCGCGGCCAGCCAGCGGGCCTCTGCCTGCTCCTGCGACCGGCCAAGCTCGCCCCGCTCCCGCGCAAGCGCCTGAGCCCGTGCCGGGTTCTCCAGGTAGATGCTGCTGTCCGCCAGCATCTTGTCGATGGCCGCGATGCTCTTGGCGAGGCGCGTGACCTCGGCCTCGGCTTCCGTCACTTTCTTCTTGAGGGGCGCCAGCGCGGCGCGCTGGCCGGCGGCCTGCCTGCGGGCGTCCTGCGGCTTGGCCTTTGCCGCCCTCCCGCCCTTGCCTCTCTCCCGCGGTGCATCGTTGCCGCCGCGCTCGGCCAGGCACTCCGCGCGGTAGCTGTCGACGTCCCCGTCATAGCTGCGAACGGTGCCGTCGCGCACGATCCAGAGCCGGTCGGCGGCGGCCTCGATCAGGTGACGGTCGTGCGTGATGAGAATGACGGCGCCCTCGAAATCGTTGAGCGCCCGCACCAGCGCCTCGCGCGCATCCACATCGAGATGGTTCGTCGGCTCGTCGAGGATCAGCAGGTGCGCGCCGTGGTAGGTTGCGAGCGCCAGCAGCAGCCGCGCCTTCTCGCCGCCGGACAGGTTCTCTGCGCGTGTGTCCGCCTTGTCGACGCCAAAACCCAAGGCGCCGAGCCGCGCCCGGCGCTGCGCCTCGGTCGCCTCAGGCATCAGATCCAGCATGTGCTGATAGGGCGTTTTGCCCGCGGGGAGGTCCTCCATCTGATGCTGGGCGAAGTAGCCGACCACCATCTTCTGCGAGCCGAAGCGATTGCCCGACATCGGTACGAGGCGCCCGCCGAGCAGCTTGGCAAAAGTGCTCTTGCCGTTGCCGTTGGCGCCGAGCAGACCGATGCGGTCGTCGACGTCGAGCCGCAAATCGAGGCCCTGGAGCACCGGCACATCCTCCACGTAACCGACCGATGCGTCCTCCAGACGTATCAGCGGGCTCGCCAGCGCCTTGGCAGGATTCGGGATGGAGAACGGGGCCACCCGCTCCTCGATCTGCTCGGCGATGGGTTGCATGCGCGCCAGCGCCTTCATCCGGCTCTGCGCCTGCGCGGCCTTGGAGGCCTTGGCTTTGAAGCGGACGATGAACGCCTCAATGTGGCGGCGTTCGTCGTCCTGCTTCTTCTTGAGCTTGAGGTTCAGCCGCTGCTTCTCGCGCCGCGTCTCCTCGAAACGATCGTAGCCGCCCGTGTACAGCGTGAGCTTCCCGCGCTCCAGGTGCAGGATCGCCGTGACTGCGCGGTTCAGAAGCTCGCGGTCGTGGCTGACGATGAGCACGGTGTAGGGGTAGTCCCGCAGGTAGTCCTCGAGCCAAAGCGCGCCTTCGAGGTCGAGATAGTTGGTGGGCTCGTCCAGCAGCAGCAGGTCGGGCTCGGCAAACAGCATGGCCGCCAGCGCCACGCGCATGCGCCAGCCGCCCGAAAACTCCGAGCAGGGCCGCTGCTGCGCCGCCTCGTCGAAACCGAGGCCGGCCAGGATGCGCGCCGCCCGCGCCGGGGCGGCATGCGCCCCGATGTGGTTCAGGCGCTCGTGAACGTCGGCGATGCGCACCGGGTCGTGGGCGTTTGCAGCCTCCGTCAGCAGGCGGCTGCGCTCTTTGTCGGCGGCCAGCACGAAGTCGATCAGGGTGTCCGGCCCGCCGGGCGCCTCCTGCGCCACCGTGCCGATGCGCGTCGTGCGCGGCACGCGGATGCCGCCGTCATCCGGCTGCAGCTCGCCGGTGATGAGGCGGAGCAGGGTGGTCTTGCCCGAGCCGTTGCGGCCGACAAGGCCCACCTTGTGCCCGGCCGGAATGCCGGCCGTGGCCTTGTCCAGGATCGTCCGCCCTTCGATGCGGTAGGTCAGGTCGTTGATATGCAGCATGGCGGAGAGGCATTAGCCAAACGGCCGCCCTTCGACAAGTTCGGCGCCGTCTTGGCGTGCCCCGCGCCGTATTAGTGCACCTCACCGGGCGCACCCCCTGGCTCTGGCCCTGAGCCGGCCGCTCGCCCGGCCCTGAGCATGTCGAAGGGCGGCTGGTACGCTGCCAGCCCTCGGTCCCCCTGGAGCGTGAAGGGTCAGGTGTGAAGGAGTTGAGACGTCGTGCCCGCACTTCGCGCGGTGCAGCCTACGAGGAGGCACTCAGCGCCTTGGCGAAGTTGGTGAAGAACTCGTCGGCGAGCTTCTTGGCGGTGCTGTCGATCAGCCGGCTTCCCAGCTGCGCGATCTTGCCGCCGACCTGGGCGTCGACGTCGTAGCTGAGCCTGGTGCCTCCCCCCTCGGCATCCGTGAGGCGCACGTTGGCCCCGCCCTTGGCAAAGCCGGCAATGCCGCCCTCTCCCTGGCCGGAGATGCGGTAGCTGTTGGGCGGGTCCATGTCCGTCAGATTGACCTTGCCCTTGAAGCGGGCGCTGACGGGGCCGATCTTGACCTTGGCGACTGCTTGCAGCTCCGTGTCGGAGAGCTTCTCCAGGCTCTCGCACCCGGGGATGGCGGCCTTGAGCGTCTCGGCATCGTTGAGCCGCGCCCACACCGTCGCCTTGTCCGCCGGCAACACGCGTTCGCCCGACATCGTTACGGCCATGGCCTCACCCTTTCCGCGCGCGCCGTCCTCGCTCCCCGCCTGTCGAAGCACGCCGGCGCATGCTGGCCGTGGTTCGGCAAGCTCACCACGAGGGCATGCAGATCAACCCGCCTTGCCCACCGCGCGACGGGCCAGCACGCCGACAAGATGCGCGCGATAGTTGGCGTCGCCGTGCATGTCGCTCATCATATCGGCGGCACTGGTTGCCACGCCCGCAAGCGCCTGCGCCGACCAGTCCTTGCCGAGCGCCGCCTCCATGCCCTTGTGGCGGAAGACGCCGTTGCTGCCGGCACCCGTCACTGCCACGCGGACATCGTTGCCTGTCTTCGCCACCGCCACGCCGACCAGGGCATAGCGCGAGGCGGGGTTTGCGAACTTGACGTAGGCGAACTTGCCCGGAAGCGGAACGGAGATGCGCGTGATGATCTCGCCATCGCCCAGTCCGGTGGAGAACAGGCCCTTGAAGAAGTCGCTGGCCGCAATCTCCCGCTTGTTCGTGACGATCGTGGCGGCAAGCGCCAGCAGTGCTGCCGGATAGTCGGCGGCGGGGTCATTGTTGGCGACCGAACCGCCGATGGTGCCGCGATGGCGCACGTGCGGGTCGCCGATGGCGCCCGCCACGTCGCACAGGCCGGGAATCGCCGAGCGCACCGCGGCGGAGTTTGCCACCTCGTCGTGCGTCGTCATGGCGCCGATCAGGAGGCCCGTGACCCTCTTCTCGATGCCCCGCAGCTCCGCAATCCGCCCGAGATCGATGAGGGCAGGGGGGTTGGCCAGCCGCTGCTTCATGGTGGGGATCAGCGTGTGGCCACCTGCGAGTAGCTTGGCCTCGCCGGTCAGGAGCTTAGCGGCGTCGGCGAGCGACTGCGGGCGGTGATACTGGAATGCGTACATGAAAGCCTCCCTATTCAGCAGCCATCTTGGCAGGCGCCTTCTGCGCCGCGCGCCAGACGGCGCTCGGGGTCGCCGGCATGGCGATCTGCTCGTGGCCCAGCGCGTCCGTGATGGCATTGATGACCGCCGCCGGCGCCGCGATCGCGCCGGCCTCGCCGCACCCCTTGATGCCCAGCGGGTTTGACGGGCAGGGCGTGCTGACCATGGCCACCTGGTAGGACGGCAGATCGCCGGCACGCGGCATGCAGTAGTCCATGTAGCTGGCCGTGAGGAGCTGCCCCTCCTTGTTGTAGACGGCTCCCTCCAGCAGGGCCTGGCCGACGCCCTGGGCGATGCCGCCGTGCACCTGGCCTTCCACGATCATGGGGTTCACGAGCGTGCCGAAGTCATCCACGGCGGTCCAGCGCTCGATGGTGGTGGCGCCGGTCTCCGGGTCGAGTTCCACTTCGCAGATGTGCACGCCCGATGGGAACGTGAAGTTGGTGGGGTCGAAGAAGGCACCTTCCTTCAGGCCGGGCTCCAGCTGTTGGCCCGAGAACTTGTGGGCGATGTAAGCCTGCAAGGCCACCTCGGGGAACGTGAGCGTCTTGTTGGTAGCCGTGCTGGAGAAGATGCCGTCCTTGAAGTCGACGGTGGGCTCGGGCACCTCCAGCACGAAGCCCGCCACCTTCTTGGCCTTCACGATCACCTTGTCGATGGCTTGGTAGATGGCCGACATGCCGACGGCGCCGGAGCGAGAGCCGTAGGTGCCCATGCCGAACTGCACCTTGTCGGTGTCGCCGTGCACGACGGTGACCTGCTCGATGGGAATGCCGAGGCGCTGCGATACGAGCTGGGCGAAGGTGGTCTCGTGGCCCTGGCCGTGGCTGTGCGAGCCGGTCAGGACCTCGACCGAGCCCGTCGGGTTGACGCGCACCTCCGCCGACTCCCACAAGCCGACGCCCGCACCCAGCGATCCAACCGCTTGGCTCGGCGCGATGCCGCAGGCTTCGATATAGGCCGAGTAGCCGAGCCCGCGCTTCTTGCCGTTCTTGGCGCTCGCCGCCTTGCGCGCGGGGAGCCCCTTCACGTCGGCAAGCTCCAGCGCCTTGTCGAGGCAGGCCGCGTAGTCGCCAGCGTCGTAGGCCATGATGACCGGCGTCTGGTGCGGGAACGATTTGATGAAGTTCTGCCGCCGGAACTCGGCCGGGTCGCGGCCGGTCTCGCGTGCTGCAACTTCCACCAGCCGCTCGACGACGAACGTCGCTTCCGGCCGGCCGGCACCGCGATAGGCATCGACGGGCGCCGTGTTGGTGTAGACGCCGTCGACCTCGCAGTAGATGGCGGGGATGTCGTACTGCCCCGACAGGAGCGGCGCATAGAGATAGGTCGGCACCGAGGAGGCAAAGGTCGAGAGATAGCCGCCGAGGTTGGCCTTCGTGCTGGCCCTGAGCGCCAGAATCTTCCCGCTCGCATCCACGGCGAGCTCGGCGGTCGTCACGTGATCGCGGCCGTGCGCGTCCGCAAGGAAGGACTCGGTACGGTCGGCAACCCACTTCACGGGACGGCCGACCTTCCTGGACGCCCACAGACACACCGTCTCCTCGGCATAGATGAAAATCTTGGAGCCGAAGCCGCCGCCCACGTCGGGTGCGATCACGCGCAACTTGTGCTCGGGGGCTATGCCGATGAAAGCCGCCAGAACCAGGCGCGCGACGTGCGGGTTCTGGCTGGTGGTCCAGAGCGTGAAGCTCTCCTGGCCCGAGTCGTACTCGCCGATCGCCGCGCGCGGCTCGATGGCGTTGGGAATGAGCCTGTTGTTGGTGAGCTCGATCTTCGTCACATGCTTGGCGGCGGCGAACGCGGCGTCGACCTTGGCCTTGTCGCCGAGGTGCCATTGGTAGACCGTGTTGTTGGGGGCCTCGGAGTGAATTAGCGGCTGGCCCGCACTCTGCGTCGTTGCCGGATCGACCGCGGCAGGCAGCACGTCGTAATCGACCGTCACCTTCTCGGCCGCATCCCTGGCCTGCGCCAGCGTCTCTGCAATGACGACGGCCACGTGATCGCCGACGTAGCGCACCTTGCCTTGCGCCAGCACGGGATGCGGGCCCATCTTCATCTGCGAGCCGTCCTTGGACAGGATCATCCAGCCGCAGATGAGGTTGCCGACCTTGTCCTTGGCGACATCCTCGCCGGTGAAGGCGCCGATGCAGCCGGGGGACGCCAGGGCGCCCGACACATCCACCTTCTTCAGCGCCGCATGGGCATGCGGCGAACGCACGAACACGGCCCAGGCTTGCCCCGGGCGGGTGATGTCGTCGGTGTATTGGCCCTTGCCGGTGATGAAACGCTGATCTTCCTTGCGCCGTACGGGCGCCCCGATGCCGGTTGCGGTCACGGGTTTCCTCCTGTTGCGTTCATTGCTGGACGTCAGTCCTGCGCTTTGGTCTTGCCCTCGTCCTGGGCTTGTCGAAGGACGCGGCCCGCTCGTGGTTCGACAGGCTCACCACAAGGTTTGCGACGCGCGCGCCGTGTCAGGGACGCGCCGGCGATCTCACTCGGCGGCCTGCCGCATCCCGCCCATGGCGGCGGCGCCTGCTTTCACGGCGGCGACGATGTTGTGGTAGCCCGTGCAGCGGCACAGGTTTCCCTCCAGGCCCTCACGGATCGTGTGCTCGTCGAGGTTGCCGCCCTTCCTCTGAGCCAGGTCGACCGCAGCCATGATCATGCCCGGCGTGCAGAAGCCGCACTGCAGGCCGTGATGCTGACGGAAGGCTTCCTGCATGGGATGCAGCGCGCCGTCCTTCGCCAGGCCCTCGATGGTCGTCACGCTGGCACCGTCGCAGGAGTGGGCGAGCACGGTGCACGACTTCACCGCGCGGCCGTCGAGATGCACGACGCACGCGCCGCACTGGCTGGTGTCGCAGCCCACGTGCGTGCCCGTGAGCCGCAGGTGCTCGCGCAGGAAATGCACGAGCAGGGTCCTGGGATCGACATTCTCGGCGGCGACGGCCTTGCCATTCACCGTCATGGACAGTTTCGTCATGCTGCTCTCCAGGGGCTTGATCGGGGGCTCGGGCGATGCTCGGACCGGCACCTCGGCGGGCGGTGCCGGGGCCTTCCCCTTGCGGAACAGGGAAAACATGGGTGGCGCCTCCTCTGCAGGGCCGGGGACCGGCCACGCGTGTTCTTCCGCTTTTTGATTAGTCTGGTCCTCGATTACGCCACAGCTGCAGCGTTTGCGCAATCGCGACGCGCCGGTTCGCCGGCGATCGGTCAGGTCGCGCCATGGCGCACCATCCGCAGCCGACGACACAATGCAAAACTCCCCTGCCCAGCCGGGAGCAGGGGAGTCGCAATCGACAGCGGCGCGGCAACGGCGCTGCTATGGCCGTCTAGACGAGAAGGCGGGCGAGGATGACGACGATGATGGCGCCAATGGCGGCGACGACGATCTGATCGACCCATTCATTGCCGAGGTTTAACTTCCAGCCGGCCATATTGAAGACAAAGCCGCCGACGACCGCACCGATCAGGCCCGTGATGAGATAGCGCAGCAGTCCACCGCCACCTCCGACCACGACGCTGGCGAGCCAACCCGCGACGATACCGATTACTGCCCAGACGATGAGCTGCTGCATGTTGAGGTTCATGGCATTCTCCCCTGGCTAGGCCAGCCGGAGCAACGCTCGGACGCTCACGGGCTCCGGCGAGTTGCGGGGAATCTGACCGACTCGCCGCAGTTCGTCGAGCCCTAACGATCTCGCAACGCAGCAAGTGGTCGCATCACCGGCCAAGCGGCCGGCACCGGCGCGAGGGTCACCCTATGCTGGGCGCCCCGGCGATCGCCGCCCACATCACACATGGATGACGCGTCCGAAGGCGTCGAGCACGCTCTCGTGCATCATCTCGGACAGCGTGGGGTGCGGGAAGACCGTGTGCATCAGGTCCTCCTCGGTCGTTTCGAGCTGCATAGCGATGACGAACCCCTGGATCAGCTCCGTCACCTCGGCACCGACCATGTGGGCGCCCAGGAGCTGACCGGTCTTCGCGTCGAAGATGGTCTTCACCAGGCCCTGGTCCTCCCCGAGCGCGATGGCCTTGCCGTTGCCCGCGAAGGGGAACCGCCCGATCTTCACCTCGCGGCCCTGCTCCTTCGCCGCCTTCTCGGTGAGGCCGACGCTCGCGATCTGGGGATTGCAGTAGGTGCAGCCGGGGATTTTCAGCTTGTCGAGCGGATGCGCATCGAGCCCCTTGATCGCCTCGACGCAGGCAACGCCCTCGTGCTCCGCCTTGTGCGCGAGCATCGGAGGTCCGGCCACGTCGCCGATGGCATAGATGCCGGGCACGTTTGTGCGGCCGAAGCCGTCCGTGACGATGGCGCCGCGTTCGGTCTTCACTCCGAGCTTCTCGAGGCCGAGGTTCTCGATGTTGCCGACCACGCCGACAGCCGAAATGACGCGGTCGACGCTGAGCGTCTGCATGCCCCCCTTGCCGTCGTCGATGGTGGCGGTGACGCTGTCGGCCTTCTTGTCGAGCTTGACGACCTTGGCACCCGTCAGAATCTTGATGCCCTGCCGCTCGAAGCTCTTGCGCGCAAAGGCCGCGATCTCGGCGTCCTCGACGGGCAGGATCTGCGGCAGCACCTCCACGACGGTCACGGCCGCGCCCAGCGTGCGGTAGAACGAGGCGAACTCTATGCCGATGGCGCCGGAGCCGACGACGAGCAGCGACTTCGGGATCGCGGACGGCACCATCGCCTCGAAGTAGGTCCACACCTGCTTCTTGTCGGGCTCCAGCCCCGGCAGGACCCGCGGACGCGCCCCGGTCGCGACGATGATGTGCTTGGCCTGGTAGGTCCCCGGCCCCAAAGCGCCTTTCGGAGCTTCGCTTTTGGACGCCTTGACGGCAACTCTGCCCGGCGCCTCCAGGCTCGCCTCGCCCCAGATCACGGCAATCTTGTTCTTCTTCATCAGGAAAGTGACGCCGCTGTTGAGGCGCGAAGCCACCTTGCGGGAGCGCTCGACCACGGCCTTGGCGTCGAAGCCGACACGCTCCGCGGTGAGGCCGAAGTCCTTGGCATGCTGCAGGTTGTGGAACACCTCGGCCGACCGCAACAACGCTTTCGTGGGGATGCAGCCCCAGTTGAGGCAGATGCCGCCGAGATAGTCGCGCTCGATGATCGCAGTCTTGAAGCCGAGCTGACTCGCGCGAATGGCCGTCACGTACCCACCGGGTCCCGAGCCGATGACGATGATGTCGAAACTCTGATCTGCCATGGGGAATGTCGCTCTCGTCGCGGTGCCCGATCCAGGCACCATAAGGCCCCGGGCGGTACGCCTCGGGGCCCGTTCATTCAAGCCAATTCAGCAGCTTTGCGCAAAGCCGTCGGTGCCGCGGTCGCCTTCAGGCGTGGCAGCGCGCTCCCAGGTATTGGTTGAGCAGCGAGTTGTAGCGGTCGACGTCGGCCCTGTCCTTGGGCGAAAGCTTCTTGCCCTGGCTTGCGGCCTCGACTTTGGCCTGGGTCCCCTTGCGGTCCAGTGAGTCGAGCTCCTGGCGAACCGATCCGCAGCTTTGTCCAACCGCCAGCGGCGTGGCGCCGGGATCGCCGCCGAAACCATCGCCGTCCGCGCATGCACCGAGCGCCGCAACCGCGGCCGCAGCAGCCAAATGCCTGAGCGCACTCGACACGTTCCGGCCCACCGATTGTCTCCTCGTCTCCCTCTGCACCCCGTCACCTTACGAAACATACGGCCGCGATATTTTCAACAGCGCGCCGCCGCACTGTGACACGATTACCGCAGCACAAGCTTGCGGCGAAGCATGGCAAGGCGATGGCAAAAAGCGACCGCGCCGAACGGCAGCGTCGGCGCGGTCGCAGAATGTTTGGGGCATCAGTTCTGGGACTGCGGTCGCGCCGCAGCGGTCGGCTTCGGCGTAGCCCTGGCTGTTGGTGCCGGCGGCGCCGGCACCGGTGCGGATGCGACGGGATCCGGCATGATCGGCGAACAGCGCAGCTGGAAATCCGCGTTGGCCTTTGTCAGCTGATCCGCCTTGGAGAGGTCCGACTGCGTCATCTTGTATTTCTTGGCCGCAGCCTTCTCGATCTTGTCGCCGATGCCTTCCTTGCGGAGGCCGTCGATGCGCGTCGCAAGAGCGATGCACTGCGGATCGGAGCGGGAATCGCTGCTGGCCTGGGTGCCGAGCGCACCGGTTGTGAACAAGCCATCGCTTCCATCGGCGGCGCATCCGGCCAACCCGACGACGCCGGCGACAAGCAATACCCTCGCGCTCGCACGCATGGTGGGAAACATGGCAACACCCCCGAGGTGATTATTTGGTCGTAACGGGTACGCCGAACGACTGCATTCTTCTTCTTCTTCCGATTCTTAGTCCTGAAATCAGGCACCGGCAAGCCGAGGGCAAGCGATTCCGGGGGAGTTCCAAATGCGCAGGGTCCGAATCTGTGGACGGTGGGCCTCAGTGCCCTGGGCGCCACAGCACGCGAAAATCCACAAAATTTGCAGACTTGCGGCTCAAGCCAGCATCCGCACCGGCTCCTCGACCAGCATCTTGAAGGCGCCGAGAAGCTCGGCACCGACTGCCCCGTCCACGACGCGGTGATCGCCCGAGAGCGTGCAGGACATGACGGTTGCGAGCTCGACCTTGTCGCCGCCTGCTATGGGGCGCCGTTCCCCTGCACCGATCGCCAGGATGGTGGCATGTGGGGGATTGATCACGGCCTCGAAGCTCTTGATCCCGTACATGCCGAGGTTCGAGATGGAGGTCGTGCCGCCCTGGTACTCGTGCGGGGCCAGCCGGCGCTTGCGCGCGCGCTCGGCCAAATCCTTCATTTCGTTGGATATCTCGGACAGCGACTTCATTTCGGCGTGGCGGATGACGGGCGTGAAGAGGCCGCCTTCGACCGCCACTGCGACACCGACGTCCGAATACTTGTGGCGCAGCGTGCCGGCGTCCGTCCACGTCACGTTGGCGGCCGGCACCTGGGCCAGGGCCAGCGCCAAAGCCTTGATGAGGAAGTCGTTGACCGAGAGCTTGTAGGCGCGGGGGCCCTCCTTCGGTGCCGTGGCATTCATCCGCTCGCGCGCACGCAGGAGCTCGTCGAGCCGGCAATCGACCGTAAGGTAGAAGTGGGGGATCGTCTGCTTCGACAAGGTCAGGCGCTGGGCGATGACCTTGCGCATGCCGTCGTGAGGTAGGACCTCGTAAGAACCCTTTTCGTAGAGGGCGAGGATCTTGTCGTCCGGCATGGGTTGGGCAAGTGCCGCCAGCGGCGCGCCCGCCGGCGTCGGCGCGATGGCCGTGCCGCGGCGCGCCGGCTGCAGCGCCGCCACGCCGCCGTCCCGCAGCGCCGCCTCCACATCACGCCGGATGATGCGGCCGCGCGGGCCTGAGCCTCTGAGCGAAGCAACCTCGACGTTGAATTCACGTGCGAGCCGTCGCGCCAATGGAGAAGCAAAGATTCGCCCGTGTCCGTTGACTGCCGCCGGCGGCGCTGTGGCGGCACGCGCCATGCCGGGACCTCTCTCTCCCTTTGCGGGAGAGGGCTGCGGTGGGGGCGAAACCTGCCGGTCGCGCTGTGCCACCGCCCCTCTTCCGTCCCCGCCAAGGGGAGGGGAAGCGGCCGCTGCACGTGCGGAGCCTGAGGCCGGGGCACCCGACGCGCGTGCGGGCGCCGGCTTGGGCGCAGCAGTCGACTTGGATGCGGCTGGCGCCGCCGCCGTCTCGCCTTCCGCCAGCAGAACAGCAATCGGCGTGTTCACCTTGACGCCCTCTGTCCCCTCCGCAATCAACAGCTGCGACACCTTGCCTTCGTCGACCGCCTCCACCTCCATCGTCGCCTTGTCGGTCTCGATTTCGGCGATGACATCACCGGCCTTGACGCTCTGGCCTTCCTTTACGAGCCATTTGGCGAGCTTACCCTCCTCCATCGTGGGCGACAGCGCGGGCATCAGGATTTCGGTCGGCATGCTCTGCTTCTCTTGGGCATAGGTTGGGTCAAGCCAAGCGCCGACCCAACACCGGCTGCGGTCTCATTCCTGTGCTGGGTGATCCCCGGCCTTGGCCGGCGGCGCCCCAGCCTGCAAATTCATCTGTACACGATCTCCGTCGGCGTCCACTTGGCCTTGCGGCGCGCAATGCGCGACTCCGGCGTCTCGCCCTCATACACAACCACCTCCGCCTTGCGATCCTTGAACTCGGGAACGGCAAGGCCGCGCACATTGAGCACGGACCACACCTTGCCGCCGTCCTCCAGCATGACCCCGGCGTACATGCCGCAGCGGGCGCAGATGAGGCTTGTACCCGTGCCAGTGGCGAACTGATAGCGCGTCAGCGCGGCGCGCTCGATCTCGAATGTTGCCTTGCCCGCGGGGTCGCTCGCGGTCATGGCGCCATGCCGCGTGCAGAAGCCGCACTGGCAGGCCCTGACCTGCACCTCCGCCGCTGGCTTGGTCGCCGCAAGCGTGCCGCGGATCGCACCGCAGTGACAGGTACCGGAAAGAATGACCCGCTCAGTCATCGGTTTGTCCCCCCTTTGACTGGTGCGGCCAGCGATAGAGGAAAGTGAGATAGCCGAGGGCCAGATAGACGAAGATCGCCACGCTCCAGCCGATGCCGACGCCGATCTGCTGCTGTGTAACGGGCAGCGCTTCGGCCAAGGCGGCCCCTAGCGGGTTGCGCACCTCGCGCAGGCTGAAGGCGGGAGCCGGCAGCCTGTCCCAGGCCGCAAAGAGCCCGTTCTGCATGGTCTGGATCACCGCCACCGACCCCCCGAGGAATAAGAGGCCCAGCGATAGCAGCACGAAGGCCAGCAGCCGCAGCGCCAGCGGCGCGCGGTTGAGGAACAGATAGAGCGCGGCCAGATAGGCCGACACCATCGTGAAGAACAGCGAGAAGATGGTGATGACGGAGCCGATGGCGTTGAACAGCCCCTGCAGAATCTCCGCTTCGGTCACACCCGGTGCTCCGCATCGTCACGCGTAACACACGCTCTTCGCCGCCTCGACCACCTGCGCCGCGCTCGGAAGTGCGAGGCGCTCGAGGTTGGCGGCATACGGCATCGGCACATCGGCCCCAGACACCTTGGCCGGCGGCGCGTCGAGATAGTCGAAGGCCTGGATCGCCACCTGCGCGCAGATCTCCGAGCCCACCGAGCACACCGGCCAGGCCTCCTCCACCGTCACGAGCCGGTTGGTCTTCTTGACGGACTCGACGATGGTGGGCAGGTCGAGCGGCCGGAGCGTGCGCAGGTCGATCACCTCGGCCTCGATGCCCTCCTTGGCGAGCTGCTCGGCAGCTTCCAGCGCATACACCATGCCGCGCGCGAACGACACGATGGTCACGTGGGCGCCGGCTCGTGCGATGCGCGCCTTGCCGATCGGCACCAGCCACTCGCCTTTCGGCACCGGCGCCGAGGACCCGTAAAGCACCTCGTTCTCGAGAACCAGAACGGGGTTGGGGTCGCGTATGGCGGACTTCAACAGGCCCTTGGCGTCAGCCGCATTGGAGGGCGCCACCACCTTGAGGCCGGGAACATGCGCATACCAGGCCGAGTAGCACTGGCTGTGCTGGGCGGCGACGCGGGCGGCAGCGCCGTTGGGTCCGCGGAATACGATGGGGCAGCCGAGCTGCCCGCCCGACATGTAGAGCGTCTTGGCTGCGGAGTTGACGATCTGGTCGATGGCCTGCATGGCGAAGTTCCAGGTCATGAACTCCACGATCGGCCTCAGACCCGCGAAGGCGGCGCCGACGCCGATGCCGGCGAACCCCTGCTCCGTGATGGGCGTGTCGATCACCCGCTTGGCCCCGAATTCCTCCAGCAGGCCCTGGCTGATCTTGTAGGCACCCTGGTACTGCGCCACCTCCTCGCCCATCAGGAACACGTCCTTGTCGCGCCGCATCTCCTCGGCCATGGCGTCGCGCAGGGCTTCGCGCATGGTCTGCGTCACGGCCTCGACACCGGCGGGGATCTCGATTTCCACCGGTGGAGATGAGATCGGAGCGGATACGCTGCTCGTCCGTTTGCCCTCTGCCGGCGGAGCCGAAGGGGCAGCCTTGGCGGGCTTCTTCGCCGGCACGACGTCGGCGTACTCCGCCCGGCCGCTGGACGCACCACTACCCTCGCCGTCAAGCACGGCAATGGGCGTGTTGACCTTGACGCCCTCGGTGCCCTCCGCGATCAGCAGCTTCGACACCTTGCCCTCGTCGACCGCCTCCACCTCCATGGTGGCCTTGTCGGTCTCGATTTCGGCGATGACGTCGCCCGCCTTCACCTGCTGGCCCTCCGCGACCAGCCACTTGGCAAGCTTGCCCTCCTCCATGGTGGGCGACAGGGCCGGCATCAGGATCTCGGTCGGCATTTTCCTGGGGTCTTTCTTCTGTCGTCGTAGGTTGGGTCGAGCGTCAGCGATGAACCCAACACGAACCGCAAACCTGGAAAGGCGTTGGATCTGCGCGCTGCTTGACCCAACCTGCACACCACTTTCGCTCACCTAAGCCGGCAGCAGCACATCGGTATGCAGCTCGCTCTCGTCGGGCTCCGGGTCCGACTGGGCGAATTCCGCCGATGCCACGACGATCGCGCGGATCTCGGCATCGATGGCCTTCAGCTCGTCCTCGCTCGCCAGGCGCGTCTCCAGCAGGCGCCTGCGAACCTGCTCGATGGGATCGTGCTCGTCGCGCATCTTCTGAATCTCCTCGCGCGAGCGGTACTTCCCGGGGTCCGACATGGAGTGGCCGCGATAGCGGTAGGTGAGCATCTCCAGGATGTAGGGCCCATTGCCTTCGCGCACCCAGCGGACCACGCGATCGCCCACGGCCTTCACCGACCGCACGTCCATGCCGTCGACCTGCTCGCCGGAGATGTCGAAGGAGCGGCCGCGCTGGGAGAAGTCGGTGGTGGCGGCCGAGCGCTCCACCGAGGTGCCCATCGCGTACTTGTTGTTCTCGATGATGAAGATGACGGGCAGCTTCCATAGCTTCGCCATGTTGAAGCTCTCGTAGACCTGGCCCTGGTTCGCCGCCCCGTCGCCGAAATACGTGAGGCACACCGCCTCGTTGCCACGATAGCGGTTGGCAAAGGCGATGCCGGACCCCAGCGGCACGTTGGCGCCGACGATGCCGTGCCCTCCGTAGAAGGCCTTCTCCTTGGAGAACATGTGCATCGACCCGCCCTTGCCCTTGGAGTAGCCGCCGCGCTTGCCGGTCAGCTCCGCCATGACGCCCTTGGGGTCCATGCCGCAGGCCAGCATGTGGCCGTGGTCGCGGTAGGTGGTGATGACCTGATCGCCTTCGCGGATGGCCATCTGCATGCCCACCACGACGGCCTCCTGGCCGATGTAGAGGTGGCAGAAACCGCCGATCAGGCCCATGCCGTAAAGTTGCGCGGCGCGCTCCTCGAACCGGCGGATCAACAGCATCTGGCGATAGGCGTGAAGCTCCTGCTCACGGCTGAACGGGGGGATGGCTTCTTGGCCATTTGGACGTGACATGGCGACGGGTGCTCGATCCTCTCGAAAGCACTGGGGTTGGAGGCGGGGACGGTACAGGAAACGCCCCCGTAAGGCCAGCCACCCCGCTATGTTGCAGCGCAGAGCAACTATCGAAGCGCGGGTTGCTTCGGCTGTGTCGGGGGCGGCTCGCCGGCGAAAACCACGACCCGGTCGCCCGGGCGCGCGAATGCCAGAAGCTCGATTGCCAGCTCTTCGACGATGTCGGGGTCGGCCGCATCAAGCAAGCGCACCTCCCGCTCGAGGCGGGCGCGCATGGCCTCGAGGCGCGCAATCTCCGGCTCCAGCTTGCTGGAGCTTTCGATCAAACGCGCGCGCGCCTCGAGGCCACGCTTACCGACAATGGCGTGATAGGCGTAGTAGCCGAGTGCGCAAAGGCAGAAAAGCGACACCAGGATCTGCCGTGGCCGGCTTTTGCGCCGATCGTACATGCGAGGACTTGGGGGTACTGGGTTGACGCGAGACGGTGCGTCCTACCGGGACAGGCCGTAAGCTACGCGCAAGCCATTAAGCCCGGGTAAAAATGAGGCGGTGGGAGAAGACGATGGGGCCGACGTCCGCCTGCTCCTCCGCGGCCTGCCTACTGCCTGGTGCGCAGGGCCGCTTTGCCTGCATAGCGCGCCTCGTCGCCCAGTTCCTCCTCGATGCGGATGAGCTGGTTGTACTTGGCGGTGCGGTCGGAGCGCGACAGCGAGCCGGTCTTGATCTGGCCCGCGTTGGTGGCCACCGCGATATCGGCAATGGTGTTGTCCTCGGTCTCGCCGGAACGGTGCGAGATGACGGCGGTGTAGGCCGAGCGCTGCGCCATCGCGACGGCCTCCAGCGTCTCGGTCAGCGAGCCGATCTGGTTGACCTTCACCAGGATCGAGTTGGCGATGCCCTGCTTGATGCCCCGCTCGAGGCGCTCGGTATTGGTGACGAACAGGTCGTCGCCGACGAGTTGGCATCTGGCGCCGATCTCGGCGGTGAGCGCCTTCCAGCCCTGCCAGTCGTCCTCGGACATGCCGTCCTCGATCGACACGATGGGGTAGCGGGCGACGAGGTTGGCCAGATACTTGACCATCCCGTTTGCATCGAGCGACTTGCCCTCACCCTCCATCTGATACTTGCCGTCCTTGTGGAATTCGGTCGCCGCACAATCGAGCGCGAGCGCGACATCCTCGCCCGGCCTGTAGCCGGCGGCCTCGATCGACTTCATCACGAACGACAGCGCCTCGTCGGCAGAACGCAGGTTGGGCGCAAAGCCACCCTCATCGCCGACGTTGGTGGCGTGGCCCGCATCCTTGAGGCCCTTGCGCAGAGTGTGGAAAATCTCCGAGCCCATGCGCACGGCCTCGGCGCAGGAGGCAGCGCCCACCGGCATGACCATGAACTCCTGGATATCTATGGGGTTGTCGGCATGCGCTCCGCCATTGATGATGTTCATCATCGGGACCGGGAGCAGATGCGCGTTGGCGCCCCCGAGATAGCGATAGAGCGGCAGGCCGCTCGCCTCCGCCGCAGCCTTGGCCACCGCAAGCGATACCCCGAGAATGGCATTGGCGCCGAGGCGGCCCTTGTTGGCCGTGCCGTCGAGCTTCCGCAAGGCATCGTCGATGCGGCGCTGGTCCTCCGCGTCCATTCCCGCAAGCGCGTCGTAGATCTCCCCGTTGACCGCATCGACGGCCTTGCGCACACCCTTGCCGAGATAGCGCCCCTTGTCGCCGTCACGCAGTTCGAGGGCCTCGTGCGCGCCCGTGGAGGCGCCTGATGGCACGCCGGCGCGTCCGTGCGAGCCGTCCTCCAGCACGACATCCACCTCGACCGTGGGATTGCCGCGGCTGTCCAGAATCTCGCGGCCGATGATGTCGACAATGGCGGTCATGAACTCTTCCCTGTTCTCACTCGATCGCGGGTCGTCCCGCTGCATTGGCTGGAGGGCCTTTTAGCCTGTATCATCGGCGCCTGAAAGCGCCGGCGGCGCCATCCCGTCGAGCACTCCGCGTTGCCGCCGGAGGCGGTATGAACGGCCCAGAGGCCATCCGGAAGCCGCCCAAGCCAGAGGTCGCGGGCCGCCGCCGCGAGCGGCGCATCGTCATGCTCGCATCCTCTGTCGGCTTCCTGCTGTTCCTGGTGGTCTTCACCTTTCTGCCCAACGCGGGCCCGGTATTTCGCGTCTTCACCAACCCGTCGGCGTCGATGGTGCCGTCCATGCCCGTCGGCACCTACAGCATCGTGTCGCGCGCCTCCTATGGGTATAGCCGTCACTCCTTTGACTTCTTCTCGTTGCCGATCGACGGCCGCTGGCCTGCATGGCCGCCCAGCCGCGGAGACATCGCCGTGTTCCGGCTTCCGCGCAATCCCGCGACATTCTACGTGAAGCGTATCGTCGGCCTGCCAGGCGACAGGGTGCAGATGATCGGCGGCAGACTCTCCCTCAATGGTGAGTTGGTCCCGAACGCGGCGATATCCAGGGCCCCCGATCCGGCGGATCCGAAAAACGAGATCGTCACCTACCTCGAGACCCTGCCCGGCAACACCTCCTATCACATCGTAAGGAGCGAGGGCGTCAACAGGACCTTTGGCAATACCGAGGTCTTCCGCGTGCCGCCCGGCCACCTCTTCACCCTCGGGGACAATCGCGACAACTCCATCGACAGCCGCCACCATTCCCAGCGCTTCGGCGTCGGCTTCGTGCCGTTGGAGCTTGTGATCGGCCGCGTCGTTGCTACGTTCTAGGATCGCCGAACCCACGGAACAGCGATATGGCTGAGGCGCGAATGTACAGCGGCGGTTGCCACTGCGGCCGAGTCCGCTACGAGGTGACGACCGACCTGACACCTGTCCTGGACTGCAACTGCTCCATCTGCCGCAAGCGCGGCGCGCTGTGGGCGTATGTGGAGCCTGCCGAGTTCAAGCTCCTGTCCGGCGCCGAATCCCTGGCCGACTATCAGTTCAACACGCGCAACATCCACCACCTCTTCTGCAGCACCTGCGGCGTCGGCTCCTTCTCGCGCGGGCAGGGCGCCGACGGCTCAGAGGGCATCGGCATCAACGTGCGCTGCCTGGAGGGCGTGGACCCCGGCATGCTGCAGCTCACTCCCTACGACGGCAGAAGCCGGTAGCGATGGCGACGGACTCCGCACTCGTGCTGTTCTCTGGCGGGCAGGATTCCACGGTGTGCCTTGCCTGGGCGCTGGAGCGCTACACCCGTGTCGAAACCATCGGCTTTGCCTATGGCCAGCGCCATGCCGTCGAGATGACGCAACGCCCCCTGGTCCGGCAGGAGCTGTCGGGTGTATCGTCCGCCTGGGGCTCACGCCTCGCCGAGGACCACGTGCTGGAGCTGGCGACGCTCGGCGCCATCAGCGAGACGGCACTGACCCGGGATGCGGCGTTCCAGCTGACCGCCGCCGGCCTGCCCAATACGTTCGTGCCCGGCCGCAATCTGCTGTTCTTCACCTACGCGGCGGCGCTCGCCTATCGGCGGGGTTTGCGCGCCCTCGTCGGGGGCATGTGCGAGACGGACTATTCCGGCTATCCCGACTGCCGCAACGACACCCTGCAAGCGCTGGCCAAGGCGATCTCGCTCGGGCTCGACGCGCCGTTCATGATCGAGACGCCGCTGATGTGGATCGACAAGGCCGGCACGTGGGAGATGGCGCAACGGCTCGGCGGCGACCGGCTCGTCGATCTCATCGTCGCCCACACGCACACGTGCTACACCCCCAACCGGACCACGCGCCACGCCTGGGGCTTCGGCTGCGGGCAGTGTCCGGCGTGCGGCCTGCGCGCAAAGGGATGGGAGAGATGGCAGAGCGGCAAGACCTGATCCGGGCGGTGGAGCTGGCCATCGCCGGCGACTGGAAGACCGCACACGAGATCGTGCAGCAGGACGAGGCGGACCCCACCTCCTGCTGGATCCACGCCGTGCTGCACAAGATCGAGGGTGATGTCGGCAACTCGCGTTATTGGTATCGCCGCGCCGGCCAATCCTACGAGTCCTACCCGGATGCTGAGGCCGAGCTCGCTGCCATCAAGGCGGTGCTCACGTACTGACGTCCGGGGCAGAACCTACCGATATCCCTGCACGTCGCCGTACGGCTCCCCTGTCTGCGGCCGCTCCATGAGGCCGACGGGTCCACGCACCTGCGCCTCGCTGAGCCGGTCCAGCACTTCGGCCGCAATCTCCCGGAGCGCTTTCCCTGTCTTGCCGGGATACTTCGCGGCATATGACCGCCGGCGCTCCGAAAAGTATGCAGCGGTCTGCAGGGCGGTCGTACGCGGAATGACCTGCGTGAAGCAACGCGCCTTGAGATTGCGGCGCAGCCACTGGTCGAACTGCTCGTCCTCCGGAGCGTGCGCATCCTTCATGCTGATGACGACACCGAGGTTCTCGGAGAAGCCCATCTGGATGTCGCGCTCCCCGAACTGCTGGAGGAACTGCAGACCGCGCGTCGAAAGATAGTCCGGCTTTGCGGGAGAGACGCAGAAGTCTGCCTCGCGCAGCCAGCATTCCGTCAGCACCGAGAGGCCCGGAGCGCTGTCGATGAGCACGAGGTCGTAGACGTCGCGCGCCTCGGCAAGGAACGCCCGGATGGCGAGGCGCAGGGCGCCTTCGTGATTCCCCTTGGACACCTCCCGCTCGAACAGCGTCAGATGTCCGCCTCCCAGCATGAGGTCGATTGAACGGGCATCGTCGACGTCGGACACTCCGCTGACGACGAACGTGTGCCAGGGCATCGGCGCCTTCTTCAGGACCGCGGCGATCACGTAGTCGACGAACGTGCGGCCACCCTCCTGGATGCTCTCGAGCCAGTGGCCCGGCAGCAGCATGGTGCTGAGACTGGCGTGGGCATCGGAATCGACGACCAGCACCTTCTTGCCGAAGTAGGCGGACAGTGTTTCCGCCAGGGTGAGGACGAAGGTGGTCTTGCCGACGCCGCCCTTCGCATTCATGACTGTGATGCTGTTGCGCATGCGAGATGAGGCCCAAAGAGCCGCTGAGAACATCCCACACCGTGGCCATGATTATAGGCTCAACCAAGAAAGTTGTGTGGCGGCGCCCGGTATGGTTAGGGATTGTACTTAACACTTTGATAACAGCCGCATTCCTCGTGTCACTCATACCTTTCCGAGGTTTCAGCGCGTGCCTTCGACACCGCGCGGCAAGACTCCACCGGTCTGGCGCAGGGCTGAGCCGTCTGCGCCAAAGCGCCCAAAGGCAATGGTCAGGATCGGAGAGACCGACAGCCCTCAGGGGCGGCTGCCGTCGCGCACGGCTGCGCGCCAGCTCGATCCGCTTGCAGCGGAGCCGAGCGCCCTCTCCACGTTGGCCAGGTCCTCGCTGAACACGCGGTGCACGAGCGCGCGCACGCTGTCCGGCCAGGCGCGCTTGTCGACCAGATCCAGGATCTGATGGTAGCCGCCGCGCGCCCTCATCAGCGCATCCGCCGAGTGCGAACGGGAGCCGGAGCTGAGGTGATAGAGATAGTCCGCTCCCTCCGCGTAGGCATAGGCGCCCGAGGCGCAGAGGAGATCGACATTGAGGATCACGTCCTCGGCAAACTCGATAGGGGCCCACCCGAGCGGGCACTTGTCCTTCCGAAACACCGGGGAGAAGGGCATGCGCAGCTCGCAGATGTCCTCGACCGGCAGCAGCGGCCCTTCCTTACGCGGCCGCGCCACGCGTTCCGTGCCGGCGGGATCGATCTCCCGCGTCGGCCCGGTTGCGACGCCGTGTCCCTCCGCCAAGGGCAGCAGCCGCTGCAGGCGGCCGGGAGCGTAGGCATCGTCCGCATCGAGGCAGGCGATGAGAGGGGCCCGCGCCAGCCCCAACGCGATGTTGCGGGCCGTACACGGGCCCGATCGCGGCGCCGGCGTCCGGCACAGCGTCAACCGCCCCTCGGAGCGGAAGCCGACAGGCAGCAGGGCCTCATAGTCGAGGCCGTCGTCGGCGCACAGGACGACCTCCGCGCGCACTCCCTCCTGCGCGAACACCGAGGCCAGCGCGCGTACGATCGTTGCTTCCGCACGGTAGGCCGGCACGATCACGGTGACGTCGGGTCGCATCGGCTCACGTGCGCCCGGCGGAGGCAGGCCGTCGGCGCTCGATGATGACGCCGACGCTGCGCGCTTCCGGAATGATCTCGGTCTTGCGCACGTCGACCACGACGCGCCGCACGCGATTGTCCGTCAAGGCGAGGTCGGCCACCTCCTCGGCGAACGTCTCCACCAGCTGCACGTGCCGGTCCGACGCGGCCCTGGCCTTCAGCGCCTCGACGATCTCGGCATAGGAGACGTGGTCCGCCAGATCGTCGGAGCGCGACGGACCATGGTCGGCTGCGAACATGCACACCGTGATCGACACCTCCTGCCGGGCCCGCTTCTCGTAGTCGTGCACGCCGATGAACATCCGCAGCCGCAGGTCGTGGACCACAACGCACCGCTCGCCGGGCCCCGGCAGGGCGATCCCACGCGTCATCGCCTTGCGCTCCGCCGCACGCTCCGTCACTCCTTCGGCAGGTCTTCGAACGGGAACTTGATGAGGAGATGGCGCCCGCCGTCGATGGTGATCACCTGGCCCGTGATCGAGGGCGTCTCGGCCAGCAGCACTACGGCCCGGCATATCTCCTGAAGCGACGGCCCTACCCCGAGCGGCGTCCGGTTGTGTACCTGCTGGAACTGCTGCTCGGTCTGGTCGCCGCTGCGCAGCACCAATCCGGGGGCGATGCCGTTGACGCGCGTCTTGGGCCACAGGCTCATGGCCAGCATGCGCGTGGCGTTGTGCAGGGCGAGCTTGCTGATGGTGTAGGAGAAAAAGTCGGGCGTGACGTTTGCCACCTTCTGGTCGAGCATGTTGATGACGCAGTTCTGCGCCGCCGACAACCGATGGAAGGCGCGCGTCAGCAGGATGGGGGCTAACGCATTGATGCTCAGATGCTCGTCCCAGAGCTTGGGGCTCAGGCTCGCCACCGTGTCCTTCTTGAAGATCGAGGCGCTGTTGACGAGCAGCGAGGCATGCGGGAAGTCGTCGACGCAGCGCTGCACCAGGTCGTCAGCCGCCGCCGGGTCGTTCAGGTCGGCCGGATAGAGCTCGCAGTCGACCCCCGTGGCCTGCACCTCTGCCTGCAGGCTCGAGGCCTCGTCCCGCGAGGTATTGTAGTGTGCGGCGATGTCCCAGCCTTCGCTCGCCAAGTGCACGGCAATCGCACGGCCGATGCGGCGGGCCGATCCCGTAATTAGAGCCGCCTTGGTTCCCATTGCGATCCGCTTGGACACTTCCACCGCTGGACCGCGATAGTAGCAGTCCGGCTTGTCAACGCTACCCTCCTGGGCGCATGTAGGATCATGGCGAACCCGACGAAACCGCCCACGACGCTGCTGGGCAAGCCCGCCGAGCTGCCCGCAAGCCCCGATGCCGCCGTGCTCGACCGCGTGGCGAACCCTCATCCCGACACACACTACGTGGCGCGTTTCACGGCGCCCGAGTTCACGAGCCTATGTCCGGTCACGGGCCAGCCGGACTTCGCCCATCTCGTGATCGACTACGTGCCGTACCGCTGGCTGGTGGAGTCCAAGTCGCTCAAGTTCTATCTGGCGTCGTTTCGCAACCATGGCGCCTTCCACGAGGACTGCACCGTGGGCGTCGGCAAACGGCTTGCCGAGTTGCTCGAGCCGCATTTCCTGCGCATCGGCGGCTACTGGTATCCCCGCGGCGGCATGCCGATCGACGTGTTCTGGCAGACCGGCACTTGTCCCAAGGGCGTGTGGCTTCCTGATCAGGGCGTCGCGCCCTACCGCGGGAGGGGCTGATCGGCCACCTCGCCTGCGGGAGGCGCCGCGCGCGGCGCCTCCTTCGGGCTCATGCGGACGCGCAGCACGTCTCGTCCTGCCCGCGGCGGCGGGCATCGGTGCCAGATCGCGGCGCCATCACTCCTCGTCCGACCAGGAGGCGCGGCGCGAGCGCTGCGTGTAGCCGGCCGTCACGTACTGCCGGTTGCGGTACTTGCGCTTCTGGCGAGCGTGCCGCCGGGGGGCGGCTTTCGCCGGCTTGGCGGTGGCGACCCGGGCGACAGCCGATGCTGCGGGTTCCACCGCAAGCTTCGTGGCCGCCTGAGAAGGCGCGAACTGGTCGACGTCGACCCAGGCCAGGCCTTTCCTCACCGTCCGACCCGGAAACAGCACGGTCACCGGGTTGATGTGGACACCCTTGGGCGTGCGCACCTCGTAGTGCACGTGCGGGCCCGTCGACCGTCCGGTGCTGCCGAGGTGCCCGAGCTTGTCGCCCTGGGCCAGCACCTCGCCAACGCGCGAGGTAATGCTCTTGAGGTGGGCATAGAGATGCATGCGCCCTGACGGCTCGCGGGTGATCACGGCATTGCCGTAACCGCCGCGCCAACCCGTGAACACCACGGTCTGGTCTTCCGTTGTAGAAAGGACGGGCGAGCCCAGCTTGCCCGCGAGATCGATCGCCGGGTGACGGCGGCCGTCATTGAAGAGGCTCGTCACGCGGCCGCCGGCGAACGGCAGAATGAACTCCGGCGCAGGGGCGCGCGGCACCGCGTCCTCATCGATCTCCAGCACGGCCAGCGGGTCGCTCCAGCGCGTCGACATGCGTTCGCGCGAGAGCTTCGTGACCGGCAGGCGGCCAACCTCCGTGAGCGGCTTTTTTCGCTCCAGCTCGGCAACATGCATCGGCGGATTGGCGGCGCGCCGGGCCATCACATCCTCGAGCGCTTTCTCTTTGTGATCCTGCAGCACCGGGAGCTTCATGGCCGGCGGCCTTGCATCGACGTGCTCGGTCGGAGCGACGTACTCGACCAGAGCCGAGGGCCCGGACAACAGATGCGGCACGGGTGGCGTGTGCGCCCAGGACAGCTCCGCCCCCTCAATGGGCAGGCCCGAGCGGGCGGTGCCGATCGGAGTTGACGGAGGTATCGCGATTTCCACGCGCAGCGGGATGATCCTTGCATTCGCCGGCGTGGGTTCCGCTGCGGGCTCGACCGCCTGAGCGGGCGGCTGGGGCGGCGGCGCGAACTCGCGGGCCCAATCGCCGCGCTCGAAGAAAATCCTATCCTTGATTGGAACCGTCTGGGTGGAACCTGTTCCTGCGGTCGACGCACTTACACTCGATACGAGACCGACCATTCCCGCGGCAATGGCGCGGGCCACAACTAACGCGTGGTGCATATTCCCTCATGCCCGTTTCACCTAACCGGAGAGCTGGGCTCGAGGGGAGCTATTGCTTCCGAACGAGCAGGCTCTCCGACCGGACGGCGCGCCCCCGTAGGCGCCAACCGTGATCGGCCAGGCGAAAAACGACATCGAGTTCGAAAGGGCCACGCGGCCGTCAGTCGCATATGCATCAAAATAAAGTGTAACGAATTCGGGAACTTTTCGCGGTCAACGCATATGGCGTCTGAAGATGTGCCTCACGGCGGAGTGAACAAAACAGCGACATCCGCCGCGCCAGCGGGGCGCCGGCGCGGCAAATGCCTCAACATTACAATGGCTTAATTCAGGCAGCCGTAGGCAGGCCCTGGCGCTTGCCCTTGAGGTCCGGCGGCACGGCCTCGCCGGCGAGCAGCGCCACAAGCTTGGCCAGAGGCATGACCTCGCTCTTCTGGCTTCCCAGCCGACGCAGCGACACGGTGCGCTCTTCTGCCTCGCGCTTGCCGACCACGACGAGAGCCGAAACCTTGGTCAGCGAGTGCTCGCGGACCTTGTAGTTGATCTTCTCGTTGCGCAGGTCGGCCTCGGCGCGCACACCCGCCGCCCTCAACGCCGCCAGCACCTCCTCCGCGTAGGCATCCGCGTCCGAGACGATGGTGCACACCATGGCTTGCACCGGCGCCAGCCAGAGCGGCAGGTGCCCCGCGGTATTCTCGAGCAGAATGCCGGTGAAGCGCTCCATCGAACCGAAGATGGCGCGATGGATCATCACGGGTCGTTTCTTCTCGCCGTCGGCATCGATGTAGAAGGCGCCGAAACGCTCGGGCAGGTTGAAGTCGACCTGGATCGTGCCGCATTGCCAGTCTCGGCCGATCGCGTCGCGCAGCACATACTCGAACTTCGGGCCGTAGAAGGCCCCTTCGCCCGGGTTGATGCCGGTCTTGATCATGTTGCCGGACCTCTGCGCGATCTCCTTCAGCACATCGGACATCGTGGCCTCGGCCCGGTCCCAGGCGGCGTCGGAGCCGACGCGCTTCTCAGGTCGCGTCGACAGCTTCACCACGATCTGGTCGAAGCCGAAGTCATTGTAGATCGACAAGATGAGGTCGTTCATCTTGTAGCATTCGTCCGCGAGCTGATCCTCGGTGCAAAACACGTGCGCGTCGTCCTGGGTGAAGCCGCGCACGCGCATCAGCCCGTGCAGCGCACCCGACGGCTCGTAGCGATGCACGATGCCGAACTCGGCGATGCGGTAGGGCAGCTCGCGGTAGGACCGCAGGCCGTGCTTGAAGATCTGCACGTGGCCGGGGCAGTTCATGGGCTTGATGGCGAACTCGCGCTCGTCCTCGGTCACGGTGGTGAACATGTTTTCGCGAAACCATTCCCAGTGGCCCGAGGTCTCCCACAGCGACTTGTCGAGGATTTGCGGCCCGTTCACCTCCCGGTAGCCGACCGCATTCTGGCGCCGCCGCATGTAGTTGATGAGGCTCTGGAACAGCTCCCAGCCCTTCGGGTGCCAGAAGACGACGCCCGGACCCTCCTCCTGGAAATGGAAGAGGTCCATCTCGCGCCCGAGCTTGCGATGATCGCGCTTCTCGGCCTCTTCGATCTGCTTGAGGTAGGTCGCAAGTTCGGCCTCGCTCGCCCAGGCGGTGCCGTAGATGCGCTGCAGCTTCGGGCCTTGCGCATTGCCGCGCCAGTAGGACCCGGCGAAGTGCGTGATCTTGAAGGCCTTGCCGATCTGACCAGTCGAGGTCATGTGCGGGCCGCGGCATAGATCGAGCCAGTCGCCCTGCTTGTAGATCTTCAGGTCTTCGCCCTCGGGGATCGCATCGACCAGCTCGATCTTGAACAGCTCGCCCTTCTTGCGGAAGAAATCCTTCGCCTTCGCGCGGCTCCAGAACTCCTTGGTGAAGGGCGCGTTGCGATCGATGATCTCGCGCATCCTGGCTTCGATCTTGGCGATGTCGTCGGGGTGGAACGGCTCCTCCTTGGCGAAATCGTAGAAGAAGCCGTTGGCGATCACCGGGCCGATGGTCACCTGGGTGCCTGGCCACAGCGACTGCACGGCCTCCGCCATGACATGGGCGGCGTCGTGCCGGATCAGCTCCAGCGCCTCGGGATCGGTACGGGTGACGATCTTCAGGGATGCGTCGCTGTCGATCGGATCTGCCAGGTCGGCGAGCCGGCCGTCCACCACCATCGCCACGGCCCGCTTGGCCAGCGATTTGGATATGGACTCGGCCAATGCCACGCCGGTGATCCCTTTCGGGAATGACCGCTTGGCGTCGTCGGGAAATGTCAGGGTGATGTCGCTCAACGTCTCTCCTCCTCTCACTCGCTGCCAACCAAGCAGGTAAGTGGATGTGTAGATGGGTGCCGGGCGCGCGCGGCGCGCCTGCGGCGGCCGCTTGTGCGCCTTTCAGCCTCGGCCTGTCAAGGTTCCGGGCGAGCAGATGGCCGCTCAGCGGGCGCGGTTGAAGTAGTTGTTCACCGCCGTGATCGACGTGGCGCGGAAATGGCCGTCAATGCGGCCCGAATAGAAGCCGGCAGCGCGCAGCCGCTCCTGCATGGACTTGCGGAAGCCCCGGCTCCAGCCCTGGCTGTGGAACTTGGTCATCTGCCGCAGCGAGAACTCATTGCGCCGATCCAGCGCCTTCATCATGAAGTCGGCGGCCTCGTCGGGGTCGGGGCGGTCCACGCCGCGGCCGCCCTGCAGCATCCAGGCGAGATTGTTCATGGCCGCGGAATTGTTCAGCGCCGCCGCCTTGCGGTAGAGGCTGACGGCGGCGGCGTCGTTTCTCTCGACGCCCTTGCCCGCTGCATGGAGCAGCGCGAGCTGCACCATGCCGCCGGAGTTGCCGAGGTCGGCCGCGCGCTTGTAGAGCATGGCTGCCCGGTTGACGTCCGTTTCCACGCCGCGGCCGCCCTCGTGCAACATGCCGAGCCCCACCATGCCCGCGGCATTGCCGAGGTCGGCCGCCTGCTTGTGCCACATGGCCGACTTGGCGTAGTCGACCTGCACGCCGATGCCACTCGAGTACATCCACGCCAGGTCGACCATGGACGGCACATGGCCAGCTTCGGCCGCCCGGGTGAACAGTCGTGCAGCCTCGAGCGTATCCTTGTCGGCGACCCGGCCCTCGACCAGGATGTGCCCGAGCCGGTTCATCGCCTCGACATGATTGCGTCCCGCCGCGGTCCGCATCAGGCGCAGGCCCTCTGGAACATTGAGCCCGATGCCGCGCCCGTCCATCAGCATGAGGGCAAGCGCCATCATGGCGTTTGCATTGCCAGCGTCGGCGCCCTTCCTGTACCACTGGGCCGCCTGCGTATTATCGCGCGTGACGCCGCTGCCGCTCGCATAGATCCTGCCGAGCCGATACATGACGTGCGCATTGCCTTCGTCCGCCAGCCGGCGCAGCGTCTGCAGGAAGTCGTCGTCGCTGACCCGCCACACCTCCAGGTTGGCCTCGACACCCGGCGATATGTTCGCCACCTTCTGGCGCAGATCGTCCATGGTCACGATCGCGTGGCCGTTCATGCCGACGACGATGTCGCCCAGGCGCAAGCCAGCCTGAGCAGCGGGACCAGAGGACACGATGCCCAGGAGCAGCGCCCCGTCGCCATTGACGAGGCCGAGCGACAGCGCGAGCGGCAGCTCGAGGGCCTCCATGTAGACGCCGAGCCAGCCCCGACCCGGGTCGTTCGGCTGGGCGCCGACCTTGGCCGTGACCTTGACCAGCCGTCCCTGCGGCGACGGCGTCGGATTCTGCGGTTTGGGCTGCGGCTTGGGCGTCTCTTGGCTTGCCGTCTGATTGGAGCTTCCCGAATACGGGCGCCGCGGCATGCGCACGATGCTGATGCCGGTGTCGGCTGCCTTGTGCAGCAGGCCTTCCTGCCGCGCCGCGTCGGAACGCGGCGGGCGGACGTCGGCTAACGCGGGCAACGCCGCCAGCATTGCCACCGATGCGGCAGCAAGTATGCAAACACCAGTGCCGCCTGCCCAACTCATGAGCGCGTTCCTTGTCGAGGAGTACCATCGTCCGCACGCGGCACGAACAGACACTCGATTGACGTTCTTGCCGATCTCGGGGTCGGCCGCAAGTGCCGACGCCGGCCATTGCTCAACCGGATGGGCATTGTTGCACCAGGCGCGAGGTTGTAGCTGCGAACAGCGCGAAGGAGGGAGTTTGTCGCTCGACCGGCCCCGGGCTTGGTGCCAGTATTTTCGCGATCGGCCTCATCCGGAGACAAGCAATGCTTCCGCAGACACACCGCCGCGTCGTGCTCGCCCGCCGCCCGCCCGCCGAGCCCGCCTTGTCCGACTTCCGCATCGAGGAGGTCCCCGTGCCGCAACCCGGCCCCGGACAGGTGCTGGTGCGGGTCGTCTATCTCTCGCTCGATCCCTATATGCGCGGCCGTATGCGCGATGCTGCCTCCTACGCGGCGCCTGTGGGCATCGGCGACGTCATGACCGGCGGCACTGTGGGCGAGGTCGTCGTCTCCAACCACGCGGGATTCAAGGTGGGCGACATCGTCGAGGATCGCCTGGGCTGGCTGGAGTACGCGGTCAGCAACGGCGCGACGCTGCGAAAGATCGATCCTGCGCTCGCCCCCATTTCCACGGCCAACGGCGTGCTCGGCATGCCCGGCATGACCGCCTACTTCGGCCTGTTCGAGGTGGGGCAGCCCAAGGCCGGCGACACCGTCGTCGTGTCGGCAGCCTCGGGCGCCGTCGGGCAGGTGGCGGGACAGCTGGCCAAGCTTGCGGGGTGCCGCGCGGTCGGCATCGCCGGCGGGACCAAGAAATGTGCGTTCGTGACGGAGACGCTCGGCCTCGATGCCTGCATCGACTACAAGGCGGGCGGCGATCTGGGCAGCGCGCTCAGGGCTGCGTGCCCGAACGGCATCGATGTCTATTTCGACAATGTCGGTGGCGCCGTGAGCGACGCCGTCTTCGCCAATCTCAACTTTTTCGCGCGCGTTTCGCTGTGTGGCTCCATCTCCCAATACAACGCCGCCGTACCGGAGCAGGGGCCGCGTCTGCTCGGCCTTTTCGTCGGTCGGCGCGTGAACATGCGCGGCTTCATCGTCAGCGACTTCGCTGCCAAGTATGCACCGGCGCTGCGCCAGATGGGCGAGTGGGTGCGCTCGGGCCGCATCAAGTACCGGGAGGACATTGTCGAAGGGTTGGAGAATGCGCCGCGGGCGTTCATCGGCCTCCTGCGCGGGGAGAACTTCGGCAAGCTGCAGGTCAAAGTCGGCCGCGACCCTGCGGTCGGCTGAATGCAGCCCGCTTGCGTTGCGCGTGGCGCAGCCGCTACCGGTTGCGATTGAATTGCGCTTCAATCGCCTTGATGGTGGCCTGACCGAATTCGCCATCGACCGCTCCTGTATAGAGTCCGGCGTCGCGCAGGGCCTTCTGCAATGCCGTGCGGAAGTCCTTGCTCCATGCGCCGAAGCCCTGCGTCATCTGCTGGAGGGAGAACTCGTTGCGCCGCTCGAGCGCGTTCATCATGAGCCGCGCAGCTTCGGTGGGGTCTTTGCGCGTCACACCCAGTCCGCTCTGCAGCATCCAGGCAAGGTTGTTCATGGCGATCGAGCTGCCGAGCTCTGCCGCCTTGCGATAGAGCTCGACCGCGGCGGGCTCGCTCTTGGGCACGCCCCGCCCCTGCACGTGGAGGAGAGCGAAATCGGTCATCGCCGCCGGATTGCCGAGGTCGACTGCGCGCTTGTAGAGCGCCACCGACTTGGCAAGGTCCCTTTCGACCCCTTTGCCCTGCTCGTAGAGCCAGGCAAGGCCGGCCATGCCGCCGGCGTTGCCGAGATCGACGGCCTGGTTGAACCAACGCACGGCCTTGGCCGGGTCCGCCTGCACGCCTGTGCCGGTTGCAAGCATCCGCCCGATCGAGACCATCGCGCCGGCATGTCCGGCCTCGGCCGCGTCCGAGAAGAGCCGCGCCGCCTCGAGCGAATCCTTTTCGCCCGCCGTGCCGTCGATCAGAGTGTGACCGAGGCGGTACATCGCCTCATTATCCTTCCTAGCTGCTGCTCCGCGCAGCAGCCGCAGCGCCTCGGCCCGGTCCTGCCCGACCCCGCGCCCATCCAGCAGCGCACTCGCCAGCGCCACCTCCGCAGCGACGCTGCCTGCATCCATGCCCTTGCGGTACCAGCGCACGGCCTCCGCCTCGTCGCGCGGGGCCCCCTGCCCCGACGCGTACATGCGGCCGACGCGGTGCATCGCATCGGCGTTGCCGGCCTCGGCCAGCCGCCGCAGCGCCGCCAGGAAGTCGCCCTCGACGCGCCAGACCTCCAGCGCGGCCTCGCTTCCGGGGGCCATGGTGGCGACGCGCTTGCGCAGTTCCTCGGCGTTCGCAATCGGTCGCGCGTTCAGGTTGAGGACGACATCGCCGATGCGTACGCCGCTGCGCGCCGCAGCACCCCCGTCCGGCATGTTGACGATGATCGCGCCATCGCCGCCTGCAAGGCCGAGCCCGCGCGCGACCGACAGCTCGGGATTATCCGAGCTGACGCCCAGAGAGCCCTTCTTGGGATCATCGGGTTGCTTGTCGAGCCTGACGGTGAACTTGAGCAGGCGTCCCTGCGCCGCCTCCCGCTGGCGATCCTGCGCCCTGCGCCGCTCTTCTTCCGCCGCATCCGCCCGGCGCCGCTCCTCGGCAGCGGCATCCGCCCTGCGTCGTTCCTCGGCGGCGGCGTCGGCCCGACGACGTTCCTCGGCTTCCGCGTCCGCCCTGCGTCTTGCCTCTGCCTCATCCTGTGCTCGCCGCGCGGCCGCCTCGGCTTCGGCCCGTTCCTCGCGCTGGCGCCGCTCGGCTTCGGCGCGCTTTGCAGCCTCCGCCGCGGCACGGGCAGCCCCCTCCTGGATCGCCCTCTCCGCATCGAGCGCAGCCTGCCGCTGGGCGGCCTGGTCCATCGCCGTGTCCGTGCTCCTGCCGGCCTGGCCGGCGATGCCCGGTCCCTGGCTCTGCCAACGCATGAATTCGATGCCGCCGTAGGCGGCGCCGAGAATGACGAGGACGGCAGCAGCCGCTACCGACCAGTACCTGCCCGCGCGGGGCGCTGCCGTCGAGGGCTTCAGCTGCGACTGCGGCGGCTTGCTCCGACTGCCCATGACGGTGCGGAGGTTCAATGGCGGACGGCCACGCACCTCATCGCTCGTCAGGATCGGCCGAAGCAGCGCCACCGATTGCGGCCGCTCGGTGTGCTTCACCCTGAGGCAGGCATCGATGGCCGCCAGGAAGCCAGGACGGTAGGCGGCCTTGGCCGCGATGCTCGCCGGCGCCATGCGATCGTCATCGACGCGCAGGGTCGCCTCCTCGGGGGGGCTTCCCGTGACGGCGCGATAGAACGTGCCGCCGAGCGCGTAGAGGTCGGACCAGGGGCCCTGGAGACGGTTGTTCGACGAATATTGCTCGTGCGGGGAGTAGCCGGCCTTGACGATACCCGTCAGGGCCCGGCTCATCTCGGCGACGGCCCGGCGCGCGGCGCCGAAGTCGAGCAGCACCGGGCTGCCGTCCGCGCGCACGATGATGTTGTCGGGAGCGATGTCGCGATGCAGGAAGTTTGCCGCGTGCAGCAGTTGCAGCGCATCGAGCAGCGGCAAAGCGATGGCGTCGAGCTCTTCCTGCGCCGGCGGCCGGCCAAGACCGGTGAGCCAGGTCTCGAAACTCTGGCCGCGCTCGAATCCCATCACCATGTAGGCGGTCGAGTTCGCTTCGAATACGCGCGAAACCCGCACGATGCTCGGGTGATCGAAGCGGGCAAGCGTACGAGCCTCCTTGAGGAAGCTGGTTCGCCCCCATTCAAAGGGCTTCTTGTGGCGCTCCGACTTCGGCCGCACGCTCATGGTACGGTCGCGGTCGCCATAGTCGATGGGATAATATTCCTTGATCGCGACGGTCGTGGCGAGCTTGACGTCCTCGGCCTCGTAGGTGATGCCGAAGCCGCCCAGTCCCACCGCACGGACGATGCGGTAGGCGCCATCGAGCACCGTATTGGCCGGAAGAACGAAGCGATTGTCCAAAAACCAGCCTCCCTTCCTGAGGGCTGTTGACGGTCGTGCAGCCGGCCAAAGCGTGGCCGAAACGTCTACTGAAGCTCATTTCGTCGGCGCGGCGCCAACGGGCTCGAGGTGTCCCGGCCGACCCCGCTATCCCACATCCTACGCGCAGCGGACATGAATCACCTGTAACGCAGGTTACAACGCCGCGGCGTCCGCCCACGCCGTGACCTGGGCGAGCCTGCCCGGCAATCTACAACGGATACAACAAGCGGGGGCACGATCTACAATTTCCGCCGCCTCACGTCGGCCGCATGGACCTATCCACAGCCCATCGCACGCAATTTTGCTCATGGCGAGGGTGGTGCTGACAAGGCGTTGGAGCCTCGCGGAGCCCCGGGAGCGCGGCGTCGGGCAAGGACTGCCGTCCGGCGCTCCCTCAGCAAGGACATCCGGAGTGCCGGACAGCGAGCCCGGGTCAGCAGGTGGCGCCGACAATGGGCAGGCGATCATGCCGCCGCGCCATGACATGGCTACGACAGCGCTTCGGCCGCATGGCGGCCCCGCAGTCCTGAGACCTCCGGAGACCTTTGCGCGGAGCCGACACGGACTATAAGGGCGTCAACGATAAATCCGCCCTTGGCTTACCGGGACCCATCCCCGCATGCAGAAGCCCGCCGTACCGTTCGCCCCTGCCCATGTCGCATCGCGGCCCTACAAGGCGATCGGCCTCATGTGCATCGCCTGGGCCGTGTTCGCCTGCCTGGACACGACAATGAAGTATCTGGGCTCCTACTCCGGCCTGCCGGGCTCGCAGATCATCTGGATGCGCTTTGTCGGCCAGTTCCTGGCTATGGTCGTCATGCTGGGCCTGCTGTCGGTTCCGTCCCTGCTGCGCACGCGCAAGCCCGGCATGCAGATAGCACGCTCGCTTCTGATGCTGGGCTCGACGGCCTTCAACTTCATGGCGCTGCGCCACCTCCGCCTCGATCAGACAACGACCATCGGATTTCTCACGCCGCTGACCGTGGCGCTGTTGGCCGGCCCCTTCCTCGGCGAGTGGATCGGCTGGCGGCGCGCGATTGCCGTCATCATAGGCTTTGCCGGCGTCGTGGTGGCGATCAGGCCGGGGCTTTCCGGCGTGCACCCGGCCATCCTGCTCTCGCTCGCCGGCATGTTCTGCTACTCGGTCTTCAGCGTCATCACGCGCTATCTCGCGCCCTACGACCGCGTCGAGGTGACACTTTTCTATTCCCTGCTCGCGGGCAGCGTCCTTGTTGCGCCCTTCGCGCTGGCGGAGTGGATATGGCCGACCCAACTGTCGGCCTGGCTGCTGCTGCTCTCCATGGGTGCCTACGGCGGCCTCGGCCACTATCTCTTCATCCTCGCGCACCGCTACGCGCCGGCCTCGACGATCGCCCCATTCCTCTATATCTCCCTCCTCACCCACTCGACGGCCGGCTATCTGGTGTTCGGGCAGGTTCCGGACGCGTGGACTCTTGCCGGCGCGGCCATCGTCATCCTCACGGGCCTCTATCTCTTCCAGCGCGAGCGCGTCACGGCCCGCGCGCCCGCCGTCGCCATGACATCGGAGGCGACCCCGCAGCGTTAGTCAGCACTCGCGCGCACCATGAAATACTGCCAGGATGAGAAGCTCGTCCTTGGTGGGTGTGCCGATCTCGTAGACGAGGATGTAGGGCAGGCCACGGACCACCCATTGATATGTGCCCGGCTCCCGGCTTGGCCTTCCTATGTAGGGGAATTCGGCCAGCAGCTCCGCGGCCGCGCGGATGCGTTCCACCACACGCGTGGCAGCGCGAGGATTGCGAGCTGTGATGTAACTATGAATCTCTACGATCTGGCGGCGGGCTTCGACCGAATACCGAAGTCTCATAGGCCGCATTGCTTCCAGAGATCGGCCATTTCCTCGTCGCTGGCGACGGCGCCGCCGCCAGCCTCGCGCCGAATGCGGCGAAGGGAATCGAGCTGCGCATCGCTCAAGTCATACTGCCGTTCGTCTTGCTCCTCGAGCTGCAGCGCGATGCGCGCAAGCTCCTCCTGCCTCTCCTCAGGCCAGGACCGCACGCGATCGAGTATTGCTGCAATTTCGTTGCTGGTCATGCCGAACACCATACCGCAAGCGCTAGCCCCGCAACACCGCCCTGCTTATCCTTGCGCCTCACCACCCAATCCGTTCCTCCTCTCCGCCGCCCAGGCGGCGAAACGGCCCTCGGCGATCGCCGCGCGCATGGCCGCCATCAGCTGCTGGTAGAAAGCCACGTTGGCCCAGGACAGCAGCATGGCGCCGAGATACTCCTGCGACTTCACGAGATGATGCAGATAGGCCCGCGAGTAGTCGCGCGCGGCAGGGCACGTGCTGGCGGGATCGAGGGGCGCCGGATCGTCGGCATGGCGGGCGTTCTTGAGGTTCACCTTTCCAGCCCACGTGAAGGCCAGCCCGTGGCGACCTGCCCGCGTCGGCATCACGCAGTCGAACATGTCGACGCCGCGCGCCACGCTCGCGATGAGATCGTCGGGCGTCCCGACGCCCATCAAGTAGCGCGGCTTGTCGGCCGGCAGGCGCCGCGTCGTCAGCTCCAAGGTCGCCAGCATGGCCTCCTGCGTCTCGCCCACCGCAAGGCCGCCGACGGCGTAGCCTGGAAGGTCCATGGCTACCAGCCCGTCGGCCGACCGGGCGCGCAGCCCGGGATCGATGCCGCCCTGAACGATGCCGAACAGGGCTTGTCCCGGCCCCGCTTTTCCCTCGGCGACCTGGCGCGCGAACTCGTCCCGACAGCGCACGGCCCACGCCAGCGATCTGTCGACGGCGGCACGCGTCTCCCGCGGCGTCGCCGGGAGCGCGATGCACTCGTCGAGTTGCATCTGAATGTCGCTGCCGAGCAGGCACTGGATCTCGATGGCGCGTTCCGGCGTCAACAGGTGGGAGGAACCGTCGATGTGCGACTGGAAGGCGACGCCCGCGTCCGTGATCTTGCGCAGTTTGGCGAGGCTCATCACCTGGAAGCCGCCCGAGTCCGTGATGATCGGCTGCTCCCAACGCATGAAGCGATGCAGGCCGCCCAGCCGGGCGATGCGTTCCGCGCCCGGGCGGAGCATCAGGTGGTAGGTGTTGGCAAGCACGATGTCGGCGCCGGCCGCCGCGAGCTGGTCCGTGTAGACGGCCTTCACGGTGCCCGCTGTGCCGACCGTCATGAACGCCGGGGTGCGGACAATCCCGCGCGGTGTGGCGATCTCGCCAAGACGCGCACCGCCGTCCGTCTTGCGCAATGTGAAGGCGAAGCGGTCGCTCATGGTGCGAGCGCGGCCGGATGGAGCAGGCAGGCATCGCCGTAGGAATAGAAGCGGTAGCCGGCGCCGATGGCGTGGGCATACGCGGCCTGCATCGTCTCGAGCCCGCTGAAGGCTGACACCAGCATGAACAGTGTCGAGCGCGGCAAATGGAAGTTCGTCATCAGCAGATCGACCGCCTTGAAGCGATAGCCCGGCGTGATGAACAAGCCCGTCTCGCCAGCGAACGGGCGGATTACCGACCGTGAATCGAGTGCCTGCCCCATTCCCGCTGCCGGGTTTCCCCCCACCCCTAGTCTCGCCGCGAAAGAGGGAGCGGAAGCGGCCGACGCTGTCTCGAGGAGGCGCAGCGCGGTCGAGCCGATGGCGACGATCCGGCCGCCCGCGGCGCGCACCTGGTTCAGCGCGGCAGCCGTATCGGCGGACACCTCGCCCCACTCGGGGAGCATCCGGTGGCCATCCGTGTCATCGGCTTTCACGGGCAGGAACGTGCCGGCCCCAACATGCAGCGTGACGAAATGGCTGGAGACGCCGCGGGCCGCGAGTGCGGAGAGAAGCTCAGGCGTGAAGTGCAGGCCCGCGGTCGGCGCAGCCACGGCTCCCTCGCGACGGGCATAGACAGTCTGATAGCGCTCGCGATCCTCCGGCCGCACGTCGCGCTTGCCGGCGATGTAGGGCGGCAGCGGCGGATCGCCCAGCGCCTCGACGGCTTCGTCGAGGTAGGGCCCGTGCAGGCTGAAGGAGAGCTCCACTTCCCCCGCCTCGCCGATCTCGGCGACCGTCGCATCGAGCGTGCCCAGCAGGCACACGCGGCCGTCGTGGCCGAAGCGGATGCGATCGCCGCGCGCCAGACGCTTGGCCGGCCGCGCGAACGCGCGCCAGCGGCTTTCATCGACGCGCTTGTGCAGGTTGAACGATATCAGGGCGGTGCTGTCGCCGCGCCGCCGCTCCCCGTACAGCGCCGCGTTGATCACGCGCGTGTCGTTGAACACCAGCGCGTCGCCTGGGCGCAGCAGCGCCGGCAGATCGCGCACCGCGCGATCCTCGAGTGGGCGATCCTCTCCCCGCAAGCGGGGAGAGGGAGAAGGCGGCCGAACGACCAGCAGCCGTGCGCCGTCGCGCGTAGCCGCAGGCTCCAGCGCGATGCGGTCCTCAGGCAAATCGAAATCGAACAGGTCGGTGCGCATGGCCTATCGGTGTCCCGCCTGAAGGGACTGATACCACGGCTCTCCCCTGGAAATCTGCGACCGTCAGCGATCAGCCGCCAGCAGCCGCCAGAGCATGGGCATGGAAACCGCACCGAGCGCGGTCTTGAGCGCGCTGGAGGCCAAGAACGGCATGAGGCCCACCTCGATCGCCTTGGGCGTGCCGAACAGGACGGCGAGCCAGGCGAGGCCGCTGAGCGTGATCACCGCGTGGCCGAGAACCATGGCGGCAGCGCACCTCAAAAAGCTGCGATCCCAGCCGCGCTCCGCCAGGGCACCGACCAACCACGCCGCGAGCACGAAGCCCACCAGGAACCCGGCGGTCGGGCCCATCATATAGGCGAGGCCGATGCCGCGCTCGGGCGTGCCGGCCAGCACCGGCAGGCCCGCCGCGCCCGCGATGAGATAGGCAACGACCGTGGCGGCGGCCAGCCGCGCGCCGCAGCTCATGCCGAGCATCAGGACCACCAGCGTCTGCAGGGTCATGGGCACCGGCCAGAACGGCACCTGCACTTTCGCCGACAGCGTCAGCAGGCACACGCCGAGAAAGCCGGCCGCGACGGCAAGCGGCCAGCGCGCCGCCCCGCCTTGGCGCGCGGCCATGCCCAGTAGCGTCCGCGATGTCTGGCTCTGATGCATCTCGTTCCCTTCGCTTGTTGCGGGCGCCTGCGCGCCACTGCAGATCGACGGGCGCAAGCTGCACGCGTCGCCTGCATAAGGAAAGGATGAGATGCACCCGTGCGCCGCCTGGTCGCACCAAGACGTACCGCGGGCAGACGCGATTACTTCACGTCCGCGGCCACCTTCAGCGAGGTGATCTTGTCCGGGTTCTGCACGGGCTCGCCGCGCTTGATCTTGTCGACGTTCTCCATGCCTTCGATCACCTTGCCCCAGACGGTGTACTGCTTGTCCAGGAAGCGGGCGTCGTCGAAGCAGATGAAGAACTGGCTGTTGGCGCTGTTGGGGTTCTGCGCGCGCGCCATCGAGCACACGCCGCGCACATGCGGTTCGGCATTGAACTCGGCGGCGAGGTTGCCGAGCTTTGAGCCGCCGGTGCCCGTGCCCTGCGGGCAGCCCGTCTGCGCCATGAAGCCCTCGATAACCCGGTGGAAGACGATGCCGTCGTAGAAACCCTCCCGCGCCAGGGTCTTGATGCGCTCGACGTGCTTGGGCGCCAGATCGGGCCGCAGGGCGATAACCACCTTGCCCTTGGTGGTCTCCATGATCAGCGTGTTCTCTGGATCTTTGATCGTCGCCATTTCGAACTCCGTTTTTCCAGGGGATGAGGAACCGGGAGCGGAGGGAGGAAGCGCAGCTTCGCTATTCCCTACTGCCTATTCCCCTCTCGTCTCACTTCTTGTCCGCCAGCAGGTACACCTTCGTCATTTTGTCGGGCTGGGGCGGCGGCTCGCCGCGGGCGATCTTGTCGACGGTATCCATGCCCTCGATCACCTCGCCCCAGAGCGTGTACTGTCCGGTCAGCTGGCGGCAACCCGCGCCGAAGCAGATGAAGAACTGGCTGTTGGCGCTGTTCGGATTCTGAGTGCGGGCGGCGCCGACGCTTCCGCGCTTATACTCCTCCTGCGTGAACTCGGCGGGGATGTCGGGAAGAGTGGAGCCGCCCATGCCGGTGCCCTTCGGGTCGCCCGTCTGTGCCATGAAGCCCGCGATCACGCGGTGAAAGATGACGCCGTTGTAGAAGCCCTCCTTCGCCAGGCGCTTGTATTGCGCGACGTGCTTGGGCGCCAGGTCGGGCCGCAGCTTGATGAGGATGTTGCCCTTGGTCGTCTCGATCACCAGCGTGTTCTGCGGGTCGGGAGCCTGCGCGCGGGCGGCGGAGGCGAACGCAAAGAGGGCGAGCGCGAGGCTCATGGCAAGACGGATCACGAAGGGTCTCCAGTGGTCGGTCAGGGAGCTGCGGTGCGGGCGCCTGACGGGCAGGCACGCCACCTGCGGATTGGCAATGACCCCCGCCTTATGGCCTTTCTGGGGCACGCAGGCAACCAGCCAGCGCCGCCGCCATGGCAGCCTAGGCTGAGCCGGGCGCTACCGGCCCCGCCGCCAGGGCCTCCGATCCGCTGCCAGCTGAGCGGCAGCTGCGATAGCGCACCTCCGCGGTTTCGGGCTCGCCCATCCCGTGCCCATGGCGTTTCAGCCAGACCATGCAGGCAAGCTGTCGCTGGCGGATCTCGCGTGCGCCCGCGGCGAGCGCCAGGCCCTTCTGCGCCAGCGGAATGTCGTAGTGATCGCCCTGGTAGCGCCGGCGCTCCATGCCGATCCGCTCGGCCATAGCGTGCAGTTCTTCCTCGCTGTCGGCGATCATGTGGCAGAGGATGTGCTGCCCGTGTCTCGCCCGCATGTCGTCGACATAGACGGTCATGCCTCCGCTCCCGTCGGATGGCACGGGAGGGTCGGCGGCCTCAAGGCTTTCGGCCCGCCGCCTTGGCGGCGAGGCGTTTCGCAATCCCGGCCGGTACGAAGGTCGTCACATCCCCACCCATGAGCGCGATCTGACGCACGAGCGTGCCCGTGATATGTCGCACGCCCGGGCTCGCCGGCAGGAACACGGTGTCGATGCCCGGCGCCATGGCCCCGTTCATGCCCGCCATCTGCATCTCGTAATCGAAGTCGGTCCCGTCGCGCAGGCCGCGGAAAATCAGAGTGGCGCCCGCCGCTTTGGCGGCGTCGACCGTCAGGTTGTCGAACGTGGCGATCTCGATGCTCGCTCTCCCAGCCCGCGCAATGGCTGCCGTCTCGTCCTTCAGCATCTCGATCTTCTCGTCGGTAGTGAAGAGCGGCGTCTTGCCGGGGTGAACGCCGACGCCGATGATCAGCCTGTCGACCATGCGCGCCGCGCGCGCGATGACGTCGAGGTGCCCGTTTGTGACGGGATCGAACGAGCCGGATGTGAAGCCGATGCGTGTCATTGCAGGGACAGACCGTGCGGGTCCGACCCCCATGGTCAGACCTCATGTTCAGCGGGTCAGAGCCGGGGGGCTGACCCTATCTCCTCGCCACTATCACGGCCGCCGCGTCATCGCCAGGGCCAGACCGCCGAGCAGCAGCAGCACCCCGGCGGCTCCGTCGAGCAGGCGCAGGCGGGTCGCGTCAAGCTTCGCCCGCGCCCTGGCGACAACCACCGTGTAGCCGATGTCGACCGCGGCCAGCACGCCGACGAACAGCACGGCGAGCGTCGTCAGCTGCCGCACGGGATCACCGGCGGGATCGATGAATTGCGGCAAGAACGCACCGAGGAACAGCAGCACCTTCGGGTTCGACAGGCTGACCAACAGGCCTTCGAGATAGAGGTTGGCGCGGGAAGGGAGCTTGACGGGCGCCGACCCGACGGCCCGCCGGCGCAGCAGCCAGAGCTGCCGCGCGCCCAGATAGACGAGATAGAGCGCTCCGACCCACCGGATCACGTCGAACCATTCGGACATGAACACCATCACCGAGCTCATGCCCGCCGCCGCGGCGGCGACGAGCAGCGCAAGGCCGCTCGTCGTGCCCGCGAGCGTGACGAGCCCCGCACGCAGTCCGTTCGTCAGGGTGCTGGCGAGAATCAACGACATGTTGGGGCCCGGCGTGAGCGCGAGCAGGATGCAGGTGGCAATGAACGCGGCGACGACCTGGGCGGACATCGGCAGGCTCCCGGCGGCGGTGAAGCTGTCGGCCACTTATAGCCGAGAGCACCCGGCAGTCCATGGGGCGCTCGTCCCCGTGGCAGAGCCCAGGTCAGCTCGAGGCGCCCCGCCGCAGCGGGATGAACTCCGTCGGCGGCACCTGCTTGATGGTGCAGGGATGCGCCACGGCCTGGCAGCGATGGCGGCCGGCCTCGGTCCGCGTGCACGTGAGTTGCCGGTCCCAGGCCAAGCCCCAGCGAGTACTGGACACCCAGTTTTCGGGCACCCGCGACCCAGCTCTCGAGCGCCAGCCGCTTGGCCTGCAGCTCGGTCTTATCCTCGATGGCCGCACCCGCCAGCGAGGGCTCGCACAGCGCCATGGCGGCGTACGTTGCGTGAGGCGCCACGGCGAGGGCCGCGATCACCGCAGCGCTAGCCAAGACCGTGCGATGAAACAGCGCGCGCATCGTGCAGCTCCGCGACATCTGGAATTCTCAGATTGCATTCTGCCGCGCCGGCCAGGAGCCGCAGTTCCTACGGATACACGCGCCCGAAGTCAGAACTGGCGCACCGCATAGGGCCGTCCGGCGGCATCGAAGCGCCGTCCCCGCCGCCGCGCCGGCCCGCGCAGCTTCGCGTGCACGAGGCCGATGAAGGGCGCGATGAACGACGCGAGCATCCCGGCGGTGACGATCGTGCCCGGCTCGGGCGCCCTTGCGCCAGCCAGGCCCACCATGACCCAGGTCGCGGCGAGCCCTGCGAAGAAGCCGACGAGGTAGCCGATGGCACTGCGCGCCCGCCCGGGCTTTGCGCGCCGCACGATGGCGTAGGCCGGCCAAGCCGCCACGAACGCCGCAAGCGCTACGGTGACAGCCGGAACCACATCGACGACAACATTGCGCATGACACCCATACTCGGCCGTTGCTGTGTGTCCTTGATGATATGATTCGACGCGGGAATTGGGGCGAATGCAATGCGTGTGATCTTCAAGATTGTGTCGGCGGCGGAGTGGGAGGAGGCCCAGCAGACGGCGCAGTTCCACGGCTCGGCCGTCGACCGCCGGGACGGCTACATCCACTTCTCCACGTCCGACCAGGTTGCAGAGACCGCCGCGCGATATTTCGCCGGCATCGACGGGCTCGTTCTCGCTGCCATCGATGCCGACGCCCTGGGCCCGGCGCTCAAATGGGAACCATCTCGCGGCGGTGATCTCTTCCCGCACCTCTATGCGGCCCTGCCGCTCGCACATGTGCTGTGGGTGGAGGCGCTCCCGCTCGACACCTCCGGCCAGCACGTTTTTCCGGACATGAGCGAGGACCGCCGCCCCGGCCATCCTGCATGACCGCTGTCGCGACCTATCGGGTCAGGACCGCCGCGGGTGATGATCGAGGAACCCGCACCCTTGCTCCCTGACGAACGGTAAAGCCCTTGCCATCTCAGTCACACGGGATCGTTGGCTTGGCTTCCGCCCGACAAATCGCAAATCGAGTCCTCAATGCGATGCCGCACACTGCGACGAATTTCGCAAATGCCAGCCTAGCGATCGCAGGGCACTGCAAGCACCTCGCCGATCTGCGGGAAATACTTCTTGCAATCGCGCCCCTTTTCCGCGGAACGAGCCGTCTTGCCGCCGGTCGCATCGCGGGACTTCCTTCTGTTGGCATCGGCGGAGGGTTTCGGCGCGACCTCTTGCGCCCGAGCAGGTGCCGCCTTCTCTTCGCGAGAGGCCGGCGAGGCCGTGACGATGGGCTCGGCATCGTCACATCTTTTGAGATCCGCCGGCGCGCGCTTCCAGATCATTGTTTCGCTGAACAACTTTGAACCCATGTAGCCGAGCACACGCAGCTTGTCGGCTCCGACAGGTTTCAGTTCGACGCTGTACTTTGCGTTCTTCTCGGGGTCGAGTATCCATCCCCCGTCCCACCTGTCATTGCCGACCGGCTTGGCGTTGCCGATGATCTGCAAGCCGCAGCCCTTCTTGTTGGCCTCGTCCTTCAACCAGACCAGGCGACCGCAAAGATTGGCTCCACATTCTGTGATCTCGACGGCACCGCGGCCCGTGTGGTCGATCCAGGTGCCGGTCGGACCTGATGCGGCCCACGCGGCGTTGGACGAAATCAAGCCCAGGACATAAAGCGCTGGCTTCAGCGCGCGGTAGTGCATGAGAAACCTCCTGCCGGCGCCATAGCGCCGTTGGCGCTGCGTTCTGTTTCAGAGCGAGAGTTGCTCAGAATACTCACCGTGGCTGTTTCCTGCGGCACACGTTCCGGCTCCTGCCGAGACCATCGCAGCGCCGCGATAGACGCCCGCGGGCACGCCCCACCTGCCAAATCGGCTGATCGGGGCGCATCGGCCACGGAACAATGATGGCTCGGCCGCGCGTGTGCGGTGATCTGCAGCACATTGGGCCGCCGATTTCTCGGAGGCGGTCTCTCGCCAGCCCGAAGAAGCGACGGGCGAGGGTGCCTTTCCGGTGGCTGCACGCGCCTGCTAGGCCAAGCCCCGGCTTGCCGCTTCGGCGCCCAGCAGCGGCGCCAGCCAGCTCACCTCGTAAAGGCCGCCGGTTGCGAGCATCACCGTCTCGGCAATCCGTTTCGCCTGATCGCGTCCCAGGCTCGGCGTCGCAAGACCAAGGAATTTCGCAACGACCTCGTCGCTTGTGAGCGCATCGTGCGGATCGCCGCGGCTGCCCTTCGCTTCGCCGACGAGAGACCGACCATCCCTCAGATCAATCGTGACCCGCGCCGCGCGAGTCGCGGGCAGCATGGCCGTGAAGGCCGGCTCCTCCTCGACGACCACGCGTCCGGACAGAGCGGCAACGGTCGGATCGGTCAAGGTCGGGCGTTCGAAGGACTCGTGCTCGAGATGTCCGCGATTGAGATAGGCGGAGAGAATGTAGGGGATGGAGAATTTCGCACCCAGCGTGGTCTCCGGCATCCCTGGCCGTCCGGTTGCGTCGACCGCCCGACCGTAGGTGCCGACCCGGATGGCTGCGATGGCCGCAACCTCGACCGGCTCTCGGTCAAGAATGGCCCGCATGGCATCGACGCTCGCATGGGCGTGCCGGCAGCATGCATACGTCTTGAAGTAGTTGCCGAGCATCATGAAGTGCCGGCCGAGGTCCCGTCCGACGCTGTCGCGATCGAAGGCGATGCCGAGGGTTTCGCCGAACACGCGCGCCGGCATGTCGGCGGGGCCGGTGAAGCTCGACGCTGCAAGGTCGGCGGCAACGATCCCGTTGAAATTACCGAGACCCGACCAGAGGTGGCGCACCGTCGTGCCCTGGTGCACGGCTTCGTAGTTGGTCGCGATCGGCATCGCAGCACTTATTTTGATCGCCAGGGCAAGAGCCTTGGCGTCGAACCCGCGAAGCTTTCCCGTGGCCACCGCCGCCCCACAGACCCCCCATGTCCCGTGCGGGTGGATCCCCGCCCTGAAGGTCGTCGCGCGGCCAAGCCTCGCGGCCGTCTCGTACCCGGCAACAAGGGCGACCAGGATCGCGGCAAGGTCGTGCCCGCCTGCGAAAGCTTCGGCGAGAAGCGCCGGCGCGACATGGATGCCGGGATGACCGCGGCTCGCGGCGCAGCCCTCGTCAAGCTCGATAGCGACCCCCGCCGAGCCGAGAAGAAGGGCAATCAGGGCCGGCCCCGACCCTTGGCGCATAAGCCGCGCCCTGATGTTCTGGAACTCCGCCTCGCGAAGACCCGCGACGATTGCACCGGTGCTGTCGAGAAGGATCTGGCGCGCCCTCAGCACAACCTCGGGCGGTAGTGCTTCGAAGCTGAGGTCGGCACTGAAACGCGCCAGCTCCTCGATATAGGTCATGTCCGTCTTGCTCACAGTTCCATCGCCTCCATGGCCCGGAGATTGCCCGCAGCCACACGAAAACCTGCTGCCCCGCTGGGGAAGATCGGCCGCTCCCGGATTTCTACTCGATGTCGCGCCGCGCCCCGAACATCATGGCGTGCAGACCCGGCCAAGCCCCTGAGCACGTGGCCAAGCGCGAAATTGAAAGAGCAGTCGCGGCGTCCTCGGACGCACCGCCCGCCCGTGCGAGCGTCGCAAGGGGTTATCGGGCCGTGCGGCACCGGGGCATTCTTTGAAGCCAACAGCACGCGCACGCGGTCGACGCGTCGCCACGGTTCCAGCCGGCGCAGGTCCGGGACCCCCAAATTCTCGCAAGGTCGGCGTTGCCTGGCTGATGGCTGTGGTGTGGCCATGCGAGGCGGCGGCTGACGCCGCGATCCGCCCCATCCTACAGCTCGGCAAGCGATACTGGCCCGGCGCGACGCCAAGAGTCATTGGACACATCCTCAGGCACCAGAATGTCGACATCACTGTCAAATTGTCAACACTATGAGCGAGATTGATACGAAAATCCGCAACTCTCCAGCCATAACTGTTGACATTCATGTGCAACAGCGGACATTAGCGCGATGAACAACGGCGATGCTAGACAGTCGACGCTGGGGGACGAGGTTTTCGATCGCGTCCTCGGCTCGATCTATCGCGGCGAGATTGCGCCAGGGTCCATCATCAACGAATCGGCCCTGGCCGCTCAGTACGGGGTAAGCCGCGGCCCTGTGCGAGAAGCGATCCGGCGGCTGCAGGGCATCCAACTCGTGACGCGCGAGGCCTTCTCCAAAGCTCGCGTCGTCGACCTCACTCCGAACGCGCTGGTCGAGCTGTTCCAGATGCGGGAGGCGCTCGAGGGCTTCGCCTGCCGCCTTGCCGCCAGAGAGATGGGCGCCGACGAGGTCGACGCGCTGGCGTCGGAACTCGACGCCGCTGGCCGACCGGGGGGGACCCGCGCTTTCGATTTCCACGAGCGGATCGTCCGGGCGAGCGGCAACAAGCGATTGATCGATGCCCTGTGCGGCGATCTCTATCACCTCTGTCGGATGTACCGCCGCCTATCCGGGTCAATGCCCGATCGGCATGACCAGGCCTGGATCGAGCACTGGCAGATCCTCCAGGCGATCAAGCACCGCGACGCGGCGCTCGCCGAGTCCCTCATGCGGTCGCATATCCAGCGCGCCGCGCAAAACCTCACCCGTCACATCGGGGAGCAGGATTCCCGCCCGATGCCGCATCTCGACGTGGCTTGAAAGGATGGCCGCGTGACAGCATCTGCCCAGAAGCTCCGATCTCTGATCGCTTCCGGCGAATTCATCATCTCGCCCGGGATCTACGACGGTTACAGCGCGCGCCTCGTGGAGGCGGCCGGCTTCAAGACGGCCGCGACCAGCGGCGCCGCCATCGCAAACGCAATCCTTGGACTTGAGGATCTCGGCTTTCTCGGTCTTAGCGACAACGTCGACCATTGCAGGCACCTGGCCCGGTCGGTCTCGATCCCGGTCACGGCCGATGCCGACGCTGGGTATGGCAACCCGCTCAACGTGCACTACACCGTGCAGCTCTTCGAGGAAGCCGGAATCGCGGGCCTCAACATCGAGGACCAGGCGAGCCCGAAGCGCTGCGGCCACATGCCCGGCAAGGAGGTGGTTCCGCGCGACGAGATGGTGAAGAAGATCGAGGCAGCCTGCCTCGCTCGGCGCGACGACGCGTTCGTGATCGTTGCTCGCACCGACGCACTCGCAACCGAGGGACTCGATTCGACCCTGGATCGCGTCAAAGCCTATGCCGCGGCGGGGGCCGACCTGATCTTCCCTGACGCCGTCAGATCCGAGGAGCAGGTCGCGCGTATCGTCGAAGCGGCCGGCATCCCGGTTTCCATCAATATGGGTTTCGGTATCCGCTCGCGTCCTACCACGCCCCTCTTCTCCATCCCCAGGCTGAGGGAGCTCGGTGTCCGCCGCGTCAGCCTGCCTCGGATGCTGCCGGCTGCCGCCTTGAAAGGGATGCAACAAGCCCTCGCGGTCTTGCAGGAGGTGCTGCGAACCGGTGTTCCCCAGGACCGGCCCGACCTCCTGGTTGGGATCGAGGAGATCTGGAGCCTCATGGGGTTCGATGAAGCCAGGCGATTGGAGCAACGTCTCCTGACGGTCGACCGGCTCACAGCCAAGTACGGCCGGGACGCCGCCGAATGACGACCCCTCGCCTTGCAGCCGCGGCGGCCGGACACAGTCCCCGGGCCGCCGTCCTCGGATCGGACGAGCACACCTTCGATGCCGAAGTCGACGCCCTCGTGGTTGGCGCCGGCGGTTGCGGGCTCGTCGCCGCCCTCGCGGCGGCGGCACACGGAGCTGATGTTGCGATCGTCGAGAAATTGGACCGCCTTGGCGGCAACACGGTGCTGAGCAGCGGCTCCATCCCGGCGGCCGGCACCAGGTTTCAGCGCGACGCCGGCATCCATGACGATGCTGCCCGCTTTGCCGCCGACCTGCGGCGCGTGACAGGGCCCCATGATGCCGAGCCTCTCGTGGATGCCTTGACGGGAATCTCGGCCGAAATGGTCGAGTGGCTCGTCGACGAGGTCGGGGCAAATCTCGAGCTCGTGTCCCAGTACCGGCATGTCGGCCACAGCGTGAACCGCCTCCACGCCCCGCCGTCGCGTCGCGGTCGCGATCTCGTCGACGATCTCTGGGCCGCGGTCGAGCGGTCGGGCATACCGGTCGCATTCGGCAACCCGGTCAGTGCCCTCCTCGTCGACGGCGACCGCGTGACCGGCGTTCTCACATCGTCCCGGGACGGAACGAAGACCCGGATGCGGGCGGGTGCGGTCGTCCTCGCCACCAATGGCTTTGGAGGAAACAAGGAGCTTCTTCGCCGCTTTTGTCCGGAGATCGCCGAGGCCACCTATTTCGGAGCGCTCGGGAGCGAGGGCGAGGCGATCCTCTGGGGCGAGCAACTGGGTGCGGCCTTCGCCAACCTGGGCGCCTATCAGGCTCATGCCGGCATCGCGCAGCCGCAAGGCGCCCTCGTCACCTGGACCGTGATCGAAAAGGGCGGCTTCATCGTTGATGGGAACGGTCTGCGGTTCGGCGACGAGACGCGGGGGTATTCCGCATTTGGGGCCGAAGCCATGCGCCGCAACAGCCCCACCTTCGCGATCTACGACAGCCGCATCCGGAACACCACCGCGGCCGGGCAGCCGGACTTTGCCGAGCTCGTTGCCCATGGCGGCTGTCACGAATGCGCCGACTTGGCCGGGGTCGCGACAGTCTGCGGATGCCCGGTCGAGATGCTGCAGGCAACCTTCGAGGTAGCCGAGCGGGCCTCTCGAGGCGAGGCGCGCGATCCCTTTGGGCGCCAGCAGTGGGGCGACGCTCAACTCTGGCCCCCGTACGTACTCCGGCCTCCGTACGTAGTGACCCGGATCGCGCCGGCCATATTCCACACGCAGGGGGGCCTGTCCGTCGATGGCAACGGACGCGTGCTTCGCGCCGACGGAGCAACCATACCGGGCCTCTATGCCGGCGGCGGTGCTGCCGCGGGGGTGAGCGGGCGGCAGGGGGGGGCCGGCTATTGCTCGGGCAACGGTCTCTTGGGCGCGCTCGGCCTCGGCTATCTCGCCGGACGCGGCGCCGCCCTGGACGTGCGCAGTAGGGGATGCCCGGCCGGACACCATCGCTGACGGACCATACAGACCTTTGGGATTCTGGGAGAGAACGATGAATAGACGCACAATCACGCTCATGGCTGCGACGGTCCTTCTTGCGAGCTGGGCGCTTCCCGTCCGCGCTTTTCCCGACAAGCCGATCACCATCATCGTGCCCTACGCGCCGGGGACCGACCAGGTCGCGCGGGGGCTCGCCACGGAGCTGGAAAAAGCTTTCGGCCAGACGGTCGTGGTGGAAAACAAGACCGGCGGCGGCGGTTCGGTGGGTGCCGGCTTCGTCGCCCGATCCAAGCCCGACGGGCACACGCTGCTCTTCGCCGTGAGCGCCGTGCAGACGAGCGCTCCCCATCAAACCCGCCTTCCCTACGGTTTCGACGACTTGCAACCGATTGCCCGCATCAGCGTCGGGCCGAATGTCATCGCCGCGCGCGCGGATGCACCCTTCAAGACATTGCAGGAGATGATCGCCTACGCGAAAGCCAATCCCGGAAAGGTCAGCTACTCATCGGCGGGAACAGGCGGCGCGACGCATCTGGCCGGGGAGGCTCTTGCCCGCGCAGCCGGGATCAAGCTCACCCACATCCCCTTCCAAGGCGCGGCTCCGGCCGTCGCAGCGGCCGTCGGAGGTTCCGTCGACCTCGGCACCGGCTTTGCTCAGGCCATCATGCCGCAGGTGGAGGGGAAGCGCCTCGTTGCCCTCGCCCAATTCGGCGGAGAGCGCGCCAAGATACTGCCTGACGTCCCGACCTTCAAAGAGGGCGGCGTCAACCTGGTCCTGCCTCCCAACACGGGGATTTGGGCACCGGCCGGCACCCCTCCCGCGGTGGTCGCGAAGCTCGAGCAGGCCCTTGCCAACGCACTCAAGGCGCCGGCGCTGCAGACCCTCGTTGAGAGAACGCAGACCGAGGTCGATTTTCTCAACAGTGCCGATTTCAAGAAAGTGCTCGTTGAAGAAAACACCTTCCTCAAGGGGCTTCTCGGGGAGGTTGGCTTGCTGAAGCCATGAGCACAGCCGTCCGGAGCACCCTCAGCGGCATAGCCTTCCTCGCCTTCGGCATCGCCTCTCTCTACGTCGGGGCCGATCTCGAGATGGGCTCGGTACTCGTTCCCGGGCCCGGGGCGCTGGCGAAGGCGGCGCTCTGGGGGTTGATCATCCTCTCGATTCTACTCGTCGCAAATGGACGTGGAAAATCGGGCATAGCGGCTTCTCCGGGGGAGGGCACTCCTCCGGAGGAACCGGCAGAGCGCGGATCGGCCATCAGGATCGCGGTGACGATCGCAGCCATCCTCGCCTTCATCCTCGCCGTGCCGACGCTCGGATTCCTCCTGAGCTCGGCGGTCCTCATGGCGGTGCTCGCCGGCCTCGGCTCGGAAAAGCCGTGGTCGCCAATGGCGATGCTCGGCGGTCTCCTGACCGCGGTCGCGGCCCACATCTTGTTCGTGAAGGCCCTTGGCGTACCGCTGCCCGCCGGCTCGGTGTGGGGTGGGTGATGGAGGGCCTCCTCGCAGGTTTCGCGTCCGTTCTGCAGCCCCAGAACCTTCTGTTCAGCCTCCTCGGTGCCTTTATCGGCACGATGATCGGCGTCCTTCCTGGCATCGGGCCGACGGCTGCGATCGCCATGCTCCTGCCCCTGACTCTCGGGCTCGACCCGGTGACCGCGATTATCATGATCGCCGGCATCTACTACGGCACGTGCTACGGCGGCTCGACCACCGCCATCCTCGTCAATATTCCGGGCGAGGCGCAGAGCGTCGTGACCTGCATCGACGGCTATCAGATGGCCCGCAACGGCCGCGCCGGCGTGGCAATCGGCATGGCCGCCATCGCATCCTTCATCGCCGGAACGCTCGGGGCCGTCGCCATCGGCCTTGTCAGCGTGCCGCTGATCAACTTCGCGATCCGCTTCGGGCCGCCCGAATTCTTCATTCTGATGGCGCTCGGCTTTGCGGTTCTCCTCGTTCTGTCGAAAGCCTCGCCGGTGAAATCCGGCATCATGATCTGCGCCGGCCTTGCGTTGAGTTTCGTCGGCCAGGATGCCGTCACGGGGGTGCCTCGGTTCACGTTCGGGATGCCGGAGCTCCTCGACGGCATCAGCGTCGTGACGGTCGCCATGGGACTCTTCGGGCTCGGCGAGGTGCTTCACAATCTTGAACGCCTCCAGGCGCGGACCGTCGACCACGTACCCATCAAGAACCTCCTGCCGACGCGCGAGGATTGGCGTCTGTCGGCCGCGCCGATCCTGCGCGGATCCGGGCTCGGATTCCTGATCGGCCTTTTGCCGGGCGGGGGAGCGACGCTTGCCTCCTTCATCTCCTATGCGGTCGAGAAGCACGTAGCCAAGGACCCCTCCCGCTTCGGGAAAGGTGCAATTGAAGGCGTCGCCGGGCCCGAGGCCGCCAACAATGCCGGAGCCGCCGGCGCCTTCATCCCGCTCCTTACCCTCGGCCTGCCCGGCAACCCCGTGACCGCAATTCTGCTCAGCGCGCTGGTGCTGCACGGCGTGGCGCCGGGCCCCCTGATGATCGAGAAGAACCCGCAGATTTTCTGGGGCGTCGTCGCGTCCATGTATGTCGGCAACGTCATGCTGCTGGTGTTGAACCTGCCGCTGGTCGGCGTTTGGGTTCAGCTCCTGAGGGTGCCCTATCGCGTGCTGTTTCCTTCTCTGATCCTGTTCATGCTGATCGGCGCCTACTCGATCAACAACAACCTGTTCGACGTCGTCATGCTGCTGGTATTCGGCGTCGCCGGCTATGTCCTGCGGAAGCTGGAGTTCGACACGGCCCCGCTCATTCTGGCCTTCGTGCTCGGCCAGCCGATCGAGTTGGCGCTGCGCCAATCCCTGATGATGAGCCGGGGCGCACCAGAGTTCCTGCTGACGCGCCCCATCGCGCTCGCCGTCCTCGCGGCCATTGTCGTCGTCATCGCCTTGCCGATGCTGAAGCCTGCGCGTCGCATCATCGTTCAAGCACGCGCTGCAAATGACGATTGACGGATAGCGACGTGCCGGCCGCAAGACACAGGGCGCCGCTCGAGCGCGCAAGATGCTGATGACTGGGAGACCGTCGATGTGGTCAGATCTGCAGGCTCGGCGTGCCGCAGCCGTCGGCATCGCCCGGCGCTATCTTGCCCTTATGGAGCAGCGAGATCTCGAGGGGGCCTCGCGCCTCGTCCATCAAGATGCCGTGTTCATCTTTCCCGGCGGTGCCGCACGCAATAGCCTCGCTGATATCGTTGCCGGCTCCGCGCGGCGCTATCACCACGTTGGCAAGACCATCGAAGCATGCGATGCGTGCATCGGCGATGATTGTGCGGTTGTCTATGTTCGTGGCGCGCTCCACGGCCGCTGGCTCGATGGCCGGGATTTCACAGGCATCCGCTTCATCGATCGCTTCGAGATCAGTGGCGGCCTGATCCTCCGTCAGGACGTCTGGAACGATGCCGGAGAATTCCGTGTTTGACGTCACATGGCAGCTTCAAGAGCATGGGCCGGTCGTCAGGTGACAATCTGCGAGCGTCAACCAACCTTGCAGCAGCCGCCGCACGGCGTTGCAGGAGCGGGAGGCAGGTTTCGTGCGTCGCTACGACACTCTGACGGCTGACGGCCTCGAGATCGGCTTTGTCCGCATCGCGCCCGCCATCGCTCGGGCCGGCCGCGACGTCAATGATCTTCCCTTCGCCTGTCGCATCCTCGTCGAGAACCTTGAACGCAGCCGCCGGGCCGGGCAGGGCGGTGCGGGCGACGATGACGTTGCCGCCATGATCCACTGGGAGCGCAATATCGGTGCTGGCGTGCCTTTGCGAGTCGGCCGCGTCATCCTCCCGGACTCCAGCGGCCTCCCTGTTCTCTTGGATCTGGCGGCACTGCGGGACGCCGTGGCACGCGCGGGCCGCCGTCCGGAAGCCGTCGAGCCGCGCGTGCCGGTCGACGTGATCGTCGATCACTCGCTGCAGGTGGACGTATCCGCCGCGCCCGACGCGATGGCGGCCAACATGCGGCGCGAGTTCGAGCGCAACGGCGAGCGCTATCGCTTCCTGAAATGGGCCCAGCAGGCCTTCAAATCGGTGCGCATCTTCCCGCCCGGTACCGGCATCATCCATCAGGTGAATCTCGAGCACATTGCCACCGTCGTGACGCGGACCGAAGGGCCGAGCGGCGCGGTCGCCTATCCCGATTTCGTTATCGGCGGGGATTCGCACACGCCGATGATCAACGGAATCGGCGTGCTGGGCTGGGGCGTCGGCGGCGTCGAGGCCGAGGCCGCCATGCTCGGCCAGCCTTACGTCTTTCCAGTCCCGCAATTCGTCGGCGTGCGTCTTGAAGGTGCGCTTCCTCCCGGTGCCACCACAACCGACCTCGTCCTGCACGTCACCGAACGGCTGCGGCGCGAGCAGGTGGTCGCCGCGGTGGTGGAATATGTCGGGCCCGGTGTCGATCTGCTTCCGGTTCCGGAGCGGGCGACGCTGGCGAACATGGCGCCGGAATACGGGGCGACCGCCGCCTACTTCCCCATCGACGACGCGACGATCGCCTACCTCGCCCTCACCCGCACGCCGGAGCACGCCGCGTTCGTGAAGGCTTATGCCGTCGCCAACGACCTTTTTCGCCTCCCCGCCGCCCGCCGGCCCGCCTACTCCAGGCTCATCGAGATCGACTTGGCGCGCGTGACCCGCAGCGTTGCCGGGCCGCGACGGCCGCAGGACCGGCTCGATCTTCCGGCGGTTGCGGCCGACTTCCGCGCGAAGCTCGCGCAACCGATGGCGGAGGGCGGCTTCGCGGTTACGCCCGGGCAGACTACCGAGATCGAAACGCCGCGGGGCCCGGTTCGCATCGGACATGGCAGCCTCGCCATTGCGGCGATCACGGCCTGCACGAACACCTCGAACCCGGCGGTGATGATCGCTGCCGGGCTCATCGCCCGCAACGCCGTCGCCGCCGGCCTCTCCGTGCCGTCGTGGGTGAAGACGTCACTGGCGCCGGGCTCGCGCGTGGTCACCCGATATCTCGCCGACCTCGGCCTGCTTGCCCCGCTCGAGGCGCTTGGCTTCGGCGTGGTCGGCTATGGTTGCACGACCTGCAGCGGCAAATCCGGTCCCCTGCTGCCGGCCATGGCGGCGGCCATCGACCGCTCCGATCTCGTGGCAACGGCTGCACTATCCGGCAACCGCAATTTCGACGGCCGCATACACCGGCAGATCCGGGCCAACTACATCATGTCGCCGCCGCTGGTCGTTGCCTTCGCGCTCGCGGGGCGCATCGACATCGACCTGGAGCGGGAGCCCCTCGGGACCGGCATCGACGGCAAACCTGTGCGACTCGCCGATCTCTGGCCGCAGCCCGGCGAAATCGCCGCGCTCATCGTCAGGGCCGGCGAACCGCGGCTGTTCAGGGATGTCTACGCCGGGTCGCCGTCGAGCGCCATGTGGGACGACCTCGAGGCACCGACGGGCACCCTGTTCCCCTGGGACCCACACTCGACCTATCTTCTCGAGCCACCCTTTCTTGCCCTGGCGCAGGAGCGCGCGCGGGCCGGCCTGCCCTCCCGGATCGCGGGTGCGAGGGTTCTCGGCCTCTATGGCGACTCTCTGACAACCGACCATATTTCGCCGAGTGGCGAGATACCCCTCGACAGTCAGGCCGGGCAGTACCTGGTCGGATTAGGCGTCAGGCAGTCTGCCTTCAACACCTATGTCGGCCGCCGCTGCAATCATGAAGTGATGGCGCGGGCGACCTTCGCCAATCTGCGCATCAAGAACCTTCTCACACCCGGGCGCGAGGGTGGGTGGACCCGCCTTCTACCTGACGGCGACATCCTCAGCGTGTACGAAGCGGCGAGAACCTACCAGTCGCGCGGCATTCCCGCGATCGTGCTCGGCGGCAAGGACTATGGCATGGGCTCCAGTCGGGACTGGGCGGCAAAGGGTTCGGCCCTGCTCGGGGTGCGTGCCGTGATCGCGGAAAGCTACGAGCGCATCCATCGTTCCAATCTCATCGGCATGGGCGTGATCCCCTTGCGCTTCGCCGCCGGTGAGGGCTGGCGCCAGCTCGGGCTCGACGGCGCCGAGGAGTTTGCGATCGAGGGGCTGGCCGACGCCGTCGACGGCATGGCGCCCGCAACCGTCGTCGCCCGCAGCGCGCGCGGCTCGAAGACCTTCCGGGTTTCTGCCGACGTCTCGACACGCAGCGAGCGCACCTGCCTGCGCAGCGGCGGCCTCATGGCCGAGGTGCTTGCATCGTTCACGGGCCCCGCTGCCGGCCGCACACCCTCCTCGTAGTGGAGCGCACATGACCTTCGACCTGTTGCTGTCTGGCGGCGAGCTCGTCTTCCCGAACGCCGGCGTGCGGACCGGCTCGATCGCCGTCCGAGACGGCCGCATTGCAGCGCTGCTCGCGCCGGGGGAGCAGGCGAGGGCGCGCCAGACCGTGGACTGCCGCGGCAAGTGGGTCATGCCCGGCCTGATCGATCCGCACACCCATATCGGCTTCGGCTCGAACGAGACCGATTTTCTCACCGAGTCGCGTTCGGCCGCAGTGGGCGGCGTGACCGGCCTGCTCACCTTCCACCGTTCGAACGATCTGCGCCAATCGACCGGGCCGTGGCGCGAGCGTGGCGAGCGCCAGTCGCTCATCGATTTCGGGTTCCACTTCGGCGTCACCAGCCGCCTGCACGTCGAGACGCTGCCCGAATGCGCCCGCGAATTCGGCGTGACCTCGGTAAAGGTCTACCTGATGTACAAGGGCGCCCCGGGGGCGGCCAAGGGATTCACCGAAATCGACGACGGGCTGCTCTATGCAGCCATGCTGCAGGCGGCACGCATTCCGAACGGCGTCGTAGGCGTGCATTGCGAGAACGTCGAGGTCATCCCGGTTTTTCGTGAACCCTTGAAGGCCGCCGGACGCAACGACCTGGCCGCATGGGACGAGCAGAGCCCCGGCTTTCTCGAGGCGGAGAACGTCTTCCGCGTCGTCTATTTCGGCGAAAAGGCCGAGTGCCCCGTGAACATCGTGCACATGTCGAGCGCGGAGAGCCTCGACATTGTGCGCCGCGCGCGCAAGCCCGGCCGCGCGCCGATCCACGTCGAGACCTGCGCTCATTATCTCGCGCTGACCAACCGCTCGCCCGTCGGGTTCCTCGGCAAGGTCAATCCGCCGCTTCGATCACAGGGGGATGTCGAGGCTCTGTGGGAAGGCATCCGTGACGGCGCCGTCACGACCGTCGGGTCGGATCATGTGCCACGCAAGCGCGAGACGAAAGGACCCGACATCTGGAAGGCCAGTGCCGGATTCCCCGGTATCGGCGTGCTCCTGCCGATCCTCATTCATGAAGGCGTGCACAAACGCGGCCTGCCCATAGAGCGCATCGCCGCCGTCACCAGCGCCAACGTCGCCGACCTCTACGCCATCGCCGGCAAGGGCCGCATCGCCGTCGGCATGGACGCGGATTTCGTCGTCGTCGATCCGGACCGCGAGGTCTTGGTCGATGCGGCGACACAGGAGTCCTTCTCCGACTACTCGCCCTACGAAGGCATGCGCTTCAAGGGCGCGCCGGTTTGCACGATCCTGCGCGGCCGCACTCTCGCAATCGACGGCATCGTCGACCCGGAGGCACGCGCCGCACCGAGCGGGCGGTATCTGCATCGACGTTGAGAAAAGAGCGAGCTTCGACGATGACCAAACGGATCTGGGACGATTTTCTGACCGAGCGCGACAAGCAGGTCTATGCCAAGGCGGGCTACGGCAAGCGCGGCGGCTTCGGAACACGTCCGGCGCTCTTCATCATCGATGTCCAATACAATTTCTGCGGCGACAAGCCCGAGGACATCCTCGAAGGCCTCAAGCAATACCGCACCCATTGCGGTGCGGAAGCCTGGGCGGCGGTGGAACACATCGTGCCCCTCCTTCACCTCGCGCGCGAAAAGAACATACCCGTCTTCTACACCGAGAGTGCCCGCCGACCCGACCTCATCGACAGCGGCGTACAGGTCGGCAAGAACCATCGCGGCACCGAGCGCACCGTGCTCGAGGGCACGCACGCGACGCAAACCGTTGCACCCTTGGCGCCACGCCCGCAGGACATCCGCATCGGCAAGCGCAAGCCGTCATGCTTCTTCGGCACCATCTTCATGAGCCATCTGAACTTCTTCGACGTCGACACGCTCATTCTGACCGGCTGCACCACGTCGGGGTGCCTGCGCGCGACGGCTGTCGACGCCTATTCCTTCAACTTCAAGGTCGTGATCCCCGAGGAGACGGCGTTCGACCGCTTCCAGGCGAGCCACGCCATGAATCTTTTCGATCTCAACTGCAAATATGCGGACGTGATTCCTTCGGCGGAGGTGAGGGAGTATCTCGCCGCTCTTCCCGTGCGCCAGAACCTGCCGGCGCCGGCAGCCTCCTGACCACGCCCATCGTACACCCCCAGCGGGCATCAGCGCGTGGACGAGACGGCGGCCTTGTCACACAGGGCTGCCGCCGCTATCCCCCGCCAAAGATCGAGAGCGCAGGGACACGGATCCTGAGCGGGACGCCAACGCAACCCCTCGAGGTCCATGCGCATCTGTTCAACACGCGCATCTCTTCAAGAAGGATGACAGCACAGCCGCAAACGCGATAGACGCGGTGATGCAATGGCTCGGCGGCGACCCTGTGGCGAATACGGGATTGGTCCGGCCGCCGCCGTTGACCCGCGATTGATTCGCAAGCGTGGATGGGTGGCCGAGTGGTTTAAGGCACCGGTCTTGAAAACCGGCGTGGGCTCACGCTCACCGGGGGTTCGAATCCCTCCCCATCCGCCAT